>NZ_CP031834.1:973125-1297500 GCF_003590645.1 Mesorhizobium sp. DCY119 | reverse complement strand
CTTCACTACGAGCTCATCGTCAACGGCACCAAGGTCGACCCGATGCGCGTGCGCCTTCCGGTTGGCCGCATTCTGAACGGCGACGAACTCGTTTCCTTCAAGCGCGAGCGCGAGCGGATCGACGATCTGCTCAAGGAGGAAAATGCGGGAACGCTGAAGGTGGCGAGCGCCAAGGAAAGTGCCGCCCGCTGATCGGGCTCGCCTAGCTTGGCAGATCAGATCTTTTCTCACGCCATGCCGGCTGGGTGACCCAGGCTATGATACCCGCCAGCGCGCACATCGCCGCTGATATCCCGGCGATTGCCTGAAACGCCCGATTCGTTGCCTCGACGCGCAGGGCCTCTATCGCCGGCGTCAAAGGCGTCGGCGAAAATGCACCGAATTCGACGCCCGGCGCGCCCTCCCCAAGAACTTTCGCGAAAACCAGACCGGCCACGGCGCCGAGTGCTGCAACCGCCATCAAACCCGCCGCCCGTGCAACCGCGTTGTTCACACCGGAAGCCAGCCCGGTATCCTCATCAGGCGTCGCCAGCATCACGGCCGCCGAAAGCGGCGATACCAGGATTGCCATGCCGAGACCGTTCAGCAACAGTAGGGGAAGCGTTACCGTCCATATCTGCATCAAGGGCATGGTGAGCGCCAGGCCGGTATAGGACACGGTCACGATGGCGGCGCCCAGGGTAAGCGGCAGGCGCGGCCCGCGCCGATCCGCAAGCCTGCCGGCGGAACCGGAAAGCAGCGCGATGAACAGTGACAGCGGAATGAACAGCAGACTGACCTGCCATTCCTTGGTGCCCCAGGCCGAAACGAGCGTCATCGGCAGGAAGAACAGCACGGCACTGAAGGCAAAGAACAGGATCAGCGTATAGAGATTGGCGCCTGAAAAAGCGCGCGAGCGGAACAGCTCCAGCTTCACCATCGGCGAACGGGTATGGCTCTCCCAGAGAATGAAGGCGGCAAACAGCGCAATGCCGATCACGACCCATATGATCGGCGCGACAAGCTGACCTTCGGCGGGCAGGCCGAAACTGGTCAGGCCCCAGGCAATGACGCCTAGCCCCACCGTCGCCAGAACTGCGCCCGGAATATCGAGGCGGCGCGTCTCCGACGGCCGATCCGCCGGCACTTTGCCGAAGATCATGACCAGCGCCAGAACGCCGATCGGCACGTTGATGGCAAATATCAGCCGCCACATCCATGGATCGCCGAACGACAGAACCATGCCGCCCAGAAACGGCCCCAGCGCCATCGTCAGCGAAGAGAAAGCCGCCCATTGGCCGATCGCCTTGCCGCGCATGTCAGCCGGAAAGGATTTCGCGATGATGGCAAGGCTGCCCGGAACCATGAAGGCCGCACCCACGCCTTGCAACGCGCGCATGACGATCAGCATGTCGGCATCCGTCGAGATGGCGCAAAGCAGCGACGTCACCATGAACACCGCTATGCCACCGGCGAAGATGTTGCGCACACCGAAGACATCGCCGGCCGCACCGCCAAGCAGCACGAGCGCGGAGAGAAAGAGCATGTAGCCGTTGCTGATCCACTGGGCGTCGATCAGCGACGCGCCAAGATCGGCGCGGATCGCCGGCATTGCCAGTGACACGACCGAACCGTCGATGAAGCCCATGCTGGAGGCGAGTATTGCCGAGAACATGACGAAGCGGCGGCTCGCCGGCGGACAGAACGTCCGGGCCGCCTTCGGCGGCAGTTCGTTGTTCAGGATTGCTGATTCGGGCGTGCTCATACAGCGACATTATGCGCGTGCCCGAACACCGGTTAGCGACCTGCCGACAAGAAACGGCAGTCCAACGACTATTCTATCAATCCGTGAACTCGACCGTGACGCCAGGGCTCACCAGTTTCGCCAGTTCCTGCGCATCCCAGTTCGTCAGGCGCACGCAGCCATGGCTTTCGGTCTTGCCGATCTTGGAGGGGTCGGGCGTGCCGTGGATGCCGTAGGTCGGCTTGTCGAGCGCGATCCACACCGAACCAACCGGGCCGTTAGGACCGGGTGGAATGGTCAGGATCTTGTCGTTGTCGCCCTGCTTGAAGTTGAGCTTGGGGTTGTAGGTGTAGTTCGGATTGAGCGCGACGCGCGACACGGCATGCGTACCCGTCGGCGACGGCGTATCCGACGAGCCGATCGTCGCTGGGTAGGCAGCGACAAGCTTGCCCTCGGCATCATAGGCGCGGACCTGCTTGAGCCCCTTGTCGGCTATGATGCGCTGAACCTTTGTCGTGGCCGGCTTGCCTATATTGGCGACACGGACAATCGTACCCGGCCGCGAGAAATTGGCCTGCGGGTTGAGCGACCTGAGATAGGTTTCGTCCATGTGGAACCGCTCGGCCAGCATCTCTGGAACCGAGGTGTAGCTCATGTGATCGAGCTGCGCCTTCTGGCTGTAGTCGGCAGGCACCGAGGCCACGAACGGCCCGGCCGCATCTTCCGGCGTGATGGTGTAGTTGATAAACGGATCACCGCCGGACGCAGCGAGCGCCTCCTTGATGGCGGCCGTATCCGTGGATTTCAGGTTGGTTCCCGTCAGCTGCCGATAGGCCTCGAACGCCTTGTCGACATTCGAGCCGAACTTTCCGTCGATGACGCCAGGCGACGCACCGGCGCGATCCATCAGAATCTGCATGCCGGCGACATCTTCGCGCGCAGTGAAGGTCGTCGGCGGTTCGACCGTTGCGCCACCAATGGCTGGTGGTTCGGAGATCGATGGCGACGTCTGTGGTGTTTCAACTCCCGGAGTGTTCAGCGGAGACCGCTCGATCGGCTCGCGCCGGACGATCTGCGGCTCGGGCTCGTAGCCGCCGTTGGGATCGGCCTGCTCATCGGGAAACGCCCGGCCCGGAGCGGGCGGGAATTCTTCGCGCGGCACATTGCGCGAATAGCCGCCATTGTTCGGATATTCGTCATAGCCTTCGTCAGCTGGGCCCAGCAGTTCGTCGCGCCGCGAGCGTTCGCCATAGCCGGGATCGCCCTGATAATAGCGATCGCTACGGCGCACCTCGCGCTGACGCAAGGCTCTCCTGTCGCGCTGGCCGACAACACCACGGGGCGGCTGAATGGCGATCACCTGACCCGTGTAGGAATCGACGATCACCCTGTTGCCGTTGCCGTCGAAATAGACTTCGACATCGCCGGCCTGGGCGAGCAGCACGTCGCCGCCATTCACGGTGATTCGCCGGGAATTCTCCTCCGAACGCGTATCCGACGCTACGGAAGCCTGCGCACTGAGGGTGCAAAAACCTGCTGCAAAAGCCGAAACAACAAAGAGTTTGCCGACCATTCTAGCCAAAATCCCCGATTCGTCCTTGCCGCCGCGAACCGGCAGCATCCCGCGCTCAATCATACGGATACCCGCAAATGCGTTGATACGGTTAGAAGTTCCAATATGAACCCGGCATGAAGATGGCCGCGCTATGGCTATAATCCGAGTTCCTTGCGCGCAGCCTTCGGAAGCTTCTGCACGATGAGCCGGTAGCTTTCGCGCAAATAGTCCTTCAGCGCGTCGGCATCCATGCTTTCGCCGGTCTGCCGCTGGATCCATTTCATGCCGCGCGAGGCGAGATAGGGAGCAGGCCGCAGGCCCGGCTGCTCCTTGAGGATATCGTAGGCCATTTCGGAGCACTTGAAGGTGACGAAGAGGCCGTCACCGTCATTCCACCCGCCGATGGCAAAAACCTTGCCGCCGACTTTCCACACATGCGCCCCACCCCATTGAACGACATGGGTGGTGGAAGGCAGCGAGGCGCAGAAGCCGTTGTAATCGTCTAAAGTCATCGTCGCCCTTGTCGCATATCGTTAGAACTTACCCGCTTAAGTGACCACGAAAAACACCTATCCAAGGCATCGAATTTTACTTATGTTTTTGTGAGGCAACGCGGCGGGCAGATCATCAATGGATGACGGCACCAATATATGGTCCAAATCGATATGGGTCATAAGGCAAAATAGCGAATTATTCTTGGCTTATTGTGCAGTGTTACCAGCCATTGGCATTCTGCAAGAATTCCTTAAGCAAACATCAGGAAATAACTTCGCCCTTGTGTTCACATCGGTGATTTTAGCCATTCCAGCACATTTGTCAGTTCTGTCGAACATTAGAGCTTTTGATGCGATGCGCGAACTCCAACGCAAAAACCCAAAGTACATGATCGGCTTTTTTTTCAGGACGATTGCGTTGGGGGTAATCTCGGTTGTTCCTACGTTTCTCCTGGTAGTAATTCTATCTGGGATAGGCTGGGGGAAAAATGTCGTCGTTTCCACGACAATTCTGGCGCTAGTCCTATTGTCAGCGATCGTTTTCGCAAAGTGGGGAACGATGCTCCCCGCCGTACTCATGCAAAATGACAAGACGTTTTCAAAGGCAGGACGGCGTGGGAACATAAGTTTCTCCTACGCATTCCCGAGACTTATTCTGTCCTTTGGACTTCTGACAATTGTGCAGCTTGTCGTGGCGCTCATTGCCGCGATTGTGCTCGGCGCGGGAGGAGATTATTTTCCGGCAACTGGTGGCTTCGATTTTGCTTTGCTATGCACCGCACTGCTAGCCGCGATCATAGGCGGGTATCAGGTCATCATGACTTCGGTCATTCTTTCACGGGCCTATCTGCGCGCTGAAAATATCGGCGCAAACCAAAATGACCCAGTTCCGATCGAAACAATGTGAACTGCCCCCGCGCTGAGCCGCGCAGGGGCAGTTCATCGTTTTAAGCCGCCTTTTCGGCCTCGACCTTTACCGGCTTCGAACGGAAGTTCAACCGATCCGAACCGGCGGTGACCTTCACCTTCGAGCCGTCGAGGATTTCGCCGAGCAGGATCTTCTCAGCCAGCGGGTCCTGCAGTTCCTTCTGCATGACACGCTTCAACGGGCGTGCGCCATAGGCCGGGTCGTAGCCCTTGTTGGCCAGCCAGTCGATGGCCTCGGCATCCAGCTCCAGCCTGATCTTGCGATCGGCAAGCAGGCTTTCCAGCCGCTTCAACTGGATCTCGACGATCTTACCCATGTCCTGACGGCGCAGCCTGTGGAACAGGATGACTTCGTCGACACGGTTCAGGAACTCCGGCCGGAACGACGCCTTGACCACAGCCATGACTTCATCGCGAACGATGTCGACGTCCTGATCCTCGCCGAGATTGACGAGATATTCCGCGCCGAGGTTCGACGTCATGATGATCAGCGTGTTGCGGAAATCGACCGTACGGCCCTGACCGTCGGTCAGGCGGCCATCGTCGAGCACCTGCAGCAACACGTTGAAGACATCGGGATGCGCCTTCTCGATCTCGTCGAACAGTATGACCTGATAGGGCCGGCGCCGCACCGCTTCGGTCAGCGCACCGCCCTCCTCATAGCCGACATAGCCGGGAGGCGCGCCGATGAGCCGCGACACCGAGTGCTTCTCCATGAACTCAGACATGTCGATGCGCACCATGGCGCTCTCGTCGTCGAACAGGAAGCTCGCCAGCGCCTTGGTCAGCTCGGTCTTGCCGACACCCGTCGGGCCCAGGAACATGAACGAGCCGATCGGCCGGTTCGGGTCTTGAAGCCCGGCGCGCGCACGACGCACCGCTTTGGAAACGGCTTGCACCGCTTCGCCCTGGCCGATGACGCGCTTGGCGATCTCGTCTTCCATGCGCAACAGCTTGTCGCGCTCGCCCTGCAGCATCTTGTCGACCGGAATTCCAGTCCAGCGCGAGACGATATGGGCGACGTGGTCGGGCGTGACCACCTCCTCGACCATGCCGACCTTGCCGTCCTGGGCTTCCGCCTCCTGCAGGCGCTTTTCCAATTCAGGGATGCGGCCATAGGCAAGCTCGCCCGCCTTCTGGAACTCGCCCTTGCGCTGCGCAATGGCGAGTTCGTTGCGGGCCTCTTCAAGCTCTTTCTTGAGGTCGGCGGCGAGGCCAAGCTTCTGCTTTTCCGCCTGCCATTTCGAGGTGATCTCCGTCGATTCCTCTTCCAGATTGGCGAGCTCGTTCTCAAGCCGGACAAGCCGGTCTTTGGAGGCTTCGTCCGTCTCGACCTTTAGTGCCTCGCGCTCGATCTTGAGCTGCATGATGCGGCGGTCGACCTCGTCCAGCGCTTCCGGCTTGGAATCGACCTGCATGCGCAGCCGCGATGCGGCCTCGTCGACGAGATCGATTGCCTTGTCAGGCAGGAAACGGTCGGCAATGTAGCGGTTCGACAGCGTTGCAGCCGAAACCAGCGCAGAGTCGGAAATGCGCACCTTGTGGTGCTGCTCGTATTTCTCCTTCAGGCCGCGCAGGATCGAGACCGTATCTTCGACGGTCGGTTCCTCGACGAACACCGGCTGGAAACGCCGCGCAAGTGCTGCATCCTTTTCGACATGCTTGCGATACTCTTCCAGCGTGGTCGCGCCGACGCAGTGAAGCTCGCCGCGTGCAAGCGCCGGCTTGAGCAGGTTCGAGGCATCCATCGCGCCATCGGCCTTGCCTGCACCGACCAGCGTGTGCATCTCGTCAATGAACAGGATGATGTTGCCATTGGCAGCCGTCACCTCGGACAGGACAGCCTTCAGCCGCTCCTCGAACTCGCCACGATATTTCGCACCGGCAATCAACGAGCCCATGTCGAGCGCCATCAACTGCTTGTCCTTGAGCGATTCCGGCACGTCGCCATTGACGATGCGCAGCGCCAGCCCTTCGGCGATCGCCGTCTTGCCGACGCCGGGTTCACCGATCAGCACAGGGTTGTTCTTGGTGCGCCGCGACAGGACCTGGATGGTGCGGCGGATCTCGTCGTCGCGGCCGATGACCGGATCGAGCTTGCCGGCACGCGCATCGGCGGTCAGGTCGCGCGCATATTTCTTCAGCGCGTCATAGCCCTGCTCCGCAGAAGCCGAGTCGGCGGTGCGCCCCTTGCGGACATCGTTGATGACCTGGTTCAGCGCCTGGGGAGTTACGCCGGCCTTGGCCAGGATGTCGGCGGTCTTGGCCGACTTTTCCATGGCAAGCGCCTGCAGCAGACGCTCGACGGTGACGAAACTGTCACCGGCCTTCTTGGCCAGTTCTTCCGCCGTGGAAAACACCTTCGCCAGCGGCTGCGCCAGATAGAGCTGGCCGTTGCCGCCTTCAACCTTCGGCATCGCCTCAAGTGCCGCCTCCACGCCGAGCTTGACGTCGCGCGGACGACCGCCGGCGCGCTCGATCAGCGACGCAGCAAGGCCTTCATCGTCGTCGACGAGAACCTTCAGGATATGTTCGGGGGTGAACTGCTGATGATTTCTGGATAGTGCGAGCGTTTGCGCGGACTGGATGAAGCCCCGAACGCGCTCGGAGTATTTCTCTAGATTCATACCTGTCTCCTTTCATCACCGGCCCGCTTTGCGGCACCGGATCAGCTTATGGTGACGAACCCCCTCTATCGAGCCGGGTTCATTTCAAACCAGATATGGGAATGCGCGAAAATTCCTCAAGACGGCATCAACCAACCGTACAAACAAAAACGGCGGAGACAAAGTCCCCGCCGCATATTCCTGTCGATAGAAAGGTCGATCAGCCGTTGACGGCTGCCAGAACCGTATTGCCATCCGCATCCGGTGCGGCCTCGGCAGACGCTTCGCCGGAAGCCTCGGCCTTCGCTTCGTCGGGAAGACGCTCGCCACGGCGCGGACGACGGCCGCGACGCGGTGCCGGAGCAGCTTCTTCAGCAGCAGCCTCAGCCGCCGGGGTCGCTTCAGCGACCGGAGCAGCTTCGGCTGCCGGGGCAGCTTCCGCAACCGGTTCCGGCGCAGGTGCTGCCTGAGGCGGCCTCGGACGGCGGCCACGGCCACGACCAGCCGTAGGCTCGGTTGCCGTTTCGGTGTTCAGTGCGACTTCGGCGGGCGTGCCCTCGATGACCGGCTGTGGCCCCGAACCATCGCTTGCATCCTGAGACGCCTCGGGCTCCTGGCCACCGGACTGCTGTCCATTGCCGTGCTGCGGAGCGTTGACCGCGTTGCCGACATTGTCGAAATCCTGATCCGAATCGTCGTCCATGTCGTCGCGGTTCTGCTGCTGCACGTGCTGGATCGGCATCTGCGCCTGGGCGGCGGCAATGATGCGATTGTAATGCTCGGCATGCTGCAGGTAGTTTTCCGCCATCACGCGGTCGCCGGCACTTTGTGCATCGCGGGCAAGCGTGGCGTATTTTTCGGCGATCTGTTGCGCCGAGCCGCGGATTTTCACATCCGGACCGTTGCTTTCGTAATTGCGCGTCAGCGGGTTTGGTCCCTTGCGGTTGTTATTATTGTTGTTGTTATTGTTATTATTGCTACCGCCACCGCCATTGTTGTTGCGGCCGCGCATGCGCCTGTTCTGCTGTTGTGGCCTCATCCGACTCTCTTCATTATTTAGAAAAAATTGCGCAAACGGGGCGCCTCGGCGGCCAGCCGTTTCGTGTACTTACGATGGTGTTCGCCCGCATCAATTGCGTTGGCGTCACGTGCCATTCCGTTTGGTCTCTTGTCACTTGCCGGGCGATCCCCACACGAAGCAAAAGCGTCGTTTACGCAAGAAGGCAGTTTGTTTCCAAGGGAACCGAATCGATAACAGCACTGCCTGCTTCGTCTCATCCGGTAATTCGAACCTAGCGGCATTCCCAGGAGTTGCCAAGTATTTTTTCGATTCAATACAACACTTTGATTCAACGTTGGAAAAACAGCGCACGGTCGTTTCCGGCAAGATCATGTCTTGCGACTGCGAGCTCATATCCCGCCTCGCGGAAAATGCCTGTAACGTCTATCCTCTGATCGAATCCGATTTCCAGGGCGATCTTGCCGCCTCGTTCCAGATGGGGTGCCGCTCCTGCGGCTATGATGCGATAGGGATCGAGACCATCGTCTCCGCCATCGAGCGCAAGATGCGGATCAAAGTCTCGCACGTCTCGCTCAAGGCCATCAATGTCTTTGGAAGGTATATAGGGCGGATTTGAGACGATTAAATGGAAGCGCCCGGAAATTTTTGCAAACCAGTCGGATTTTTTTGCAGTGAACCGGTTCGCAAACCCCAGTTCCTCGGCATTTCGCCGAGCAGTGGTCAACGCACCTTGCGAAATATCGGCGCCAACCGCGACCGCCTTTTCCACCTGGCTCAGCAGGGCGAGCGGGATCGCACCGGTGCCGGTGCCAAGGTCGAGGATGCGGCACTCCCCTTCCCGTTCGGCTGTCTCGCGCACGAAAGGCAGCACCATGTCGACAAGCGTTTCGGTGTCTGGGCGCGGCTCCAGCGTCTCTGGCGAGAGATAAAGCTTCAGGCCATAGAATTCGCGAAACCCGAGAATGCGATGAACCGGCTCGCCTGTGGTTCGCCTGGTTATCGCAGCATCGATCGCAGCGATCACATCTGCGCCGAGCACGTGATCCGGCATCAATATGGCGTCCTTGCGCGTCGTGCCGGAAAAGTGCTCGACGATCAGCCGCGCATCCAGTGCCGGATTATCGACGCCGGCTCCCGCAAGCCTGTCGCGCGCGGCGCGGAAAGCGCCTGACAGCGTGGCGGTTTTCGCGGTCTCAGCCATCCAGCCCGATGTCGGCGAGAAGCTTCGACTGATGATCGGAAATCAGCGCCGAGATGATCTCGTCGAGTTCGCCCATCATCACCCGGTCGAGCTTGTAGAGCGTGAGGTTGATGCGGTGGTCGGTCACGCGGCCCTGCGGGAAATTGTAGGTGCGAATGCGTTCCGAGCGATCGCCCGAGCCGACCTGCGATTTGCGCGATTCCGAGCGCTCCTCGTCCGCCTTCGACCGCTCCATGTCGAACAGCCGCGCCCGCAGGATCTGCATGGCGCGCGCCCTGTTCTGGTGCTGCGATTTTTCCGCCTGCACCACCATGATGCCGGTCGGTAGATGGGTGATGCGGACAGCGGAATCGGTGGTGTTGACGTGCTGGCCGCCCGAGCCCGAGGCGCGCATCGTGTCTATGCGGATGTCTTCGGAGCGTATCTCGATATCGACTTCTTCGGCCTCCGGCAGCACCGCGACGGTGGCTGCAGATGTGTGGATGCGCCCGCTGCCTTCGGTCGCCGGCACGCGCTGGACGCGGTGCACGCCGGATTCGAATTTCAGCTTGGCAAAGACACCTTTGCCCGACACCGTGGCGATGATTTCCTTGTAGCCGCCGACCTCGCCCTCGCTTGCCGAAGCGACCTCGAAACGCCAGCCCTGCTCGGCGGCGTAGCGCTCATACATGCGAAACAGGTCGCCGGCGAAAAGTGCGGCTTCATCGCCGCCGGTGCCGGCGCGGATTTCGAGGATCGCGTTCTTCTCGTCGGCTGCATCCTTGGGCAGCAGCAGGATCTGGATATCCTTCTGCAAGGATTCGATCTTTTCCTCGACCCCCGGCAGCTCGCCTTCGGCCAGCGCCCGCATCTCGGCATCAGTGCCCTTGTCAGCCAGCATGGTTTCGAGATCGGCAAGTTCCTGCTCGGCGGCGCGAAGCTCCCTGATCCTCGCGACCATGTCCTGGATGTCGGAGTATTCCGAAGCCATCTTCACATAGGCTTCGGGGTCGGGACCGGCGGCCATCTGCGCTTCGAGCATGTCGAAGCGCTTCACTACCTGGTCCATGCGGTCGCGGGGCAAGCTGATCATCGTTATTTGTACTCGACGAGATACACGTCAGGCCGCCCTCACCTGAATTTCAAAGCGGAATGGAGCGGTCGTCGGCAAAGGTCTGCAGCAGCGCGCGCATAGGCAGGCCGACGGTTGGACCGGACATATTGTCGTGCAGGAACGACGTCAACTCCGCAACCGGCAATTCGGCGAGCATCGCCTTGACCGGGCCGATCGAGGCGGGCGACATCGAGATCGAGCGATAGCCGAGGCCGACCAGCGCCATAGCCGAAATCGGCTTGCCGGCGAGCTCTCCGCAAAGCGTCACCGGCGTGTGATTGCGATGGCCGGCGTCCGCAATGTGCTTGAGCACGCGCAGGAACGGCACGGACAGGGCGTCGAAGCGATCCGAAAGCTGCGTGTTGCCGCGATCGGTCGCCATGACGAACTGGAACAGGTCGTTGGAGCCGACGGAAACGAAATCCACCGTCTGCATCAATTCGTCGATCTGCCACAGCAGCGACGGCACTTCGAGCATCGCGCCAAGCTTGAGGCTGGTCGGCAGATGGTGGGCAAAGCGCGACAGATGCCGCACCTCGCGCTCTATGAGTTCACGGGCCTGTGCAATCTCGCCAAGCTCGGTCACCATCGGCAGCATCAACTTCAGTTCGCGTCCGCCGGCAGCCTTGAGCAGCGCCCTGACCTGTGCGCGCAGGAGGCCGGGCCGATCGAGCGTCAGGCGAATGGCGCGCCAGCCGAGGGCCGGGTTTTCTTCATGCACCGAACCCTTGAAGTAGGGCAGCACCTTGTCGCCACCGATATCGATGGTGCGGAAGGTGACGGGCTTGCCCTGCGCGGCGTCGAGCACATCGCGATAGAGCCGCTCCTGCGCTTCGGCGCGCGGGAATGTCGAGGCAACCATGAACTGCAGCTCGGTGCGGAACAGGCCGATGCCGCTTGCACCCGCCTCAGCCAGTTGCGGCAGGTCTACGGCGAGCCCGGCATTCATCAGCAGATCGATATGAATGCCGTCCCTGGAAACAGACGGCTTGCTGCGCAGTTCGCGGTAAAGTTCCTGCCGGCGAGCCCGGAACCGGACTTTTTCGGCGTAAGCCGCTTCGAGGTCGGGCTGAGGCCGCAGGTGAATGGTGCCGTCCTCGCCGTCGACGATGATCGCATCGCCGTTTTCCGCCATCGAGACGGCGCCCTTCATCTGGCCGGCGACGGGAATGCCCATGGCGCGTGCGACGATGACGACGTGGCTGGTAGCGGCGCCATCTTCCAGCACGAGACCGCGCAGCTTCTCGCGCGGATAGTCGAGCAGTTCGGCAGCGCCCATGGAGCGGGCAACGACGATCGCATCCTTCGGCAGCGAAGCCGCAACATCTTCCGGCGCACGGCCCATCAACTGGCGCAGCAGGCGGTTGGCGAGATCGTCGAAATCGCTCATCCGCTCGCGTAGATAGGGGTCGGTCATGTGCAGCATGCGCGCGCGCATGTCGCTCTGCACCTTTTCGACGGCGGCTTCCGCAGTCAGGCCGTTGCTGACCGCCTCTTCCAGCCGGCGCACCCAGCCGCGATCATTGGCGAACATGCGGTAGGCTTCCAGCACCTCGCGATGCTCGCCTTCGAATGCGACCTCGCGGCGCGACAGCATGTCGTCGATGGAAAGCCGCAGCGAACCGAGCGCCGATTCGAGCCGGCGCATTTCCTGCTCGCTGTCCTCGTTGAACAGGTTGGTGACGACGATGCGCGGCTCATGCAGCACGACATGCCCCAGCCCTACGCCTTCGTTGAAGGACAGGCCCTTGAAGCTTGCCGGGCGGCGCAGATCGAGCTCCAGCCCGTCATGGCGCGTCAGCCGGGCAAGATCGCCGGTGGCAATCATCTCGGCGATGACCATGGCGGTCGTTTCCAGCGCCTCGACCTCGTCTTCGCGATAGTGCCGCTGGGTGCGATTCTGGACAACCAGCACGCCCAGCGTGCGCCCTGCCCGCAGTACCGGCACGCCGAGGAAGGAGTTGTAGATTTCTTCGCCCGTTTCCGGGAGATAGGCGAAGGCCGGATGCTCCTGCGCGTTGGACAGGTTCAGCGCACGCGCGCTGGCCGCGATGGTGCCGACCAGACCCTGGCCGAGCCGCAACTGGGCCAAGTGGACCGAGCCCGGGTTCAGACCTTCGGTGGCGTAGAGTTCGAGAACAGAGTCTGCGCGCAGCACATAGAGCGAGCAGACCTCGGCCACCATGTTCTGGGCGATGTCGTGCACGATCCGGTCAAGCCGCTCCTGCGCTTCAAGCGGCTCCGCCATCAGCTCACGAAGCCGTTTCAAGAGAACGCGTGGACCGCCGGCCGTGTCACGCATCAGGTGCCGTCTCCAACTATCATTGGCCGGCGTGCATCATGCCACACGCCGGCTAATGGGGGACCGAAAAAGTCTATCTGTCTACTGCTTATCCAGACCGTAGACGGAATGCAAAGTGCGAACCGCAAGTTCCGTGTAGGGACCGTCAATCAAGATCGAAATCTTGATCTCGGAGGTGGTTATCGCACGGATATTGATGCTTTTTTCGGCAAGTGCCTTGAATGCGGTCGCAGCGACGCCGGCGTGGCTGCGCATGCCGATGCCGATGACCGACACCTTGGACATGCCGTCGTCGTGCTGGACGGCGTCGAAGCCGATCGTCTGGCGAATCGTTTCAAGCACGGCCAGCGCCTTGTCGACATCGCCGGACGGCACGGTGAAGGTCATGTCGGTCGATTTGCCGTCCTCGGAGATGTTCTGGACGATCATGTCGACATTGATGTTTGCCTCGGCCAGCGGGCCGAAGATGCCGGCGGCGACGCCCGGCCGGTCGGAGACGCGGCGCAGCGATATCTGGGCCTCATCCTTGGCGTAGGCAATTCCGGTGACGACCTGCTGTTCCACGATTTCTTCCTCGTCGCAAATAAGCGTTCCGGGCGGATTGAGAAGATCGCCCATTCCCGGCGCGTCCGGATCGTCGAAGGACGAGCGGACGAAGGTGCGCACCCGGTGCACCATGGCGAGCTCGACCGAACGCACCTGCAAGACCTTGGCCCCGAGCGACGCCATTTCAAGCATTTCCTCGAAGGAAATCTTGGAAAGCCGCCGCGCCTTCGGCTCGATGCGCGGGTCGGTTGTGTAAACGCCGTCGACATCGGTGTAGATGTCACAGCGGTCCGCCTTGACGGCGGCGGCGATGGCGACGGCACTCGTATCCGAGCCGCCGCGCCCGAGCGTGGCGATGCGATTGTCCGGGCCGATGCCCTGGAAACCGGCGATGACGGCAACCTGGCCCTCGCCGAAGCGCTGGATCAGGAACGAGCCGTCGATGTCCATGATGCGCGCCGCGCCATGGGCGTTGTCGGTCTTGATCGGGATCTGCCAGCCCTGCCACGAGCGGGCGTGGACGCCGATATTCTGCAGCGCGATGGCCAAGAGGCCGGCGGTGACCTGTTCGCCGGAGGCGACGACGGCGTCATATTCGCGGGCATCGTGCATCGGCGAGGCTTCGCGGGTCCAGGCAACCAGTTCGTTGGTCTTGCCGGACATGGCGGAGACGACGACCGCGACGTCGTGGCCGGCATCGACCTCGCGTTTGACATGGCGTGCCACATTGCGAATGCGGCTGATGTCGGCGACGGAAGTTCCGCCGAATTTCATCACGATGCGCGCCATGGAAGCCGGATGCCCTTTGCTATGCCCAGGGCCTGTCACTGCCGCCGGAAAGTCGAAACGAAGGCCTGAGCGAAACCGCATCTGCCAAGTCGCGGCCTCCTTATCCAAAACAATGGGGTTAGGCAAGGTGGGAGCGGCCTCTCACTCTTCCTTCGCCCCGTTCACGGGGAGAAGGTGGCCCGAAGGGCCGGATGAGGGGCGGCGCCAGCGTTTGTGATTGCTGTGCAACGTCTGCGCTGCCCCTCACCCTGCTCCGCCCGGTAAACCGGGCTCCGCCTTCCCTCTCCCCGTAAACGGGGAGAGGGCAAGAGGGCGCACTTCATCATCGCCACGCCCGGTTTTCACCGTCTGGCCATTGTCAAAGAGCCGGGAAGCGGGGCGCTTGGCCGTGCCTTCCTAATGTTTAGTACGTGGCGCAGCTTCCGCGCCCCGCTCGGTGTCTGTCCCGAAGTTGGCCGGTCACAACGCCCGCTCCATGTACATTCCATGGACAAGACGCCGCGGGTTCTCCGCATGGTTTTGGGCAGTGGCATTTGCGCCGTGCTCGTTCCACGCCGGCCTGTGTCGGGCCCTCGGGTCCCTGGCTACCACACCAGGGCGGGAGGTCACCGCCACTCCCCCTTGATCCCGGTTCCAGACCCGGTCCCGCAGGAGCGATGGGAGGATTATCGGTGAAGGCCGATAGGGTGGGGATAAATCAGGCCTAAAAAAATGTTCGGCCTGAACGAAAACAAACGCTTAGGTTGAAAACACCCAAAAATCTTTCCACAGCCGATCCACTCTTTCTCCAATGTCGATAAAAATTGTTGCCTTGACATTTTTCGCCCCAAACCCGACTTCCTTGCGTCGAAGGAGACAAATCTATGCCCGAGGCCCGACGATCGACGATCGACGCCGGAGAAGTGGAACGCTTCTCCGCGCTTGCAGCCGAATGGTGGAACCCCAACGGGAAGTTCCGCCCGCTGCACAAATTCAATCCCGTGCGTCTCGCCTATATCCGCGACCAGGTGGCGGCCCGCTTCGGCCGCGATTCGCATGCCGCAAAGCCCTTCGAGGGCCTGCGCATCCTCGATATCGGCTGCGGCGGCGGCCTTCTGTGCGAGCCGATGTCCCGGCTGGGCGCCGAAGTGGTGGGCGCGGATGCTTCGGAAACCAACATCGAGGTGGCGAAGCTCCATGCAGCGGAAGCCGGCGTGACGGTGGATTATCGCGCCACGACCGCCGAAGCACTGGCCGAGGCCGGCGAGAAATTCGACGTCGTGCTGAACATGGAAGTGGTCGAGCATGTCGCCGACATCGACCTGTTCATCGCCAAATGCTCCGAGATGGTGAAGCCGGACGGCATCATGTTCGTCGCCACCATCAACCGCACGCTGAAGGCATTGGGACTGGCGATCGTTGGCGCGGAATATCTGCTGCGCTGGCTGCCGCGCGGCACGCACCAATATGGCAAGCTGGTGCGGCCGGAAGAGCTGGAAGGCTCGCTCGGCAAGGCCGGCATGCGCATCATCGACCGCACCGGCGTCGTCTACAGCCCGCTTGCCGATCGCTGGCAGAAATCCAAGGACATGGACGTCAACTACATGGTCCTGACGGAACACGCGCCGACGAACTAGAGCAATTCCAGGAAAAGTGCGTAGCGGTTTTCCTGGAATTGCGGAGGCGGAACCGCTCAAGCCTTTCCGTTCTGCGCGCGCGTCGTCATGAAAACGCCAACGGTGACGATCGCAGCACCGATCCAGGTCAGCGCCTGATAGCGCTCGCCGAGAAAGAACGTGCCTGAAATCAGGCCGACGGCGGCGGCGACATAGCCGATCTGGCTGAGATAGACCGGCCCGCCGACCGCCTGCAGCCGGAAGAAGACCGCAAACATCGTCGAGGCGGCAGCCACCTGCGCCAGCACCAGAACGGGCGCACCGGCCAGAGTGTCGAAAGACGCGACGCCGCCACCAACCGTCACGATCGCAATCAGGAGCATCGCCGCCGAGGCGAGGTGACTGCCGGCGGCAAGCTCGATCGGGCCGGCATCGGCCGGCCAGTCATAGCTGCGGTAAATGTTGCCGGCGGCGAGACTGACGGGAACCAGCAGCCCCATGATCACCCAGAACAATTCCGCCGGCTGGCCCGCCTCACCGCGCGTCAGCGCCACCATTGCCGCCCCGACGAAGCCGACGGCTATGCCGGCAATGCCTAGCCCGTTCGGGCGGCGCACGCCGAGCAGTATGGAAAGCACCAGCGTGATAACAGGCGACAGGGTGAACATGATGCCGGTGTAGCCCGCGCCGAGATGCGGGATGGCCGAAAGCAGCAGCAGGTTGGGAATGGCGTAGGAGATCGTCGCCGTGATGACGAAATAGCGCAGCTTGTGGGCATTGAGCGCAATGCGCTGCCCCCGCGCCAGAAGCACGCAGAGAAGAACGCCGCCCGCGCCAAACGAAATGACGAAAGCCCACAGCATCGGCGCAACGCCTGCCTGCCCCGCCATCTTGCCAAAGGGCAGCGTCAGCCCCAGCAGAGCACCATTGACCAGCAGCAGGCCGATGGCCGAGTTCCATAGGTTTTTCATGGGGTAAACGGCCTGCGGTTGCAAATTTCAGGACTTGAAAGAGGGCATCGGCAGGGTGCGTTGAGATTCAGGTCAGGGCGCGCCGAAAACGGTGACTTTCGAGAACCGGAGCGGAGTGGACATTAGGTCCATGAGCACCGGAAGCGCAGAGAGACGCCGTTTGCAGGCCGCCATGGCGTGAATATCAATGCACCCTAGTTCTGGTCGTCGGGGAATGTCGGAATCGGCATGAATTCGACGCCGTCTTCGGCAAGGCTCTTGGCTTCGTCGAGCGTCGCTTCGCCGTAGATGCCGCGCGCGTCGGATTCGCCGAAGTGGATTTTTCGGGCCTCCTCGGCGAATTTATCGCCGACATAGTCCGAATTCTCGCGGATCTTTTCCGACAGCGCTTTCAGCTGCGCCATGGCGGCGCGCTGCTGCTCGTTCATGGCGAGCGCGATCTTTTCCTTCTTGCGGCCGGTTGAGACGGCAGGCGCCATCAGCGCCTTCTCGATCTTGTGCGAGCCGCAGGTCGGGCAATCGACGAGGCCGCGCTTCTGCTGCTTCTCGAAGTCCTCATTGTTGCGGAACCAGCCTTCGAAATCATGCGAACGCTCGCAGGTGAGCGAGAACTTGATCAAGATGCCGCTCCCCGGAGCGAAACGCCCTCCGCGGCGATGGTGTTCACGGCAAATTCGCGCGCGTTCTTGAGGTTCGGGATTTTCTTGCGCGCAGCCGCCGAAAGCGCCGTGTCGATCTCGGCTACGATGACGCCGGGCTCTTCATGGTCGGCCTCGGCGATGATCTTGCCCCATGGGTCGACGATCAGCGAATGGCCATAGGTCTCGCGGCCGTCCTCATGCTTGCCGCCTTGTGCAGCCGAGATCATGAAGGCGCCGTTTTCGATGGCGCGGGCACGCTGGAGTATATGCCAATGCGCCTCGCCGGTCTGGCGCGTGAAGGCGGCAGGCGCGGTCAGCACGTCGGCGCCGGCCAGCGCCTCGGCGCGGAAAAGCTGCGGAAAGCGCACGTCGTAGCAGATGGCAAAGCCGAGCTTGGCAAAGGGAAGCTCGGCGACAACCGCCTCGGTTCCGGCCTCATAGGCATTCGATTCGCGCCAGCTTTCGCCATTGTCGAGATCGACGTCGAACATGTGGATCTTGTCGTAGAGCGCAATCGACGTGCCCTGCGGCGAATAAAGCAGCGCCCGGTTGGCGAGCTTGCCGTCGGCGCGCACGATGGCCGTCGAACCGATATGCAGGAAGACGCCGAGCTCGCGCGAAAGCCTTGCCGACGCTGCCGCGATGATGTCGCGATCCTGCGTGGTGAAGGCCGATTGCCGGGCCTGGCTGTCGCTTACGATGGCGCCGGTCATTTCCGGCGTCTGGATGTAGGTAGCGCCCTGCCCTGCCGCTTCGCGCACCAAGGCTTCAAAAGTTTCGACATTGCGCTTCGGATCGATGCCGGAGCGCATCTGGACGGCGGCGGCCTTGAATTTGCTCATCGTTTCCTCCTCAGCCCAAACGGCCGGTAGCAAGCAGGCCGTCGAGCTGGCCGCGCGCATCGAGTTCATGAAGATCGTCGCAACCGCCGACATGGACGTCGCCGACGAAAATCTGCGGGAAGGTCGAGCCGCCATTGGCGCGCGCGATCATCTCCTGCCGCAATTCCGGCGAAAACGAGGCGTCGTGCTCCTTGTAGGCCACGCCCTTCTTGTCGAGCAGGCGCTTGGCAGCTACGCAAAAACCGCACATGGCGCGGGTATAGATCGTCACATCGACCATATCGTAATCCTGACGTTGTGAATCCTATATAGTGGCTGCCTCGTCGGGCCGGAAGTCCCCCGGCAGCACGCGGGCGAAGGTCAGCACGTCGACGGCGCTGGCACCGTTCTTTTTCAACGCCTTGGCAACCGCAAAAACGGTTGCGCCAGTGGTGTAGACGTCGTCCACGACCAGCACGCGGCGGCCGCGAACCTCGATGTCCTGCTCCGGCGGCACGCGGAAGGCTGCGCGCACATTGTCCTCGCGCTCGGCCCGGGGAAGCCCGACCTGCTGGCGCGTGACCTTCACGCGCACCACCGCCATCGGCGCGAAAGGCAGGCCGGAAAGCGTGGCTACGACGCGGGCAAGCTCGGCCGACTGGTTGAAGCGGCGTTGCAGGAAGCGCCGCCAATGCAGCGGCACCGGCACGACGACATCGGCGTCGGTGACGAGCTCGGCCCCTGCCCGCAGCATCCAGCGCGCCATCCAGGGCGCAAGGTCGGTCTTGTCGGAATATTTCAGGCCCTGCACCATGCGCCGGGCAACACCGGAATAGGAAACGGCAGCGCGCGAACGCTCGAAAGGCGGCGGGTTGGCGATGGCTTCGGCGGAGAGAAACCCCTCGCCCATGTCGTGCAGAAACGGCGTGCCCATGACCTGGCACCACGGCTTTTCGAGAAAGCGCAGTTGCGGCCAGCAATGCGGGCACAGCGAGCCCGGCTGCGACACCTGACGGCGGCAGCCGGCGCAGACCGGCGGAAACAGCACACGGGCCGGCCAATCCAGCGCCGCGCGGGCAAGGGTCTTGAATTGCGGCATCGGATCGGCCACGACGTAGCAAGCGTTGTCCTGACCATAGGGTGGATGGCGCGGAAACATCAAGGACCTCTGGATTTGCAGCCGATTTTCGACACCAGCCTCATGATCGAACGCAAGCGCCGCGCGCTGGCGAAAGGCGTCGAGGGCGCGGACTTCCTGATGGCGCGGGTGGCCGAGGACCTTTCCGAGCGGCTCGCGGCGGTCGAACGGCGCTTCGAGAATGCGATAACCGTTTTCTGCGTCACGCCTGCTGCGAAGGATGCGGTGCTTGCGAGCAGCAAGGCGCAAAGCGTGCTGCGGGTCGAGGCCGACAATGCCTTTCTCGGTGGCGATGCGGGCGTGATCGTCGAGCCGGAAACCCTGCCGCTGGAGCCGGAAAGCGTCGATCTGGCCGTTTCCCTGCTGGCCTTGCAGGAAGTGAACGACATTCCGGGCATGCTGATCCAGATCCGCCGTGCCTTGAGGCCGGACGGTTTGTTCCTGGGCGCGATGGCAGGCTCGGACACGCTGAACGAGTTGCGCGAGAGCCTGCTGGCAGCCGAAAGCGAAATTTTGGGCGGCGTCAGCCCGCGCGTCATTCCTTTCACCGACGTACGCGACGCCGGCGCCCTGCTCCAGCGTTCGGGCTTTGCGCTGCCAGTCACCGATGTCGAGACGGTGACGGTGCGCTACGACCATATGTTTGCGCTGATCGCCGACCTGCGCGCCATGGGTGCTGCCAATGCACTGATCGCACGTTCGCGCAGGCCGGCGACACGCGAACTGTTCCGCCGCGCCGCCGAAATCTATGCCGAGCGCTTTTCCGACCCGGACGGGCGCATCCGGGCGACGTTTTCGTTCATCTGGCTGTCTGGATGGGCACCGGACGCTTCGCAGCAGAAGCCGCTCAAGCCGGGCTCGGCGCAGGTTTCGCTGGCGAAGATTCTGGGAGAAGCGAAAGACGATTAGGCGCTGGCGATGCCGGCTACTTTCCAAGCACTTTCACAAGTTCGCTGTCGGTGCTGCTGAAGAGATACTGGAGCGCGTTGCTGGCCTGGCCGACGCCTCCGACGATAACCAGCGACAACACGGTGACGATGACCGCATACTCGATAACGGTTGCGCCACTTTCATCCCTGAAAAACCGCTGGAACAGCTGTCGCATCCGTGTGTTCATCCCTTTGCCGGCAGCATAGGGCCGACCCGTTAAGAAAGGTTAACGCAACAGCCTTAACGGCTGATGAAATGCTGTGTGGAAATCAGCAATCGCCGCTGCGGGCGCCGTTGGCGCGGATGACGCAGACGGCAGTGGGCGATGACTGGAGCACGCTGCGGCGAACCGTATAGCTGTGGCCCTGGCCGATCGATCCAGTGCTCATCATGTCGAGGTTTGCCCGCGCGCTGTCGAGCCGCGTGCGCTGGTCGAGAAGCGGCGTTGCCAGCAGCGCGAAGGCGATGGCCGCCGAGCCGAACAGCAGGCTGATGCGCAGGACGCCCATGCCCGCACTTCCGAGGCGCCAGGCGCGTTCGCCACGAACGGCTTCCCACTGGTCTTCAGGTGACATTCGCACTTCCCCTCGCGCAAAACCCAATCCGACCGATAACGGCCGGCAACCCTCGTTCAATTTTTCACGATTGCATAAAGGATTGATTAACGTTGATCGTCCCGCGGAAAGGCCTTCGGTTCACGCCCGATCGTGTCCAAAAAGTCTGCAACTTTTTGGCATCATGCTTTTGGTCTCGCCAGCCAGTTGTAGACGGCTCCGCCGGCCATCAGCACCGCCGTGCCGAGGAAGACGGCGCGCATGCCGATATGGCCGCCGACGAAGCCGCCGGCGAGCGGCCCGATGACCTGCCCGGCATATTGCGACGAGGTCGAAATGCCGAGGATGTTGCCGGCGATGCGGTCCGGCACATTGTGACGGATGACGGCGGCGATGCAGGGCAAAAGCCCGCCCAGCGCCAGCCCCATGAGGAAGCGCAGGAAGACCAGCTGCCAGCTTGCCGTGACGAAGGCCTGCGGGACGAGCAGGACAGCTGAGACGGCGAGGCAGCCGGTGATGACCGTCCAATGGCCGATGCGGTCGGCGAGCTTGCCCAGCTGCGAGGCCGACACGATGCTGCCAAGGGCCGCCGCCGACATGGTGAGGCCGGAGATCATGGTCACCTTGCCGGCATCGGCCACAAGCTGCGCGACATAGACGGTGATGATCGGCTCGATCGACATGATGGCGATCATCAGCAGGAGGCCGGTCACGATCATGGCCAGCACCGGCCGCTTGTCGGGCACGGCCGACCAGCCGGCGCTTTCCTTCGCCGCCTTCTTGCGTTGCGGGCGCTTTTCCTCGCGGATGAGGAAGGTCGTCGCCAGGAAGGTTATGAAGATGATGCCGCCGGCCAGGAAAAACGTCTGGCGGATGCCGATCAGTGGCGGCAACGCACCGCCGATCAACGGGCCGACGAGATTGCCGGCCATGATGCCGGACGACAGCGTGCCGAGCGCCCAGCCCGACCTGTTCTTCGGCGTCTGCGTAGCGACGAGGATCATCGAGCCGGAGGTGTAGCCGCCGGCAATGCCGGCAAAGAGGCGCAAGCCCAACAGCTGCCAGATATTTTCGGCCATGCCCATCAGCGACATGGACACGGCCATGCCGAGGCTGGCGCGGATCAGCATCGATTTGCGGCCATAGCGGTCGCCGAGACGCCCCCAGAGCGGCGCAACCAGCGCGGCCGAAAAGAAGGTCGCGCCGTAGGCGATGCCGGACCATTGCACGATCGCTGCGTGATCGGTGACGCCAAGCTGCTCGACATAGAGCGGCAGGAACGGCAGCAGCAGCGTCATGGCGACGATGGTGGTGAAGGAGCCGATCAGGCAGACGAACAGGTTCTTCCGCCAATGTGCGGAATGGCCCTCGTCAATGGCGGGTTCGGAAGACTTGTCGGTGCGGGCATCCATGGTCAGGCCGCCCCGATGATGGCAAAGCCCCGCGCCCGGAGGCCGCGCCGGTCATCCTCCAGCGAGCGCAGCAGCCGGTCGCGCGTATCGCGGATATGCCCGCAAATCGCCTGCGTCGCAGCCTCGGCGTCGCGCCGCCGGATGAGGTCGAGCAGATGGCGATGCTCGGCAAAGGCATTGCCGCGCGCCTCTTCGGTACGAACCTCCAGCCAGCGCGCCCGCGACAGCTTGATCATCGCGGCAGAGATCGCCTTGACCAGAAATTCGTTGCCGGAAAGCCGCGCCACTTCGACGTGAAAATCGGTGCCGACGCGGTGCCACTCCTCGCGCGGCGCATCCGGCTCGCAGGCGTTCAACAGGTCCTCGACGGCATCGATGTCGGCATCGGTCGCCCGCGCGCAGGCATGGCGCACGGCTGCCGTCTCCAGTGCCTCGCGGAACTCGGTCAATGCCGTGATCTCGCCGAGATCGATCGGCGCGACGATCCAGTTGCGGCCGTCGCGCTGCACCAGCTCCTCGGCCTCCAGCCGCACGAGGGCAGCCCGCACCGGCGTGCGCGAGCCGCCGAAGCGGCTCTCCAGCCAGCGCTCGGTCAGCCGTTCGCCTGGTGCCAGGTCGAGCGAAAGGATCATTTCGCGCAACTGGTCGTGGATCTGGAGCATCTGGGACATGGGAACCTGCCGCGCCGGCTTTGACGCTCGGCTATCAAGATTTTGAGGGATGCCATCTTGGTATCCCAACTTGGCATCCCATAATCAGAGCCTCAGGTTTTGGCAAGGATGATTTCCGGCAGCTGATGGAAAAGCAGTTGTGCCAGGCATCATTGCTGCCAGAATATGGCACCATCGTTCGCTATGATGGGAACCGCCATGTCGCGATCCGAACGCCTGCTCGACCTCATCCAGACCTTGCGCCGCTACCGCCAGCCGGTGAGCGGGCAAACGCTGGCCGCCGAACTCGGCATCAGCATCCGCACGCTCTACCGCGACATCACCACGCTTCAGGCGCAGGGCGCGCATATCGAGGGCGAGCCGGGCCTCGGCTACATCCTGCGCCCCGGCTTCATGCTGCCGCCGCTGATGTTTTCGGAAGACGAGATCGAAGCGCTGGTGCTCGGCTCGCGCTGGGTGGCCAAGCAGGCGGACGCCCGCCTGTCGGCTGCTGCAAGCGATGCGTTGGTGAAAGTCGCGGCGGTGCTCCCAGCCGACTTGCGCGAAAGCCTCGATGCCTCGACGCTGCTCGTCGGCCCGCACGCGACCGCTGCCGACAACGTCGATCTCGGCGTGCTTCGCAAGGCGATCCGCGCTGAGCGCAAGCTGGAGCTTACCTATCGGGACAGCGGCGGCGCGGGCACGCGGCGCACCGTGTGGCCCTTCGCGCTCGGCTATTTCGACCGGGTTCGCGTGCTGGTGGCCTGGTGCGAGCTGCGGCAGGATTTCCGCCACTTCCGCACCGACCGCATGTCCGATCTTGCCGCGACCGATATGCGCTACCCGCGCCGGCGCCCGGTGTTGCTGAAGGAATGGCGCGACAGCCAGGGCATTCCGCAACCACAGTGATCGCTACTGCCAGAATCTGACAGTGGCAGCACCTATGATCTCCTCATCGCCAACAGGAGACCATACCGATGTCTAACACCTTCATGCTGCTTTACGTCACCGACGCGGAAAAGAGCGCGCTTTTCTATCAGGACCTGCTTGGGCGCGAGCCGAAACGCTCGTCGCCCGGTTTCGTCACGCTGACACTGGAAAACGGCTTCACCATCGCGCTCTGGTCGAAGGACGGCGCGGTACCTGCCGCCGATTTCACCGGCAGCAGCACTGAGCTGGTGTTTGCCGTCGACGGCGCGGTCAAGCTGGACGCCAACTATGCCGACTGGGCCGGACGCGAGCTGAAGATCGCCATGGAACCGACCGACCTGCATTTCGGCCGTACTTTTGTCGCGCTCGATCCGGACGGGCATCGGATACGGGTGGTTGCGCCGAACTGACGGCCAAGTGGAAAGGCCCCTCTCCGTCTCGGCTTCGCCGAGCCACCTCCCCCCATTTCATGGGGCGAGGAACCCAAGTCCTGAAGGGGCGTGGCCTCGATGGGTGCCGGTTCCTCGCCCCCGCAACGCGGGGGAGAGGTGGCACGCGAAGCGTGACGGAGAGGGGAAACTTCTGACAAGCGTCAACCAATCAAAGGAACACTCCCATGCCCAACAACTGGATAGCAATCGCCTCCGCCGAGCATGTGCGGCTCGGACGCAAACAAGGTTTCATGCAGGTCTGCCATGGCAAGGCGGGACCGCTGAAGCGCATCGCGGCGGGCGACGGCATTGCCTATTACTCGCCCTCGGAAACGTTCGGCGGCAATGACAGATTGCAGTCCTTCACCGCTATCGGCAGGGCTCGCGGCGGCGATCCTTATCTGTTCGACACGGGCGACGGTTTCCGCCCCTATCGCCGCGACGTGGATTGGCTTGCGGCTTCCGAGGCACCGATCAGGCCGCTGCTGGATGCTCTGGATTTCACCGCCGGGCACCGCAACTGGGGCTACCAGTTCCGCTTCGGGCTGTTTTCGGTGACCGAACATGACTTCGACCTGATCGCCGGTGCGATGGGCGCAAGATTGCCCGAACCGGCGTGAACCGGCTCAGCCGCTTACAAAAGATCGATCAGGAACGGGATCAGCGGCTCGTCGGCCGGCGGCATGGGATAGTCGCGCATCTGCTTGGGCCGCACCCATTTCAGCACCTGCCCCTCGCGCGGGTGCGGGGTGCCTTCGAACCGCCGGCAGATATAGAGCGGCATCAGGAGATGAAAAGTCTCGTAGCTGTGGCTGGCGAAGGTGAGCGGCGCGAGGCACGCCACCTTGGTCTCGATGCCGATCTCCTCGCGCAATTCGCGGATCAGCGTTTCCTCCGGCGTTTCGCCGGGCTCGACCTTGCCGCCGGGAAACTCCCAAAGGCCGGCCAGCGTCTTGCCCTCCGGACGCTGCGCCAGAAGCACGCGGCCATCCACGTCGACCAGCGCGCAGGCGGCGACCAGAAGAATGCGCTTTCCCGCCTCGCTGCTCATACTCAGGCTTCCGGCGGGCGGCGGTAGTGGTAGCGGTAGACTTCCCTGAAGCCGAGCGTCTCATAGACATGGCGGGCGGCTTCGTTGTCGGCCTCGACCTGGAGCCAGGCTTCGCGTGCGCCGCGCGAGCGCGCCCATTTCAGCGCCGACAAGACGATGCGGCGGCCATGGCCCTTGCCGCGCTCGGCAGCATCCGTCGCGATCTCGAACAGGCCGGCAAGATCGCCTTCCTGCACGCAGATCGCGGTGGCCAGCGGCTTGTCGTTTTCCAGAACGAACAGGCCGGCCTCCGGCTGGATCGAGCCAATGATTTCGGAAAGGCCGGGCCGCAGCGAGGACGGCAGGCCGTGGACCTTGAGGGCAGCGCCGATGAAGCGGCCGATATCCTTCAGCGGGATCTGGTCCAGCGCGCTCTCCACGCCTGCACCTTCCAGCGGCAACCGCATGACCAGCGATTCGGAGAAAACATCCCAGCCCAGATCGTCGAGATGGCTGGACAGCACCGGGCCGGACAGAGGCGACATGCGGAAGGTGAGCGGACGGCCGTAGGAATCGAAGCGGCGGGCCGCTCGCGCGATGCGCTCCGTGAGATTGCCGACATCGCCCGGATCGAGCGGGTTGACCGAATTCAGCCGCTTGGCCGGATGGCCGGCTGTGAGCCGCACCACCCATGTGCCGTCATAGTGAACCGTCGCCGCCGGCCATGCACGAAAACCCGCCGCCTCATAGCGGCGCACTTTCGCCAGTTCGGGTGTCGGCCGCTTGTCGTCCACGCCCGCCATCAGCTCCGGTAATCGCCATTGATGGCGACATATTCCTTGGTGAGGTCGCAGGTCCACACCGTCGCCTTGCCGCGGCCGATGCCGATATCGGCGCGGATGCGAACCTCGTCGCGCTTCATATAGGCCGAGGTTGCTTCCTCGGAATAATCCGGGTCGCGCTCGCCATTGTGTGCAAGGCGGTTGTCGCCGAACCAGATCGACAGCAGGTCGCGGTCTGCCGGCTCGCCGGACTTGCCGACGGCCATGACGACACGGCCCCAATTGGCGTCCTCGCCGGCGACCGCCGTCTTGACCAGCGGCGAATTGGCGATGGAAAGCGCGATGCGCTTGGCCGAGCGCGCGGATTTCGCGCCGGTGACGGTGACTTCCACCTGCTTGCGCGCGCCCTCGCCGTCGCGAACCACCTGCAGCGCGAGGTTCTTCAGGATCTTGTTCAGCGCCCGCTTGAACTGGCCAAGGCGCGCATCCTTGATGTCGGTGATCGCCGGCGCACCACGCTTGGCGGCGGCTCCGGTGGCAAACAGCAGCAGCGTGTCGCTGGTCGAGGTATCGCTGTCGACCGTGACGGCGTTGAAAGTCGGCGCCACGCCCTTCGACAGCAGCGCCTGCAGCACGGGGGCTGCGATCGGCGCATCGGTGGCAACGAAGGACAGCATCGTCGCCATATCAGGCGCGATCATGCCGGCACCCTTGGCGATGCCGTTGATGGTGACGTCGGTGTCGCCGAGCTTGACCGTGGCGGTGGCGACCTTGGGATAGGTGTCCGTGGTCATGATCGCCTTGGCAGCTTCGGTCCACAGATCAGGCTTGCCGTCCTTGACGAGGCCGGCGAGCAGATGGCTGAAGCGGCCGGAATCGAGCGGCTCGCCGATGACGCCGGTGGAGGCCTGGAACACTTCGCCCGGCGTGCAGCCGGCAGCAGTGGCGGCAGCCTTGCCGGTCAGCGCCGTCGATTCGCGGCCCTTCTTGCCGGTGAAGGCGTTGGCGTTGCCCGAATTGACCACGAGGATGCGCGCCTTGCCGCCGGCAAGATTGTCACGGCAGAAATCGACCGGCGCAGAAGGGCACTTTGAACGGGTGAAGACACCGGCAACGGCCGTCCCGGCATCGAAGACCATGGCCAGAAGGTCGGTGCGGCCCTTGTATTTGATGCCCGCCTCGGCAGTGGCGATACGCACGCCCTCGATGACCGGCATCTTCGGGTATTTTTTGGGCGCGAGAGGGGAAATGGCGGTCGACATGGGCACCTCTGCCGGCAAAAGCGCAAGAAAACGTGTGCCCGTTTGCCCGATAGTGCGTGCCGACGCAAGGCGTTTTCTTAGGATCGGCCCTGCCGGCGAATCAGGAACGGGCCGGATTTATGAAGCCGCGAAACAGTTTCTGCACGCCGGGAATGAGCACCCAGATCATGGTCGAGACCATCACCGGCACGACGATGAGCGTGCGTTGCCAGATGGTCCAGCCATCGGTCAGCGGGAAGACGACATAGAGCAGCGTGGTGAGCAGCGGATAGGCGCCGAGCAGCACGAGCAGCGCAAAGCGCGGGCGGGAAAAGCGGTTGGGACTGGTGGTGGCGGACATGCGCCTCTCCTATATAATCGAAACGGAACGTTCCGTTATATAAAACGGACCGTTTCGTTTCGTCAAGACCTCATGCTAAGGAAATATGAGGAGCGAGGTGGAAACGATGTCAGACAGCCCCGAAGAAGCGCGCCGCTCGATCGGCGCCAAGCGCAACCCGGCAAGCGCGGACGCGATTCGCGAGGCGGCGCAGGCGGTATTGCTGGAAGCAGGCTATGCCGGCTTTTCCATCGAGGCGGTTGCGCGCCGGGCGCGGGCCGGCAAGCCGACGATCTATCGCTGGTGGCCAAGCAAGGCTGCCCTGCTGATTGACGTCTACCAGCGCCAGAAGCGCGTCGACAATCCGGACACGGGCAGCATCGAGGAAGACCTCGTGCTGTTTCTGAAGTCGCTCTTTCGGCACTGGCGCGAAACGCCGTCGGGCAGCATTTTCCGCTCCATCATCGCCGAGGCGCAATCGGACGAAGCCGCAGCGGCGGCCCTTGCCGACTACAGCCGCAGCCGTCGCGAGCACACCGGGCTGATGATCGAGCGCGCCAGGGAACGCGGCGAAGTCGCCGCCGATGTCGAGCCGACACTGGTTGCCGATCTCGTTGCTTCCTATGCCTGGGTGCACCTGTTGACGGGGCGAACCGACGAGGACGAGGCGACGATCCGCAAGGCGGTCGGGGTCATTTTGCGTGGGGTGAAGAACCCGGCCCAAGGCGGGAAAGCCACCTCCTGACGCCGCGCAAGGCTTTGTAGGCTAGGACTCTTGCCCGGTTCGCGCGGCTGGACGACCCGTTTTGGCCAGCTTGAGTCATTGTGACGCCGGCAATGCCGGGATAGGCCGGTCTCCATAAGTGGAGGCTACAAAACGATGGAAGCACCGGCACCGGCAAATACCGGCTGGGCTGACCTGTTCGCTGAAGGCAGGCTGCCGCGCTTCGCGCTGATCTGCCTCGGCGTCTGGCTGAATGCCGCCGACGCGCTTGTCACCGCCACGATCATGCCAAGCGTCGGCGCCGAACTCGGCGGCTACGCCTATTTCAGCTGGGCGGTCGCCGGCTTTCTCGTCGGCGCCATCCTGGCGGGCGCGAGCGCCGGGCGGCTTTCCGAGATCTTCGGCCTGCGCCTTGCGACCGCCATTGCCGGCCTTGTGCTGGCGGCGGGCTGCGTGCTCAGCGCTGCAGCGCCGACCATCGGCGTCTTCCTTGCCGGGCGGCTTCTGCAAGGCATAGGCTGCGGCTGGACCGCCGGCTTTGCCATGGTCGCCATCGCGGTGCTCTTTCCGGAGCGGCATCTGGCGCGGGTGTTCGCAGCGGTTTCCGGCGTATGGGGCGTCGCCACCATACTCGGGCCGCTGGTCGGCGGGCTGTTTGCCGAGACCGGCAACTGGCGATCGGTGTTCTGGATGTTCGCCATCCAGGCGGTGATCTTCAGCGCCGCGACACCCTTCCTGCTCATGGGCACCGTCCGTTCCCAGGAGGAAAGCGGCATTCCCTGGCTGCAGCTCGGCACGCTGGGGCTGGGTGTGGCCGCCATTTCGCTGGCCGACACGATGGGCCAACCATTGGCCGCGCTCGGCCTCGTAGCAGTCGGGCTGGCGATCCTCGCCCTTGTGCTGCGGATCGACGCCAAGGCCAAAGTGCGCCTGCTGCCGCATCGCGCCGGCGACCTTCGAACCATCAGCGGCGCCGGCTATGCCGCCATGTTCGCGCTGATGGCGTCGTCCATGGGGCTGACCGTCTACGGCCCGGCCATCCTCCAGACCCTGCATGGCCTTTCGCCGCTGTTCGCCGGTTATGTGGTGGGCGTGCAGGCGCTTTCCTGGACTTTTGCCGCCGTTGCGGTGGCAGGCGTCACCGGCATAGCCGGCGAGCGGCGTTGGATACGCATCGGCGGCGGCTGCATCCTGGTCGGCGTGGCGCTGCTGGCGGTGGTGCTGCATCAGGCGCCGCTGGCGTTCGTAATCCTCGCCGCAGCCACTTTGGGGGCAGGCTTCGGCTTCTCATCGAGCTTGATGAACCGGCGGATTCTGGGCGCGCTCTCGAACGAGGATCGCGCCATCGGCGCTTCGGCCTTCATCGCCGTGCGCCAGACGGGCGGCGCGGTCGGTGCGGCAATCGCCGGCGCAACGGCAAATCTCGTCGGGTTCGGCGCCGGCCTGACGGTCGAGACGGCGCAGGCGACCGCATTCTGGGTATTCATAACCGCGCTGCCGATGGCGCTGGCCGGTTTTCTGGCAGCCTGGCGGCTAAGCGGGTCGGCGGTAAAGGCTTGAACGGCCGGTTACCCACATAAAAACAGGGGCCGCGAAAACTCGCGGCCCCTGCCCTGACAACGTCCTGCCGCCCAACATTAGTCAGGCGCGGGACAAAAATTACTTCTGCTGTTCCATCGCATCGACGGCCTTCTTCAGCTCGGGATCGGCAACGTCGACCTTGGCCGCGCCGCGCAGCGACTTGACCAGGGCAAAATAATTGTCGCGCACGAGAAGCGAGCGGACCTGATCCTTGACCTGCTCGAAAGCCGGCGGCTGCTGGGTGCGCTTGTCCTCGACCTTGATGACGTGCCAGCCGAACTGGCTCTGCACCGGCTGCTCGGTATATTTGCCGACGTCGAGCGCGAAAGCCGCCTTCTCGAATTCCGGCACCATCTGGCCGGGGCCGAAGAAGCCGAGATCGCCGCCATTGGTGCCGGAGCCGGCATCGGTGGACTTTTCCTTGGCGATGTCTTCGAACTTCGCACCGCCGTCGAGCTGCTTGATGACGGCTTCGGCCTCTTCCTTGGTCTTCACGAGGATGTGACGGGCATGAACCTCGTTGACCGGCGGGGTATCGGCCATTTCCTTGTCGTAGCGGGCGCGAATCTGTTCATCGGTGATCTTCTTCGACACTTCCGATTCCACCACGGCGCTGTGCAGTGCGCGTTCCTGCAGGAACTTCATGCGGCGCTGGAATTCGGGATCCTTGTCGAGACCCTTGGCCTGGGCTTCGGCTGCCAGCAACTGGATTTCGATCGTCGCAGAAAGCGCTGCGGCGCGGCGCTGCTCGGCCGGAAGCCGGGCGAACTGCTGGTCGAGATCGCCCAGGGCCAGTTCGAGATCGGCCTCGGTGATCGGCTGGCCGTTGACGGTGGCGATGACCGTCTTGGGATCGAATGGCTTTGCAGCCTCTGGTGCTGGCGCAGCTGCGGCCGGCTTGGTTTCCTGCGCGACGGCCTGCGTGGCCGCCGGAACTGCAAGCGCGATAAGGGCGCCCAGGCCGGCATAAGAGGCGCGTCGGAACGAAAAGGGCATCAGAAACACTCCGGTGGGGATTGGAAGAACTTTCAAATCAGCACAATTGTGGCCGAATTTGGCGCGGCAGACAGCAACGCTGCCACGTTGACATCGCTTCGGCCCCCTCTTATCTGTCCTTCGACTTTGCGTCCAGAACCGTTTTCCCGGGCGCTTTTCGTTGTTTCAACCTGATCCGGTTAGTAGGATAGCGGGTTAAGTCGGCACACCGCCGGCAAGATTCGAATTGAAAGGCCCTTTGATGGTCAGTCTCGGCGGCATCGCCCGTAAGATTTTCGGCTCCTCCAATGATCGCCGCGTCAAGTCGACGCGCCCCAGGGTGGAGGCGATCAATGCGATGGAAAATGAACTGCGCGCGCTCACCGATGACGAGCTGCGCGCCCGCACCGACCAGTTCCGCCAGGATCTGGCCAATGGCGCCGACATCGACGACCTGCTGGTCCCGGCATTTGCGACGGCGCGCGAAGGCGCACGGCGCGTGCTCGGCCTGCGTCCCTTTGACGTCCAGCTCATCGGCGGCATGGTTCTGCATGGCGGCGGCATTGCCGAGATGCGCACCGGCGAAGGCAAGACGCTGGTCGCCACCCTGCCCGTCTACCTGAACGCGCTGACCGGCAAGGGCGTCCATGTCGTCACCGTCAACGATTATCTCGCCAAGCGCGACTCCGAATGGATGGGCCGTATCTACAAGTTCCTCGGCCTCACCGTCGGCGTCATCGTCCACGGCATGAGCGATGAGGAGCGCCGCGAGGCCTATGCCTGCGACGTGACCTACGCCACGAACAACGAACTCGGCTTCGACTATCTGCGCGACAACATGAAATATGAGCGCGCCCAGATGGTGCAGCGCAATCACAATTACGCGATCGTCGACGAGGTCGACTCCATCCTTGTCGATGAGGCGCGCACGCCGCTGATCATTTCCGGCCCGCTCGAAGACCGTTCGGAGATGTACAACACCGTCGACGCCTTCATGCTGCAGCTGACGCCTGAAGACTATGAGGTCGACGAGAAGCAGAAGACCGCGATCTTCACCGAGGACGGCACCGAGAAGCTGGAGAACCTGCTGCGCGACGCCGGCCACCTGAAGGGCGAGTCGCTCTATGACGTCGAGAACGTCGCCATCGTCCACCACGTCAACAACGCTCTGAAGGCCCACCGCCTGTTCCAGCGCGACAAGGATTACATCGTCAAGGATGGTGAAATCGTCATCATCGACGAGTTCACCGGCCGCATGATGCCGGGCCGCCGCTTCTCGGAAGGCCTGCACCAGGCGCTGGAAGCCAAGGAACACGTGGCCATCCAGCCGGAAAACCAGACGCTGGCCTCCGTCACCTTCCAGAACTATTTCCGCATGTACTCCAAGCTCGCCGGCATGACCGGTACGGCTTCGACGGAAGCGGAAGAATTCGGCAACATCTACGGTCTCGAAGTGACCGAAGTGCCGACCAACCAGGCCGTGCTCCGCATCGACGAGGACGACGAGGTCTACCGGACGGTCGAGGAAAAATACAAGGCGATCGTCAAGGAAATCCGGGAAGCAAGCTCCAAGGGCCAGCCGACGCTGGTCGGCACGACCTCCATCGAAAAGTCCGAGCAGCTCGCCGAGCGCCTGCGCAAGGACGGCTTCAAGGACTTCCAGGTTCTGAACGCCCGCCACCATGAGCGCGAAGCCTCGATCGTCGCCCAGGCCGGCAAGCCCGGCGCCATCACCATCGCCACCAACATGGCCGGCCGCGGCACCGACATCCAGCTCGGCGGCAACGCCGAGATGCGCATCGAGGAAGAACTCGGCGACATGCCGGAAGGTCCGGAGCGCGAGGCCAAGGAAAAGGCGATCCGCGACGACATCGCCGTGCTGAAGGAAAAGGCGCTCGCCGCCGGCGGCCTCTACGTTCTGGCCACCGAACGCCACGAGAGCCGCCGCATCGACAACCAGCTTCGCGGCCGTTCAGGCCGTCAGGGCGACCCCGGCCGCTCGAAATTCTTCCTGTCGCTGCAGGACGATTTGATGCGCATCTTCGGCTCCGAGCGCATGGACGGCATGCTGCAGAAACTCGGCCTCAAGGAAGATGAAGCCATCATCCATCCCTGGATCAACAAGGCTCTGGAAAAGGCGCAGAAGAAGGTCGAGGCGCGCAACTTCGACATCCGCAAGAACCTTCTGAAATACGACGACGTCATGAACGATCAGCGCAAGGTCGTCTTCGGCCAGCGCATCGATCTGATGGACGGTGAGAGCCTGACCGAGACGGTCGCCGAGATGCGCCAGGACGTGATCGACGATCTCGTCGCCAAGCACATTCCCGAAAATGCCTATTCCGAACAATGGGATGCGGCCGGCCTGAAGGAAGGCGTCATCCAGTATCTCAACCTCGATCTGCCGATCGAGGACTGGGTGCAGGAAGAGGGCATCGCCGAGGAAGACATCCGCCAGCGCATCACCGAGCAGGCCAATGCCGTCGCCAAGGACCGCGCCGACCGCTTCGGCCCCGAGGTCATGGCCTATGTCGAGCGCTCGGTCGTCTTGCAGACGCTGGACCACCTGTGGCGCGAGCATCTGGTCAATCTCGACCATCTGCGCTCGGTCGTCGGCTTCCGCGGCTACGCCCAGCGCGATCCGCTGAACGAATACAAGTCGGAAGGCTTCGAGCTGTTCCAGGCCATGCTCGGCAATCTGCGCCAGGCAGTCACCGCACAGCTGATGCGCGTCGAGCTGGTGCGCGAGGCGGCAGACGCCCCGCCCCCGCAGGCGCCGCAGACCTTCGGCCAGCACATCGACGCCTCAACCGGCGAAGACGATTTCGGCGACACCATGACCGCGGTCATGGAAGACAGCCGCGTCGTCGCCGCCGAAGACCGCGACCCGACCGACCAGCGCACCTGGGGCAAAGTCGGCCGCAACGAGGCCTGCCCTTGCGGTTCGGGCAAGAAATACAAGCACTGCCACGGTGCTTTCGCCTGACGTGAAGCCAGCAAACGAAGCCGCCTGACCGTTCAGGCGGCTTGCCGGTTGGCTGGCCGTCCGGCGGCGCCATGTGGCTGACCGATCAGGCTCACAATGGCGCAGAATATCTACGACAAGTCCGAGTTCTTTGCCGGCTACAGCCAGCTCAACCGTTCGGTCCACGGGCTTGACGGCGCGCCGGAATGGCCGTCGATCCGCGCCGTGCTTCCGGATCTTTCGGGCAAGCGCGTCGTCGATCTCGGCTGCGGTTTCGGCTGGTTCGCCCGCTGGGCGCGCGAACACGGGGCGGCCAGCGTCCTTGGGCTCGACCTGTCGGAGAACATGATCGCCCGCGCCAGGGCCGACACCGCCGACCCGAACATCGAATACGCGATCGCCGATCTGGAAAAACTCGAACTGCCAGCGGCATCCTTCGATTTCGCCTACAGTTCGCTCGCCTTCCACTACATCGAGGATTTCGGCAGGCTGGTGCAGACGGTGCACCGCGCGTTTGTGCCGGGCTCGCATTTCGTCTTCACCATCGAGCATCCGATCTTCATGGCCCCGGCGCATCCCGGCTGGTCGCTGGACGACGACGGCAACAGGACATGGCCGGTCAACCGCTATGCCGTGGAAGGCCCCCGCGAAACCGACTGGTTCGCCAAGGGCGTCATCAAACAGCATCGCACCATCGGCACGACGCTCAACACGCTGATCGGCGCAGGTTTCGCGATCCGGCATGTCGAGGAGTGGAGCCCGACCGCCGGGCAGCTTGCCGCCAATCCAGATCTGACTGATGAAATGGAACGGCCGATGATGCTGCTGGTGGCCGCGCAGCGCTAGACGCTTCGGCTAAAACCCCAAAGCCGAACCGTTTCTTAAAGACTTTTGCGTAAGCGTCCTTTTTGGAAATCGGAGTGTTTGGGGTGCGTTTTTCCGCGGCAACGACTGCCGAGCGACTGCTGCCCGCGCGCCTTGCGCTGCGCGCGAAGCCGCTGCTTGACCAGATCGATGCAGCACTTTTCTCCGCCGACGAGCGCGGCGAAGCCGGCCGCATGTCGCTGATCGCCTTTTCCATCCGCATCGTCAGCGCCCTCATCGCCTTCGTCAGCCAGGTGCTTCTGGCGCGCTGGATGGGCAGTTTCGAATACGGCATCTTCGTGCTGGTCTGGGTGACGATGATCATCGTCGGCAACCTGTCCTGCTTCGGCTTCCACACCTCGGTTATCCGCTTCATCCCTGAATACCGGGAAAAGGGCCGCATGGCCGAGTTGCGCGGCGTGCTTGTCACCAGTCGCGTCTTTTCGCTGGTCGCCTCCACGGTGATGGCCGGCCTCGGCGCGCTCGCCATCTGGCTGTTCGAGGCGCATATCGAGAACTACTACGTCGTGCCCTTCCTGCTCGGCGTCATCTGCATGCCGATGATCGCGCTGTCGGACGTGCTGCAGGGCATTTCGCGGGCGCATTCCTGGGCGATTTCAGCGCTGTCGCCGACCTATCTGACCCGGCCTGTGCTGATCCTCGTCTTCATGGTCGGGGCGCTTCTGCTCGGCTATCCGCCGACGGCTACAACGGCGGTGATCGCCGCGATCATGGCGACCTATGCGACGACCATCCTGCAACTGGTCAGCGTCACGCGCCGCGTCGACGCCAAGGTTCCAGCCGGCCCGAAAAAGGTGCATTTCCGGGAGTGGTTCATGGTTTCGGTGCCGATCTTCCTGGTCGAGAGCTTCTTCTTCATCCTGACCAATGCCGACGTTCTGATGGTCGGCGCCTACATGAACCCGGAAGACGTCGCCGTCTATTTTGCCACGGTGAAGACGCTGGCGCTGGTGCATTTCGTCTATTTCGCGGTCAAGGCCGGCGTGGCGCAGCGCTACGCGCAGTTCACCCATGGCGATCCCAGCCGCTTGGCCGCCTTTGCCCGCGAGACGGTGTCATGGACCTTCTGGCCTTCGGTCGCCATGGCGCTGGCCGTGCTTGCGCTTGGCGAGCCCATGCTGAAACTGTTCGGCCCCGGCTTCGATGCCGGCTACCCGCTGCTGTTCGTGCTGGTGTTCGGCGTGGTGGCGCGCGCTGCGGTCGGGCCATGCGAAAGCCTGCTCACCATGAGCGGCAACCAGAACATCTGCGCCCTCGTCTACGCGCTGACGCTGGCAATCAACATCGGCCTGAACGTCGTGTTCATCCCGCAATTCGGGCTGTGGGGCGCAGCGATCGCGACGGCTGTGGCGATGATATTCGAAGCCGGCGCCCTTTCCTTCACCGTCTGGCGAAAGCTCGGCATCGTCATGGCAATCTTCATTCCGGCAACGGCCATGCAGGGAGGCCGCTGATGGTAGCAATTCCCCTTCTCGAGGAAACCAGCGGCGGACCCGCCGGCACGATGATTTCCGGCTTTGCCGGGCTGCCGGCCAAGGCCGTCGACCCGGCGCATGTCGAGCTTCTGGCAAGCACGCGGCCACCGCGCCGGCTGGCTATCTACCCAGCGTCAGCCGGCTTCGACCTGATCGAGGAACTCGACCATCTGTGCAGCCGCACGATCGAGCCGAACGTCTTCTTCAATCCGCGCTTTCTCGCCCCGGCCATGCCGCGCCTCGAGGACCGGGAGGTGCGGCTCGCCGTCATCCGCGACGGCGACGAGTACCGCAACCGATTGCGCCTGCTGGTGCCATTCTCGGTGGAAAGGCCCGGCGTGCCGCTCGGCGTGCCCGTCATGCGGATATGGTCGAGCCCGTTCGGCCCGCTCGGCATGCCGCTCGTCGACCGCGACGATCCGCAGGGCGTGCTGGAGGATTTCTTCGCCATCCTGGCGCGTCCGCACCTGAAGCTGCCGAAGGTCTTCGTGCTGCCCGACATGCGGCTGGAAGGGGCCGCGGCCGGCGTCCTGCGGTCGGTCTCGGAGGCGCGCGGCCTGCCGCTGGTCATCACCAGCGAGGCCGAACGGCCCGTGCTCGAGAGCGAGCTTGAAGGCGACGACTATCTGAAGGCGTCGCTGCGCTCGCATCACTATCGCGAATTCCGCCGGCTCAAGCGCCGGCTGGCCGAGCACGGCAGGCTGGAGCATGTCGTGGCGCGCGGCCAGGACGATATTCGCCACGGCCTTGAAGCCTTCCTGACGCTCGAGGCCGCCGGCTGGAAGGGCCGCCAGCGCACGGCGATGGCGATCGATCGCTACCGCGCCGCCTTCGCCCGCGAGGCGGTGCACCGGCTGTCCGAGCAGGATATGTGCAGGGTGCATTCGCTGCTGCTCAACGGCGAGGTGATCGCTTCGCTGATCGTCTTCGTCGAGGCCGGCGTCGCTTACACGTGGAAGACGGCCTATGACGAGAAATATGCCGCCTATTCGCCCGGCACGCTGCTGATGATCGAGGTGACGAGGCAGCATCTCGACGACCCCAACATCATGATGACCGATTCCTGCGCCGTGCCCGACCATCCGGTGATGAGCCGGCTGTGGTCGGAGCGCAAGAAGACGGGCACGATCGTGATCGGCCTGACACCCGACGCCGACCGCGCCGCGCGGCAGGCGGCCTCGCAGCTTCACCTCTATCGCGAGACGCGCAACATAGCCCGCATCCTGCGTAACCGGGTGCGCAGCCTGCTCAAGCGGCGGTGATTGCCGCAAACGATCGCCGGTGATAAAAAATCGCCGTCGAAAAGGACCTGGAGCGGCAGAGGTAAGCCCGCTCCCTTCCGCACCACGGAAGCTCCGTTTTCCGCCCTACGCGGAAACCCACGGCAAGCAGAGGCGCGCTTTTGCGCCCCGGCTTGGCGTGTCAGGAGGTCTCTGCTCGAACAGCACTCCTTCGCGCCGGGCGTTACCGAAGGAGAACCAAATGCCCATCATTCGCACCGACAGCGGCATCATCACCCAGATCAATGTCTTCACCGTACCGGAAGGCGGCCAGCAGGCGCTGATCGACCTACTGCAGGAAGCAGCCATGAGTTGCCGGACCGTCCCCGGCTGGCTCTCGGCCAGCCTTCACCGCAGTCTCGATGGCCGGCGCGTGGTCAATTATGCCCAGGCCCGCGACCAGCTCGCGATGCGGCGCGTCTTCGAGCACCTGCAGTCGAACGGCTTCCTCGAGCGCAACAAGGCGCTCGGAGAGGCGCATCCCGGCCTCTACGAAGTGGCGTGCACGGTGGAGTGAAGGTTCGCGAACTGGCGGGCCGGAGATTCCGGCCTGCCCGTTCAGCCTCCCGTTTCGCGCTTGGCCCTGTCGCGGAAGATGCGGCGGATGACCTTGCCGGTGGTGGTCAGCGGCATGGAATCGACGAATTCGACCTCGCGCGGATATTCATGCGCGGAGAGCCTTTCGCGCACCCACAGCTTGATCTCGTCACCAAGTGCTGCATCGCCAACGAAGCCGTCCTTCAGGACGACATAGGCCTTGACGATCTCCGTGCGCAGCGCGTCCGGCTTGCCGACGGCAGCCGCCAGCGCCACGGCCGGATGCCCGGTCAGGCAGTCCTCGATCTCGCCGGGACCGATGCGGAAGCCGGCCGAGGTGATGACATCGTCGTCGCGGCCGAAGAACTGGAAATAGCCGTCTTCGTCCTCGATGCCCTGGTCGCCGGTGGTCATCCAGTCGCCGATGAATTTCTTGGCGGTCGCCTCCGGGCTGCGCCAGTATTCGAGGAACATCACCGGGTCGGGCCGCCGGATCGCGATCTGGCCGACCTCGCCGGGCTTCATGCGCTGCCCCTCGGCGTCGATGATCGCGACCTCATGCCCCGGAACCGGCCTGCCGATCGCCCCGCCCCGGCTGACGCCAAGTGCCGCGCAGGAGGAGAGCACCAGATTGCACTCGGTCTGGCCGTAGAACTCGTTGACGGTCAGGCCGAACTCCGCCCGCGCCCAGTCATAGGTCTCGCGGCCGAGCGATTCTCCCGCCGAACCGACGCTGCGAAGCTTCAGATGGAAGCGTTTGCGGATATCCTCCACGCTCTTCAGCATGCGAAGTGCCGTTGGCGGTATGAATGCGGTGCGCACGCCCATCTTCTCGACGAGACCGAGGGCGGCTTCGGGATCGAACTTTTCAAAGCGGGCGGAAACAACGGGCACGCCGAAATAGAGCGAAGGCAAGAGCGCGTTGAGCAGGCCGCCGGCCCAGGCCCAGTCCGCCGGGGTCCACATCAGGTCGCCGGGCTGCGGCAGGAATTCATAGGCCGTCTGCACGCCCGGCAGATGGCCGAGCAGCACGCGGTGCCCGTGCAACGCGCCTTTTGGCGGTCCGGTCGTGCCGGAGGTAAAGATCATCATCGCCGGATCGTCCGGCGTGGTGTCTTCGGCAACGAAGGACGACGGGTGGCCGGCAACGATGCGGTGAAAATCACGAACGCCGCTTTCCGCGCCGTCGATGGAGACGACAGCCTCCAGATCAGTCAGGCGGCTGCCGATCCTTGCGAGCTTTGCAGCGCCGCTCGAATTGGTCACCACCGCCTTCACGCCGGCTGTCTGCAGGCGGTATTCCAGCGCCTCGACGCCGAACAGCAGCGCCAGCGGCACGGCGATGGCGCCGAGCTTGTAGATGGCGACATGGGCAATGACCGTCTCGAAAGACTGCGGCAGAAGCAGCGCCACCCGGTCGCCGCGCCTGACGCCCAGCGCGCGCAGGCCGTTGGCGAAGCTGTTGGATCTCGCGGCGAGTTCACCATAGGTGAGCTTTTCGGCTTCGCCCTCGGCGCGATAATCGAGAAGTGCCACGCGATCAGGCTCGCGCGCCGCCCAATGATCGGAGACGGCGGTGCCCATGTTGAAGTGTTGCGGAATCCGCCAGCGAAAATCGCGGTAGAGACTTTGATAGTCGTCGCGCCGTTCGAGCATGGACCGTGGATTGAACCCTGAAATCATCGCCGGATGGAGCGACTGGTGGCAGATACCGCGCCGGGAGCAGCGCCGTCAATCGACGCCGGCGATCATGCCATGTTGCGCGCGGTGCCTGTGCCCATTACTGGGACGCTGACATATGAAGCGCGGAAGGGAAATTTCATGGCCGACGTGGTGAAGGACAGCAACGGCAATGTGCTGAAGGATGGCGATTCGGTTACGCTGATCAAGGACCTGAAGGTCAAAGGCACGTCGGTGACGCTGAAGCGCGGGACGATGGTCCGCAACATCCGGCTGACCGACGACGCCGAAGAAATCGAATGCAATGCCGAGAAGGTCAAGGGACTGGTGCTTAAGACGGCCTTCCTCAAAAAGGCCTGACCGGCCGCAGCCTGAACCGCTTCTTACTTTGCTGCTTGCTTGGCGGTCTGCTTGGCCGCCGCGCGATTTGCCCGGTCGGCGGCACGGTCCGCGCGCTTGGCGGCCTGCTCGCATTTCAGCCGAAAGTCCTCGACCTCTTCCTCGGTGAGATGCTCGATGCCGATGAACTTGTTTTCGCCTTCGCTGACGCGGATGAGTTCGTCGAGCTTGGCCTGGATCGCAGCGCCGTCACGGTTCTGCGTGTTCTGGATGAGGAACACCATCAGGAACGTCACGATGGTTGTTCCGGTGTTGATGACCAGCTGCCATGTGTCGGAGAAGCCGAGAAACGGGCCACTGGCCGCCCAGACGACAATGATGGCGCAACAGCCGACAAAGGTCGCCGGCATGCCCGCTGCATGCGCAACCTTGTTGGCAACGCTGGTGAACATCTTGTTGAACGACATGGCTTGAGCGTCCTGATCATGAAGCTCCAACCGGCTAGTCTGTTGCCGGCGAGCAGGTCAGAAACGACGATGCGATCAGGATTGTTCCATTGGAACGGCGACGAGCCTTACGCTGGCGGGCGGTATCAGGAAATGCATCGCTCCCTGTGCGACCGAATTACCGGAAGGGAACGGTAATCCACCGCTTGTCGGTCAGAACATTCGAGGCTGTTCTTCGAGCGGAATTGGCGAGTTGCAGGACGGGCCGCTTGATCTCGCGCCAGGCCTTGCGCAGCCCGGTGGGCTTCACGACCCGCTCATCATGCAGGTCGCTGCCAAGGCCGATGGGGGAAGTCGCTCGCCTGTCGAGGAAAAAGTCCTGGACGCAGATGGCCGGGGAAAGCTGATACGTTACGAAGGAACCGGCCCAGGGCAGCTGAAAATTGAACAGGAAATGATCCACGGGATTGTCAAAGCTCTTGCTTTTCTCGAGGAGTTTTTCCGCGCCCTTCCGGGTCAGGATATAGCCTCCGGCGCCCATATGGGTGTCCCTCAACCGATGAAGCTTGCGGCCGCCGACCAGCGCAGCCATCGACTTGTCGATCTTCGTCGGGCGGTTCATCGTTTCAACTTTGATGATATCCGCGTCAGCAGGTATCCAGTCGCTGCTGCTGAGAAGCCTGGCGGCGTCATCGGCTATGTGCAGGTCGTCCTCGAAAATCGCTGCACAGGGCAGATCGTCTTCGACAATGCGGCGCCAGCATTCCCGATGGCTGAGGAAGCAGGCCGTTTCGCCGGCACGCGCCTGGTCGTTGCCGCGCAGCCTGATCAGGTCGTCACGCGACAATTGCGTGCCATCCACGGCGCTGACGCGATCGAACTGGAGCCCCAGTTTGTCGAAAATCGCCGACATGCGAGCCAGCCGGTCCGGCCTGCGATCCAGATTGATAACGAACGATTTCATGTATTTGCCGCGCCTGCCGCCGTTCGTCGAAATCACGTTATTTCTTTCGACTGTACCTGTCTTTTTTCGCGTATTTCGGTTTCCAGTCTTCCCCGGCCGGCCAGATCTTGATGTTGCGTTCCTTGGCCTTGCGCTGAACCCATTCCCGCTCCTGGTCCCAGGTGTGGTTTTTCCAGCCCTGCCAGCCGAACCCGGCTATTTCCACATCCCATGTCTCCGCCGGCATGCGCTCCAGCGCGTAGCGGATCCCGAAATATCCGGTCGTGGGGAAGGTGCGGTCGTCGAGCAGGACTGAAAGGTCCAGCCCCAGTTCAAGGCAACCGGCCTCGTAATTGTCGGGGGGCAGGATCGCGACGGTCTTGCCGGCATCGCCATACATCGTCAGCGAAGCCCAGGTCCACTCCGCCCGCCGTCCCTTGATCCGGGCCCAAAGGCTCGGTTTCAGGGAATATTTCTGAACGGCCGTCGGATGCGAGACGAGAAACACGAACTCCGCAGCCTGGACGATCGGCGATGTCGGATACTTTGGATCCTTGAGCCGCCGCTCCATGGGCTTGCCCGTATTGCAGACGAAAAGCCAGTTGGTCTTCGTGCCGCTCATGCCGATCGATGCCTTCGGCTCGTTGAAGCGGATCACATGATCCGCGGCATCGACCTGCTCCGACATGTCGGAGAGCAGTGGACCATTACCGACAATAAAGAGTTTCTTCTTCGCCACAGAAATCAGCCAGATGTTGGGTTAACGACGCGAATTGCTGCAATATGTGGCAGCTCGTTATCTCGTTCAACGCGTGTCGCCTAACATAGGGTGATTGCCGCCGCAATCCGCAACGGCTCTCTGGCGTTGACGCCCGTTTGCAGTTATCGAATCAGTGCGTCGCCGCGGGGCGGACGCGGAGCCGCTGCTGCAGGAACTGCAACAACGGCTCCGGCAGGCCCCCGCCCGCATCAGACGATGAAGAAGTCGGCGTTCGTGAGCGTAAGGTTGGCAGAGACGGTCGCGAACTGAACCGCAGCGGCACCGCCCAGCCCATCCTTGTCGAACAGCAAGGCACCGGTCGTCTTGTTGTAGATGATCCGGTCACTGGCATCGGCCGCCGCAGAACCGGTATGGAAGGCAGCAGCCGTCAGCGTACCGGCAGCCAGGCCGGTGAAGATGGCATTTTCCAGCCGGATCGTGTCGGCCACGACATTGAAGTCGGTGATCGTGTCCTTGTTGGTCGATGCATTCAGCGCAGTGTTGAAGAAGAACGTATCGTTGCCGGCACCGCCGGTCAGCGTGTCGTTGCCGAGCCAGCCATTGATCAGGTCGTTGCCGGCAGCGCCGTTCAGCGCGTTGTTGCCGCCATTGCCGTTGATGGTGTTGTTGCCGGCGTTGCCGGTGCCGGAGATCGCACCCGTCCCCGACAAGTTCAGGTTTTCGACAGTGCCTTTCACCTGTGTAGTGTTCGCGAGGTTGAAACTGATCGCCGACACCACCGTATCGGTGCCGCTGCCGCCGTCGGAAAGCTCGTCGACGATATCGCCGGCATTGTCGACGTAATAGGTGTCGTTGCCCGTTCCGCCCTTCATCGTGTCGGCGCCCGCCATGCCGTTGAGCGAGTCGTTGCCGGCCTCGCCCCGAAGCACATTGCTGACCGCACTGCCAACGAGCACGTCGTTGGAGGCGGTACCCCGAACGTTCTCGATGTTGAGAAGCGTGTCCTGCTTGCCGAAGCCATCGATGGCAACGCCGGTCGTCAGATTGACATTCACGCCGGCATTGCCGCCCCAATTGGCGTCGCGATGGTAACGGACCTCGTCGATGCCAGCGCCGCCATCGATGCGGTCGCGCCCGTTCATGCCCATGAACTGTTCATTGGCCGCCGAGCCGAGCATGACATCGGCGAACTGGCTTCCGCGGAAGGATTCGATACTGGTGAAGCTCTCGCTATTGCCCCATTGGTCAATCGCAATACGCGTCACCGCGTTGATATTGACGCCACGCAATGCCGTCGGCTCGTATTCGGCGAAGCTGATCTGGTCGTAGCCATTGCCGCCGTTGTACGTATCCTTGCCGGCCCCGCCGACGAGATAGTCGTCGCCGTCGCCGCCATTCAGCGTGTCGTTTCCGGCATGACCGTAGAGATCGTCGGCCCCGGACGAGCCGTTGATCGTGTCGTTGCCGCTCATCAGCCAGGCATTGAGATCCCAGCCGCTGAAAGTGTCGGCGGCGTCCGAGACGTCCGTAAATGGACGGTTGATCCCGGCCAGTGTCTGGAGGACCGTCGTGCCATTGCTCTGCAGCAACTGCACCGAAGCCAGCGTGCCGCCGGTGACATAGCCCTTGGCATCGTAAGTGAAGCCGGTGCCGATGAGCTTGAGCTTGAGGCCGTTTTCCATTTGCAGCACGCGCTGCGTGGCCGATGATGACACGACCGTGGCGTTATTCAGATTGACCAGCTCGCCTATGCTGGGATTGTAGTCGAGGCCCAGCGGATAGATCCCGCCTGGAAAACTCACCGTCAACGTCGCCATAAAAATCTCCCGCGCTGTGCCACCAACGTGGGAAGTCCATTCCGCCAGTAAGGCCGCGAAGGAAGGCGCCGCCGGCGAACGACGTCGCAATCCTTCTCAGTGTTTCAGGCAGACGCTCCCCGCGCTTGCATACGCCGAGAATGCCGCAAGGCGCAGGTGCCCGATACTCCCAAATGGGGTGGACGCCAACGGCGGCCGCATAGTTCAAACGATTGAGATCGCGATACGACTTTCGGTCGATGGTGCCCCCTGCCGGGATCGAACCAGCACTCCTCTCGGAACCTGATTTTGAGTCAGGCGCGTCTACCAATTCCGCCAAGGGGGCCCGGCCCTTTCGGGCGGACGGCTGCGGACTATACGGTGCGACCCCGTGTCGTCAACTGCCCCCTGTCGATTTCGTGAAGGAACCGCCATTGTGCGGCCATACAAATCTTTCTAGACAGAGCCACCCACCAACGGAATTTTTCATGCTTCGCAGACTCTACGACTGGACCCTGTCGCTGGCCGCGCGCAAATCCGCCGAATGGTGGCTCGCCTTCATCGCCTTCGTCGAAAGCTCGATCTTCCTGGTTCCGGCAGACGTGCTTTATTTGCCGATGGCGCTTTCGCGGCCCGAACGCGCCTACCGCTATGCCATGATCGCCACCGTCGCATCGGTGCTTGGTGGCATCGCCGGATGGTTCATCGGCTACTTCGCCTATGAAAGCATCGCCAAGCCGGTGCTGGAATTCTACGGCAAGTTCGATGAGTTCGAGGCGCTGCGCACCGGTTCGGGCATGGGCTTCATCCTGCTCATGCTGGTCACTTCCGGGCTGGCGCATCTGCCGCCGATCAAAGTGGTGACGATCCTGGCCGGTGTGATGCATGTCGATATCTGGCTGTTCATCGTCTCGGCGATCATCGCGCGCGGCGCGCGCTTCTTCTTCCTCGCCTGGCTGCTGCGCCGCTATGGCGAGCCGATCCGCGAGTTCATCGAAAAGCGGCTGGGGCTCATCGCCGGTGCTGGTGCCGGCGCGGTCATCCTGCTCTATATCGTGATCAAATACGTTCTCTGACGCCGAAACGGACACAGACCCTCATGTCGCGCACCCTCACCCAGCCCACCAGCAGCGTCCAGACAGCGACCGCGCTCATCCTTCTTGTCGGCATGGCTGCGGTTGTCGGCTCGGCACTCGGTTTCGAGCATCTCGGCGGCTACATGCCCTGCAAGCTCTGCCTCGAACAGCGCACGCCCTATTATGTCGGCGTGCCGCTGATGGCGATTGCGGCGCTGTCTTCCGCGCTGCATCTGCCGGCGGTGATCACGCGCGGCCTGCTGCTCATCGGCGGCTTGCTGATGGCCTATGGGCTTTACCTCGGCGTCTTTCATTCCGGCGTCGAATGGGCCTGGTGGGCCGGCCCGACCGATTGCGGCGCGGTTTCGGCCCCCGCGACCGGCGGCACGGGCGGCGTGCTCGATTCGCTCAACACCGTCATCCCGCCATCCTGCGACAAGGCCGCGCTGCGCATCCTCGGCCTGTCGCTCGCCGGCTGGAACGCCATCGCCAGCCTGATCCTGACGATCATCGCGTTTCGCGGCGCGACCGGGAAAGCATGAGATCACCGGAAGCGCAGAAAACCGCGTCAGATGGCCGGCAGGGTGAGTTAGCGAGCGGTCTCTTACGGCTCCAGCTCGACATCCCAGTATAGATAATCCATCCAGCTTTCGTGCAGATAGTTGGGTGGGAACATCCGGCCGTTGTTGTGCAGGTCGTGCACGGTCGGGTGGTATGGCTTCTGCATCGGCCACATCTTGGCGTGGGCCGGCATCATGCCGCCTTTGCGCAGATTGCAGGGCGAGCAGGCCGCAACGACGTTCTCCCAGGTCGTGGCGCCGCCGCGATGGCGGGGGATGACGTGGTCGAAGGTCAGGTCCTCGGGCGTGCCGCAATACTGGCACTGGAAGCGGTCGCGCAGGAAAACGTTGAAGCGCGTAAACGCCGGGTGACGCGACGGCTTGACGTAGCTTTTCAGGCTGACGACGCTCGGCAGCTTCATCGAGAAGGATGGCGAGGACACCGAATGTTCGTATTCGGCAACGATGTTCACGCGGTCGAGGAAGACAGCCTTGATGGCGTCCTGCCACGACCAGAGCGACAGGGGGTAATAGCTGAGCGGGCGGTAATCCGCGTTCAGCACCAGCGCTGGAAGCCCATCCGGAGATACGGCAACCGTCACTTCTAAACCTCCTTGCTCATCGAACCGTTCGGCGCGGATACTGTAAGCCCGAGATGACAGGGATGTGAAGCGGTTTCACCATCATCCGAGGGGCCAAAAAACCATATATTTCAGGCTTTTTTTGGCATATCGACCGGCGGTGCGGCGTCACGACCTCGTGTTTCGCGGTAGTAGGACCAAAAAAGCCGTGCCGCGACCCCTCTCCAGGGCGCCCATGATTCGGCCAGCGCGATGAGCGCTTTCTCGCCCGGACGGGGGTCGACGCCGAGCGCCTGCCCCACCGCCGTCTGCAGGGCGACGTCGCGTGCCGGGAAGATGTCGGGGTGCCCGGCCGAGAACAGAAGATAGACTTCCGCCGTCCAGGGGCCGATGCCGGACACCGCCGTCATGTGACCGATCGCCTCCTCCGCATCGAGTCCGCAGAGATGGTGCAGGTCGAGCCCGTCGCGCACGGCCTGCGAGACGGCGAGCAGGGTGCGCTGCTTGGGCCGCGACAGTCCGGCCTCGCGAAACATGTCCTCGCCGGCATCGAGCAGGGCCTGCGGCGTCAGCGGATCGACCAGCTTCACCAGCCGTCCGAAGATGGCGTCGGCGCTTGCCCGCGACACCTGCTGCGAAACGATGATCGACGCGAGGCTGACGAAGCCCGGCTCCGACAGCCGCAACGGCACCTCTCCGGCCATCGCGCGCACCGCCGTCAGACGTGGGTCGATGATGCAAAGCGCGTCGAGCCCGTCGGCAATGTCGTCAAGCGAGGTGATGCGGCGCATGGTTTTTCTTGTTCCTTATGGCGCGGCAAAGTAGCAATCGGGCGATGAACCGTTCAATCCGAATTCGGCTGCCGTGACCAACACTCCTGCCATACCGGTCTTTCGCTTTGCGCCGAGCCCGAATGGCGAGCTTCATCTCGGCCATGCCTATTCGGCACTGCTCAATGCGAAGCTCGCCCGGGCCCAAGGCGGGCGCCTGCTGTTGCGCATAGAGGACATCGACACGATCCGCTGCACGCCGGAATTCGAGGCCGGCATTTTTCGCGATCTGGCGTGGCTTGGTCTGACATGGGAGGAACCCGTTCGCCGCCAGTCAGACCATTTCGCGGAATACGAGGCCATGCTGCAAAGGCTGATCCGCGAGGAACTCGTCTATCCGGCTTTCATGAGCCGGGGCGAAATCCGCGCCCATATCGCCGAGAGCGAGAAGCGCGGCAGGGATTGGCCGCGCGACCCGGACGGCGCGCCGCTCTATCCGGCCACCGACAAGGCGCTTTCACCATCCGAGCGCAGAAGACGCATCGAGGATGGCGTGCCTTTCGCCTGGCGGCTCGACACCGAAGCGGCAATCGCCCGTTTGGTCAAACCCCTGTCGTGGACCGAATTCACCGACGAGACGCTGAGCGCCACGAACGAGATCGAAGCCCGTCCTCAGGACTGGGGCGACGTCATCGTCGCACGCAAGGAAATCCCGACCAGCTATCATCTGTCGGTCGTGGCGGACGATGCGCTGCAGGGCGTCAGCCACGTCGTGCGCGGCCGTGACCTCTATGCCGCGACCGGCATCCAGCGGTTGTTGCAGCACCTGCTTGGCCTGCCCGCGCCCGTCTATTTCCATCACCGCCTGATCCCCGGGCCGGACGGGCGAAAGCTATCGAAGAGTTTTGGCGACACCGGGCTGGCGGCGCTCAGGGAAAATGGCGCGACGCCCACGGAAGTAAGGCGTCTCGTCGGACTGTGACGGAAACGGTCAGATGCGGGAAATGCCGGCCTTAAGCAGCGCCAGAACGGCAATCCCGATGAAGGCGCCGCCGAGGCCCGTCGCCATAGCCTGGGTCAGGTCGCCCAGCCTGACGCCCCAGGAATTGACCAGCACGATCGCCGCGAAGAAACCCGCGGTGAAGATGACCATGTTACCGACAGGGCCAAAACCGTCATCGCGCATGATGGCGTGAAGTGCGCTTCCAAAGAACAGGGCCATGACGGTAACGGCGGCAACGGCCATCATCAGCCAGCCCGACTCGAGATTCCAAAGCATGCAGCGCCCCTCCCGAAGGCGACCGTGCATGTCCCTTGAACCCCACCCGGTTCAACGCTCCTGAAACTATGGATCAACCGTTTAACTTTGCTTGCCCGAATGATTCGCATTAGAGCGATCTCACCGACAAACGGACCCAGCCCGACGAAATGCCTCTGCTCAAGCGGTTCATACCCGCCACTTTCGTCCTGCTTTGGTCGACCGGCTTCATCGGCGCGCGCTATGCGATGCCCTGGGCGGAGCCTTTCACCTTTTTGGCCGCGCGCTTCGTGATCGCCTTCGTCATTCTCGGCGCCCTGATGGCAATCCTTGGTGCGCGCGGAATGGACCGCCGCGCAGCGCTGCATGCGGCAACCGCCGGCGCGCTGATACATGGCGTCTATCTCGGCGGCGTCTTCTGGGCCATCCACCAGGGCCTGCCGGCGGGGCTTGCCGCCCTCATCGCCAGCCTCCAGCCGCTGGTGACCGCGCTGTTTGCCGGAAAGCTTCTCGGCGAGGAAATCCGCCCGCGCCACTGGATCGGCCTGGCGGTCGGCTTTGTCGGTGTCATCGTCGTGCTGTCGCCGAAACTCGGCACGCTTGGCGGCGGCGTGACCTGGCAGACGCTGACGGCCGCCACCATCGGCATGGCCGCAATCACTGCCGGCACCATCTGGCAGAAGCGCTTCGTCACCGGCGGTGATCTGGTGACGGGTACGTTCTATCAATATGTCGGCGGCGCAGCCGTGATGCTGCTCGCCTCGCTCGCCTTCGAGACGCACACGGTGACGATAAACGGCGAACTGATCTTCGCCATGGCATGGCTGGTGCTGGTGCTGTCGATAGGCGCGGTGTTCCTGCTGATGGCGATGATCCGCGACGGCGAGATGTCGAAGGTCTCATCGCTGTTTTATCTCGTGCCGGCGGTCACCGCGATCATGGCCTGGGCGCTGTTCGGCGAGCAACTGACGCTGGTGCAGCTTGCCGGCATGGCGCTGGCGACTTTTGGTGTGGGGCTGGCCACGGCGGCGAACCCGAAGGCTCAGGCTCCAACGCGGGCCCGCGCTTCCAAATAGCGCGTGATCGACGCGTTGAGTTCGCCGCCAAGGATAAAAATCGCCGAGACGATATAGAGGAACACCACCGCGATCATGATCGAGGCGAGGCCGGCATAGGTCGTCACATAGGACGAGAAATTGTCGAGATAGGTCGCGAAAACCGTCGAGCCGACAAGCCAGGCCACGAGCGTGAAGATGATGCCCGGCACGATGGTGACGAACCGGCGCTTGCCCGCCGGCAGCCAGAAATGCACCGCCACGAGGCCGAGCACGATCACCGTTGAAGCAATCACGAAACGCCACAGCGTGATCGTGCCCATATAGGGCTTGATCCACTCGAAATTGGCCTCTGCCAGCCGCGCCAGCAACGGTGCAAAGACGAGCAGCACGCTGATGGCAACAAAGCCGATCGTGGCGATGAGCACGAAGAGCAGGCTCTGGAGACGCCGGTAGATGAAGGTGCGCGTTTCGGTGACGCGATAGGCGCGGTTGAGCGAGGTGCGCAGCGCCTCGATGCCGTTGGAAGCGAAGAAGGCGGCCAGCACCACACCGTAGGTGAGAAGGTCGGTGCGCTGGACTGTCAGCACGTTGACCACCTCGCGGGCGATAGGGGCGGCGATCTGTTCCGGCCAGGTGTCGAAGACCAGATGCACGGCGGTTTCCGAAAAAGCCTGCGCGCCGAGAAAGCTTGCCAGCGTGGTGGCGAAGATGAGGAAAGGAAACAGCGCCATCAGCGCCGAGATCGCCAGATGACTGGCCATAGACCAGCCGTCGTCATAGTTGAAATGGCCGAGCGCGTCATAAAGCACGCGCTTGATCGCAACGATCTTCCTCAACGTGCCTGCATCCGCGCTTTTCCCTCGATTGTGTCCCGGCCGCGAATATGGGAAGGGTTTGCCGCAAATGGCAAGTGATGGTGGAACAACGACCGCGCCAACGCAAAAGTTGCGCACGATTATCGTGACCGGCGCCTCCTCGGGCATCGGCGCTCATTGCGCACGCGCCCTGAAATCCGACGGATGGCGGGTTTTCGCCACGGCGCGAAAACCCGAAGACATCGCGGCACTGACGGCGGAAGGTTTCGAGGCCTTCTATCTCGATTATCGCGAAGCTGATTCGATCGCCGCACTCGTCGAAGCGGTGCTGGAACGCACCGGCGGCACGCTCGACGCGCTTTTCAACAACGGCGCCCATGCTCAGGCAGGTGCCGTCGAGGATTTGCCGGTGGAGGCGCTGCGCGAGCAGTTCGAGGCGAATTTCTTCGGCTGGCACGATCTGACCCGGCGCATCGTGCCGGTCATGCGGGCGCAAGGTCACGGCCGCATCGTCCATTGCTCGTCGATCCTCGGCCTGACGCCCGTCAAATGGCGCGGCGCCTATGCAGCATCGAAACATGCGCTCGAAGGCCTGATGCTGTGCATGCGGGCCGAGCTGCAAGGCTCCGGCATCGAAGTGTCGCTGATCGAACCCGGCCCGATCGAATCGAAGATCGCCTCGAATGGGCTGGCATGGTTCGTGAAGAACATCGATCACGAGAACTCGGTGCACCGGAAGGACTATGAGGGCCAGCTGGCACGCCTGCGGGCGGGTGGATCGAAGTCGCGGCTCAAGCTCAAGCCGGACGCGGTTTATGCGGTATTGCGCCACGCCCTCCTATCGCCCAAACCGAGACCGCATTATGTGGTGACGACGCCGGCTAAAATCGGCGTTATCCTGAAACGTATCCTGCCCGCTTCGCTGTTTTACCGCGTGCTCGCGTCGCAGGCCTGAAAAACGAAGCTGGAAATCCAATGGCAACCGTCTTCAACATCCTTGCCGTCATGGTCATGGTCATCGTGGTGATCGTGCTGATCCGCGGCCTCGCCAACATGATGCGCGGCGGCTCCAGCACCACCTCGAACAAGCTGATGCAGGCGCGCGTGCTCCTGCAGTTCATTGCGCTGGTTCTCATCCTGCTGGCGGTCTACTTCAACCGCAGCTGATTTTTCGACCGACGGGGGGAGCCAGATGGTCAAGCTCAACAAGATCTACACCCGCACCGGCGACGACGGCACCACCGGCCTCGGCACCGGCGAGCGCCGGCTGAAATCGGACACGCGTGTCGACGCCTATGGCACGGTCGACGAGGCCAATGCCTGCATCGGACTGGCGCGCGTGCATACGGGAGCCGAACACCCCGAAATCGACGCCATGCTCGCCCGCATCCAGAACGACCTGTTCGATCTCGGCGCCGACCTTGCAACGCCCGACGACGGCAAGCCGCTCGGCTATGAGCCGCTGCGCATCATCCCCTCGCAAGTGGAACGGGTGGAAGCCGACATCGACCTCCTGAACAAGGATCTGCAGCCGCTGCGCTCCTTCGTGCTCTCCGGCGGATCGCCGGCGGCTGCCGCACTTCATCTTGCCCGCACCGTGGCACGGCGGGCCGAGCGCATCATGGTGGCGCTGGCGCAGGATCCGGCCGAGCACGTCAACCGCGACGGCATAAAATACATCAACCGCGTCTCGGATTTCCTGTTCGTTGCCGCCCGTGTCGTCAATGACAACGGAAATGCCGATGTGCTATGGGTGCCGGGCAAGAACAGGTAACTCATGATCCCGAAAAGTGGGAACCGGTTTTCGGATAGGATCATGAGCGGAAAGCTGCGCTGAGGGGGCGGAAGAAACCGCGATGTTCATTCCGCTGCATGACGCCAACAGCCTCAAATACATCAAGCATCAATATGTGACGATCGGGCTGATCGCGGCCAACGTCATCATCTACCTGTTCACTGCCTTTGAGAGCGAGCAGGCAGCGCAGGCCACGGTGCTTGGCCTCGGTTACATTCCCTCCGTGTCCTTCGGCCTGGCCGAACTGCCGCCCGGCTACGCGCTGGTGCCCGAGCCGCTGACCTATGTCACCTACGCCTTCCTGCATGGCGACATCTTCCACCTCGGCGGCAACATGCTGTTCCTCTGGGTGTTCGGCGACAATGTCGAGGATGCGCTCGGCCACATCAAATATCTGATCTTCTATCTGCTGTGCGCAATCTCGGGTGCCGTTGTGCATGGCTTGATAGCGCCGGAGTCTCAGATGCCGCTGATCGGCGCGTCGGGCGCGATTGCCGGCATCGTCGCCGCCTATCTCATTTTGCACCCGCGCGTGAAGGTGTGGATCCTGGCCTTCGCCCGCATACCGCTGCGCATTCCGGCCTATATCACCCTTGGACTGTGGATCATTTTCCAGTTCTCGATGCTGGCGCTCGGCGGAGAAGACCAGATTTCCTGGGCCTGCCATGCCGGCGGCATCATCGCCGGCGCGATCCTGGTTCTGATCCTGCGCCGGCGCGACGTGCCGATCCTCGATCGGGAGATCGTGACGCCACGTGCGGTCAAGGTCGAACAGCCAAGCGCGGTCGCCCCTGTCGAGGCACAGCCGACGACGCGTTGGGGAAGACAGTAATCGCTCGAATTCAACCGATTTGGGTTCGTTGCGGATATTGACGTGCATTCGGCGGCTAACTAGGGTCCGCCCGCTTGCGGAAGCCTAGTTGCCACCGGAAGTGCGCATAGGGATTTCCGTTTTCTGGTCCAATATGTCGCCATTCGACAAATGGACGGGGCCTCGCTCTGCTAGTGAGCGCTCCAAAGTCATCAGAGAGGTGAGAAGCACATGAAAGTTCTCGTGCCCGTTAAGCGGGTTGTCGACTACAACGTGAAGATCCGTGTGAAGTCGGACGGCTCGGGTGTCGAGCTTGCGAATGTGAAGATGTCGATGAACCCGTTCGACGAGATCGCGGTCGAAGAGGCGATCCGCCTGAAGGAAGCCGGCAAGGTCGAAGAGATCATCGTGGTCTCGATCGGACCCCAGCAGGCCCAGGAAACCCTGCGCACGGCACTCGCCATGGGCGCCGACCGCGCCATCCTGGTCAAGGTCGACGGCGAAGTCGAGCCGCTGGGCGTTGCCAAGGTGCTGAAGGGTGTTGTCGAGGCGGAACAGCCGGGTCTTGTCATTCTCGGCAAGCAGGCGATCGATGACGACGCCAACCAGACCGGCCAGATGCTTTCGGCACTGCTCGGCTGGAGCCAGGGCACGTTTGCTTCCAAGGTCGAGATTGCCGGCGACAAGGCCAAGGTGACGCGCGAAGTCGATGGCGGCTTGCAGACGGTGGAGCTCAAGCTTCCGGCGATCGTGACGACGGACCTGCGCCTCAACCAGCCGCGCTATGCCTCGCTGCCCAACATCATGAAGGCCAAGAAGAAGCCGCTGGACGAAAAGACCGCTGCCGATTTCGGCGCCGATGTCACGCCGCGCCTCAAGGTCGTCAAGACCGAGGAGCCAGGTGGCCGCAAGGCGGGCGTCAAGGTCAAGGACGTGGCGGAACTCGTTTCCAGCCTCAAGTCCGCCGGCGTGATCTGAGTTCGGAAGGAAAGGGAAACAAAAATGGCAATTCTCCTCATCGCCGAACATGACAATGCATCGCTGTCGGACCAGACCGCCAAGGCGCTGTCGGCAGCCCTGAAGATCGGCTCGGATGTCGACGTCCTGGTCGCCGGCAAGGGCGCCAAGGCAGCGGCAGATGCCGCCGCCAAGCTGAAGGGCGTGCGCAAGGTCCTGCTGGTCGAGGCCGACGAACTCGAGCAGCGCCTCGCCGAGCCGCTGGCGGCGACCGTCGTTGCACTCGCCGGCTCTTATGACACGATCATCGCCCCGGCCACCGCCTCGGGCAAGAACGTGTCGCCGCGCATCGCAGCCCTGCTCGACGTCGCGCAGATCTCGGAAATCATCGAGGTCGTCTCGGCCGACACCTTCAAACGTCCGATCTATGCCGGCAACGCCATCCAGACGGTGCAGTCGACCGACGCCAAGAAGGTCATCACGGTGCGCACGGCTTCCTTCCAGGCAGCGGGCGAAGGCGGTTCGGCTGCGGTCGAGACGGCAAATGCAGCCGCCAATCCGGGCCTGTCGACCTTCATCGAGAACAGGCTGTCCGACAATGACCGCCCGGAACTGACCTCGGCCAAGATCATCATCTCGGGCGGCCGTGCGCTCGGCTCCTCGGAGAAGTTCCAGGAAGTCATCCTGCCGGTTGCCGACAAGCTCGGTGCCGCTGTCGGCGCTTCCCGCGCTGCCGTCGATGCCGGCTATGCGCCCAACGACTGGCAGGTCGGCCAGACCGGCAAGGTGGTCGCCCCCGACCTCTACATCGCGGTCGGCATTTCCGGCGCGATCCAGCATCTGGCCGGTATGAAGGACTCGAAGGTCATCGTCGCCATCAACAAGGACGAGGAAGCACCGATCTTCCAGGTCGCAGACTACGGCCTCGTCGGCGACCTCTTCACCATCCTGCCGGAGCTTGAAAAGGCGCTTTGACTTTAGAACAGGTAGCGCACAAAATCATGGGAGCGGGGTAGACGAAGTCTCCCCGCTCTTTTAGTTTGCACTGCACAAAAGACGAGCCAAAAAGGCTCCATGACGGGATCAGTGTAATGAGTGCTACCATCGAGACGATCGGCATCATCGGCGCAGGCCAAATGGGCAGCGGCATAGCCCATGTCTCGGCCCTTTCGGGCTACAAGGTGCTGCTCTACGATATTTCCGGCGACAACATCCAGAAGGGCATCGCCACGATCAGCGGTAACCTTGCCCGCCAGGTCGCCGGCGGAAAGCTCGAGGACAAGGCCCGGCAGGAAGCGCTGGGGCGCATAGAAGCGGCCCCCACCATGGCCGATCTCGCAGGCGCCGATCTCGTCATCGAGGCGGCGACCGAGGACGAGACCGTCAAGCGCAAGATCTATGCGCAGCTTTGCCCGCAGCTGAACCCGGAAGCGATCCTCGCCACCAACACTTCCTCGATCTCGATCACCCGGCTGGCCGCCCAGACCGACCGGCCGGAACGGTTCATCGGCATCCACTTCATGAACCCGGTGCCGGTGATGAAGCTGGTGGAACTGGTGCGCGGCATCGCCACCGAGAACGAGACGTTCGAGGCCGCCAAGGAATTCGTCCACAAGCTCGACAAGACGACCACCGTCTCGGAGGATTTTCCGGCGTTCATCGTCAACCGCATCCTGCTGCCGATGATCAACGAGGCGATCTATACGCTGTATGAAGGCGTTGGTTCGGTCGACGCGATCGACACGGCGATGAAGCTCGGCGCCAACCATCCTATGGGCCCGCTCCAGCTTGCCGATTTCATTGGCCTGGACACCTGCCTGTCGATCATGCAGGTGCTGCATGACGGACTGTCGGACTCGAAGTACCGCCCCTGCCCGCTGCTGGTGAAATATGTCGAAGCCGGCTGGCTCGGCCGCAAGACCGGACGTGGTTTCTATGACTATCGCGGCGAACACCCGGTGCCGACGCGGTAATACGATCCCTATTGTAGCTGCCCCTCATCCGCCTGCCGGCACTTCTCCCCGTAAACGGGGAGAAGGACGAAGCTCCAACGCTGACGCCTCCCTAAGGGTGAGGGGCGATCTACTCCACCCGCTTGCCCGCTCCATCGAACCAGTGCAGCTTTTCGGCCTTCGCGACGACACGCAATTCATCGCCGGGCTTGGCGGTAGCGCGGCCCCCGACACGCACCACGATCCGCTGACCGCCAGCGGCGCAATATAGAAAACTTTCCGAACCGACCGGCTCGACCGCTTCCACCTTTGCAGGGAGCACCACGGCACCTTTCGGCACATCCGGTCCGAAGGCGACATCGGCATCTTCCGGGCGAACGCCGAGCGTGACGGCACCGGCCGGGCCTGAGATGCCAACAGGCGAACCGTCGCCAAAGGAAAGCCCCTTGCCGCCTGCCTGCACCGCAAGCAGGTTCATCGGCGGCGCGCCGATGAAGCTCGCGACGAAGGTCGAGGCCGGCTTTTCGTAGATGTCGAGCGGATTGCCGGACTGTTCGACCAGACCGCCATTCATGACCACCAGCACGTCCGCCAGCGTCATCGCCTCGAGCTGGTCGTGCGTGACATAGACCGAGGTGACACCGAGAGAGCGTTGCAGGTTCTTGATCTCGACCCGCATCTGGCCGCGCAGCTTGGCATCAAGGTTCGACAACGGCTCGTCGAACAGGAACACCTTCGGGCTGCGCACGATGGCGCGGCCCATGGCGACGCGCTGGCGCTGGCCGCCGGAAAGCTCGCGCGGGCGACGGTCGAGCAGGGCGGCGAGTTCGAGCGTCTTGGCCGTCTCGCGCACGCGCCGGTCGATCTCGTCCTTCGGCATGCCGCGGTTGCGCAGGCCGTAGGCCATGTTGTCGTAGACCTTCATATGCGGATAGAGCGCGTAGTTCTGGAACACCATGGCGATGTCGCGCTCGGCGGGGCCGATCGTGTTGACCACCTTGCCGTCTATCGACACGTCACCCGACGAGATCGTCTCCAGCCCGGCAATCATGCGCAAAAGCGTGGACTTGCCGCAGCCCGACGGGCCGACCAGCACGCACAGCGCCTTGTCGGGAATGGCGATGGAGACGCCCTTCACCGCTTCCACGCCACCCGCATAGACCTTCTTCACATCGTTCAGATCGACGGTAGCCATTATTTCTCCGTATCGACGAGGCCGCGCACGAACCAGCGCTGCATCAGAACGACGACGAGGATCGGCGGGGCGATGGCCAGCATGCAGGTGACCATGATGAGGTGCCATTCCGTGTCGGCGTCGGCAAAGGAAATCATCTTGCGAAGCGCAATGACGATCGTGTTCATATCGTTGCGGTTGGTGACGAGCAGCGGCCACAGATACTGCGTCCAGCCGTAGATGAAGAGGATGACGAACAGCGCCGCGATATTGGTCTTCGACAGCGGCAGCAGGATATCCTTGAAGAAGCGCCACGGTCCCGCACCATCGACGCGCGCGGCCTCGACCAGTTCGCCCGGGATTGTCAGGAAGAACTGGCGGAACAGCAAAGTCGCGGTGGCCGAGGCCATCAGCGGCAGCGTCAGGCCGGTATAGGTGTCGATCAGGCCGAAATCGACCATCACCTTGTAGGTCGGCAGGATGCGCACTTCGACCGGCAGCATCAGCGTGATGAAGATCAGCCAGAAGAAGGTCATGCGGAAGGGAAAGCGGAAGAACACGATCGCATAGGCCGACAGGATCGAGATGACGATCTTGCCGATGGCAATCGCCAGCGCCACCACCGTCGTGTTGAACAGCAGCGTGCCGACCGACACACCGCCGATACGGCCGATGCCGCCGAACAGCGCGGTCGAATAGTTCTCCCAGAAGCGGTCGCCGGGCAGCAGCGGCAGCGGCGGGCGCAGGATCGTCTGCAGCGAATGGGTCGACGCGACGAATGTGTAGTAGATCGGGAATGCGACGATCAGGATGCCGAGGATCAGCACGGCATGCGCGATGAAGGTGCGGATGGGGGATGAGCCGATCATGCGCCCTCCTCCCCCCTTGAGGGGGAGGTGCCGCCGAAGGGGGCGGAGGGGGTCACCACAGAAGGCACCGCCCATACGGTCGAGCAGGCAAAGCGATGGCGCCCTGCCGCAACGACCCCACCCGACCGCTTCGCGGCCACCCTCCCCTCAAGGGGGAGGGAAACGTCGCGCAAACTTCCCTCATCCTGAGGTGCGATCCTGAGCTTGTCGAAGGAGAGCCTCGAAGGATCACCCATAATGCACCTTCTTCTCCACGAAGCGGAACTGGAAGGCGGTTAGCCCGATCACGATCACCATCAGGATCACCGACTGTGCCGCTGAATCGCCGAGGATCAGATTGACGAAGCCGTCATTGTAGACCTTGTAGACCAGCGTTTCGGTGGCCTTGCCCGGCCCGCCCCCGGTGACGGCGTGGATGATGCCGAAGGTGTCGAAGAAGGCGTAGACGGTGTTGACGACGAGGAGGAAGAAGGTCGTCGGCGCCAGCAGCGGAAAGACGATCGTCCAGAAGCGTTTCGTCTCGCCGGCGCCGTCGATGGCAGCCGCCTCGATCAGTGTTTTCGGTATGGCCTGAAGTCCGGCGACGAAGAACAGGAAATTGTAGCTGATCTGCTTCCATGAGGCTGCTGTCACCACAAGCACCATGGCGTCCGTGCCGTCGAGCAGCGGGTTCCAGTCGAATCCCAGCCAGCGCAGCCCGTAGGCAAGCGTGCCGATCGACGGATTGAACAGGAACAGCCACAACATGCCGGCAATCGCCGGGGCCACGGCATAGGGCCAGATCATCAGCGTGCGGTAGATGCCGCGCCCGCGAATGACCTTGTCGGCCATCACCGCAAGCAGCAGCGCCACTGCCATGGAGACAAAGGCCGTGGCCAGCGAGAAGACCACCGTGACCTTCAGCGAATTGACGTAGTTGGGATCGGAAAGAACGCGCGCAAAATTGTCGAACCAGACGAATTTCGAATTCAGCCCGAACGGGTCCTCGCGCAGCATCGACTGATAGAGCGCCTGCCCTGCCGGCCAATAGAAGAAGATCGCCGTGATGGCGAGTTGTGGCGCGACCAGGAGATAGGGCAGGAACTTGTTGGGGAAAGTGACGCGTGGGGACAGGGCTTCCTCCGCTTGATAGTCAAGCCATCCGCACGAGATATCGCGCGGATGGCTTTCGTCGAGGTCTTGTCGTTAGTTGCCGATGGCCTGCTGGATCGCGGCGTTGCCGCGTTCGACGGCCTTGTCGAGCGCCTGCTGGGCGGTCTGGTCGCCGGCCAGCATCTTCTCGAACTCCTCGTTCTCGATGTCGCGAACCTGCGGAAGATTGGCCAGGCGCACGCCCTTCGAGTTTTCGGTCGGTGCCTTGCCCATCATCTGCTTGATCGGGATTTCGCGGGCCGGGTTCTTGTCATAGAAACCGTCGGCCTTGGTCTTCTCATAAGCGGCGAGCGTTACCGGCAGATAGCCGGACACCTGATGCAGACGGGCCTGGATTTCGGTCGTGGACAGGAAGTTGAAGAAGGCGGCAACGCCCTTGTATTCATCGTCTGACTTGCCGGCGAAGACCCAGAGGCTGGCGCCGCCAGGCGTGGTGTTCTGCGGCGCGCCCTGCGCTTCCGGCTCGTAAGGAAGCTGGCCGGTGCCGTAGTTCATGCCGGATTTTGCGATGTCGCCGAGACCGCCCGAGGATTCGGTGAAGATGCCGCATTCGCCGGCGAGGAAGATCTGCTTGGCTTCCGATGTGCGGCCGCCATATTTGAACGTGCCGTCCTTGGCGAGGTCTGCCAGTTCCTGGAAATGCTTCACGAACAGCGGCGCGTTGATCTTCAGCTGGACGTCCGGACCGGCGATGCCGTTCTCATTGGTGCCGAAGGACAGGTTGTTCCAGGCAGCGAAATTCTCGGTGTGGATCCAGGTCAGCCAGGTCGAGGTGTAGCCGCAGGGTGCGGCACCGCTGGTCTTGATCTTCTTGGCCGCATCCCAGACTTCCGGCCAAGTCTTGGGCGGATTGTCGACGTCGAGACCGGCTTTCTGGAAGATATCCTTGTTGTAATAGAGGATCGGCGACGAGGAATTGTACGGGAAGGACAGGATGGTGCCGTCGGGCTTCGAATAATAGGCGACGATGCCTGGCAGATACTGGCTCTTGTCGAAAGGCTTGCCGCCCATGGAGAGGATGTCGGCGACCGGCTTGATCGCGCCTTCGGCGGCCATCATGACGCCCGTGCCGGCGTCGAACACCTGCATGATCGCCGGCGGCTGCTTGGCGCGGTAGGCGGCGATGCCGGCGTTCAGCGTCTCCGGATAGGTTCCCTTGAAGACGGGAACGACCTTGTACTCGCTCTGGCTCTCGTTGAATTCCTTTGACAGCGTCTCGACGACCTCATTGTTGGCGCCGGTCATGGCATGCCACCAGGAAATCTCGGTCACGGCGAATGCGGACGATGTCGAAAGCAGGGTGAAAGACGCGGCAATACCGGCCGCAACGCCTTGAAATTTCATGTTTCTCTCCCGTTTTTACTTGGCGAAAGGGTTAGTCTCGCAACGGGGAGTATCGGTCGATTGTGACAGTGCGACAACCGTTTTGTTACACTCCGATGAATTTCGCCTCAGTTTCGTGTGGATTTCGTTTCCCATCGTTGTTCGCTCCGGACGTTTTCGTAAGCCGGCTTTCGAATTGATCCGCACCTCGCCAGAAAACGCTTGAATTCGGCAAAAGTAACGCCCACAGGTTGAAAGCAAATTTAACCGATCCTTCAATTATATACGGCTAATATTCAACATTAGCTTGTTTATTTCCAATAGATTGGGTGGAATTGGAAATGCTGACCGTCTACAACTGTATCGTGAACGAGCACGATCTGAGACTTGTCGCGCTCGCCGCGCTCATTTGCGCCATATCTTCGTTTTCTGCAGTCAAGTTGCTCCATCACGTAGGTCAGTCCAGAAATGGCAACCGGCTTGCCTGGCTAATGATTTCCGCGACAGCGACCGGCTTCGGCATCTGGGCGACCCATTTCATCGCAATGCTTGCATTTTCGCCCGGCATCCCGAACGCCTACAATGTCGAGCTTTCCGCCCTTTCGCTTGCCGCCGCCGTGTTCCTGACGGCTGCCGGCATGTGGGTGGCCACACTGCGGGGCGGTATCGATTATTATCTCGTCGGCGGCGCCCTGCTTGGTGCGGGCATCGCGTCGATGCATTTTGTCGGCATGGCCGCTTTCGAGGTGCAGGGGCGGATCGTCTGGGATCAGCTTCTTGTCGCCATTTCATTGCTGGGCGGAATAACGCTGGCAGCGCTGTCGCTCCTTGTCGTGCTCCGTCGGCCGTCCACGCTGGCGACACTCGGCGGCGCCGTGCTTCTGACGCTTGCCATCTGCACCCTGCATTTCGTCGCGATGGCCGCAGTCTCGATCATTCCGGATTCTTCGGTCGAGATTTCCGAATCCACGATCGAGCCCCTGTCCCAGGCATTCGCTGTTGCCGCCGCAAGCCTGGTGATCCTCATTCTCTCCGGCATTGCCCTGTCGATCGACCTGCGCTTCCGCCGCCAGAAGATCGAAGCGGAGCGCATGCACGGGCTGGCCAATGCCGCGGTCGAGGGGTTGATCGTCTGCGACGGCGCGCGCATCGTCAGCGCCAATAACAGCATTGCCACGCTGACCGGTCAGCCGGTCGAAACGCTCAACGCCATGCAGCTCTCCAACCTCTTTGGCGAGCGCACCGCCTCCAACCTGCCGGAATTCGGCGAGCAGGCGCAGGAAGCCGAACTGAAAAGCCGTGACGGCGAAAGCATTCCGGTCGAACTCATCGCCCGGAGCATCGATTATTGCGGCAAACCACATACCGTGGTCGCCGTCCGCGACATCCGCGAACGCAAGACGGCGGAGCAGGAAATCCTGCGCCTCGCCCATTTCGATCCGCTCACCGGGCTTGCCAATCGCCGGAATTTCTCCGGCCGGCTCGATGCCGAGATTGCAGCGATGAAACTGAGCGGGAAAGGCGACTATCTGGCGCTGTTGCTGCTTGATCTCGACCGGTTCAAGGAAGTGAACGACCTGTTCGGGCATGGCGCGGGTGACGCCATGCTGCAGACCGTCGCGCGCTGTGTCTCAAGCGTTCTGCGCAGCGGGCAGATGCTGGCGCGCCTCGGCGGCGACGAATTCGCCATCATAGCGCCCAACCTCTCGGACCCTCTGGCCGCCGGCCGCATTGCCGACGACGTGCTGGCGGCGATGCGCGAGGAAAACAGGCGCTCCATTGGCGGAGGGCTGGTTTCGACCAGCATCGGCATTGCGCTTTATCCTCGGGATGCCGACGATCAGACCGCCCTTATCAGCCATGCCGACACCGCGCTCTACCGCGCCAAGGCGGAAGGCAAGGACACATACCGCTATTTCGAGGCGTCGATGGGCGCCGAGGCACGCGACAAGCGCGTGATGGAACACGAACTGCGCCAGGCAATCGCCCGCGACGAGTTCTACCTGGTCTACCAGCCCCAGAAGGAAATCAGCGGCGGCAAGATGCTCGGTTTCGAAGCCCTGATCCGCTGGCAGCACCCGGAACGGGGCGAGGTTTCGCCAGCCATGTTCATCCCGGTTGCGGAAGACAGCGGCGTCATCGTCCAGATCGGCGAATGGGTCTTGGCGACGGCTTGCCAGGAGGCTGCCAGCTGGAAGAACCCGCTTTCGGTTGCGGTCAATGTCTCGGCGGTGCAGCTTCACAATCCGCATTTCAGCCGCAAGGTTCACGAGGTGCTCGTTCACACAGGCCTCGCGCCGGGTAGGCTCGAACTGGAGATCACCGAAACGGCCCTCGTGAAGGACATGCCGCGCGCACTGGCAACCCTTAGAAAGATCAAGGCGCTGGGCGTGCGGGTGGCCATGGACGATTTCGGAACGGGCTATTCCTCGCTCTCAAACCTGCGCGCCTTCCCCTTCGACAAGATCAAGATCGATGGCTCCTTCATCAAGTCGGTGGACACCAACGGCCAGGTCGCAGCGATCGTGCGCGCCGTTCTCGGCCTTGGGCGAGGCCTCGGCCTGCCGGTGCTGGCTGAAGGCGTCGAAACGCTCGGCGAACTGAAATTCCTGGATGATGAGGACTGCCAGATCGGCCAGGGCTACTATCTCGGCAAGCCGGGGCCGATCGAAATGTTCAGCGAGCTGACCGGCGTATCGGTCACAGCCCCGGGCCAGACCGCCACGGCCAGCCGCAAGGCCCGTGTGGCGGTACTTCAGCCGATCGTGCTGCGGTCAGTCTGATCCGCCTGCCGCGGCCTCGATCAGCGCTGCCGCATCCGGGCTCGACCATTCGGCCGGGCCGTTCATGTTGGCGAGCAGGCAGCCTTCGCCATCGACCAGCAGCGTCACCGGCAGGCCGAGCGCCAGCCCACGCTTCTTGAGATCGTTGAACAGGTCGAGCGTGTTGTCGCGGTAGAGCGCGAGCGTATCGACGCCGATCTCGGAGAGGAACTTCTTCGGCTTCTCGTCATCGCCGGTATCGACATTAATGGCGACGACCTCGAACTTGTCGCTGCCTTTTTCCTTTTGCAGCGCATTGAGCGCCGGCATTTCAGCGCGGCAGGGCGCGCACCAAGTTGCCCACAGATTGATGAGCAGCGTCTTGCCGGCATGGTCGGCCAGCGTCATCGGCTTGCCGTCAGGAGACTTGAAGGCGAGGCCCTTCAGCGATTGCGGCGGATCGGCCGGCAGCATGGCGGCGACCTCACCTTTGGCTGCCGCACCGACCACCTTGACCTTGTCAGACTTTGCCGCGCAGACGGCGTTGTCGGCGGTGTTTTCGGGAGCGGCAGGGGCAACGGCCACCTGCTGAGGCGCCGATGCCGGAGCCTTGTTGCCAGACAAGGTAACGCTGGCATATACCACCACCGCGCCGGCAAATGCGCCTGCAATCGCTGCCATGACCAGCAGGCGCGCAGTCGGTATGAGTTTCTTTCCGTCAGCCATTCACTTTTTTCTCCGGAGCCCGGTTATCACGATGAGCGACAAGAAGGCCAGCAACGCGATGTGGGGCGGACGATTTGCCTCGGGGCCCGCGGCGATCATGGAGGCGATCAACGCCTCCATCGGCTTCGACAAAAAGCTCTACGCGCAGGACATCCGCGGCTCGATCGCCCACTCCGAAATGCTCGCGGAAACGGGCATCATTGAGGAGAAAGATCAAGAAAAAATCGCTCACGGCCTGAACACGATTTTGAAAGAGATCGAGAGCGGCAAGTTCGAGTTCTCGACCCGGCTGGAAGACATTCACATGAATGTCGAGGCGCGTCTTGCCGAGCTGATCGGCCCCGCCGCAGGCCGCCTGCACACCGCACGTTCGCGCAACGATCAGGTGGCAGTGGACTTCCGGCTGTGGGTCAAGGACGAGTTCCATCGTGTAGCCGAAGCGCTGAAGGGGCTGATCGAAGCTTTCCTCAAGCGCGCCGAGGAACATGCAGCCACCGTCATGCCTGGCTTCACCCATCTGCAGACGGCGCAGCCGGTAACCTTCGGCCATCACTGCATGGCCTATGTCGAGATGTTTGCCCGCGATCTGTCGCGCGTCCGCGATGCCATCGAGCGCATGGACGAGAGCCCGCTGGGTGCAGCAGCCCTTGCTGGCACCGGCTTCCCCATCGACCGCTTCCGCACCGCCAAGGCGCTCGGCTTCCGCGAGCCGACACGGAACTCGCTGGATAGCGTTTCCGACCGTGACTACGCGCTGGAGTTTTTGGCCATCGCCGCGATCTCGGCGACCCATCTGTCGCGTCTGGCCGAAGAGATCGTCATCTGGTCGACGCCGCAATTCGGCTTCGTTCGGCTGTCCGACAGCTTTTCGACCGGCTCCTCGATCATGCCGCAGAAGAAAAACCCCGATGCTGCCGAACTGGTGCGCGCCAAGACCGGCCGCGTCAACGGCCATCTGATCGGCCTTCTGACTGTGATGAAGGGGCTGCCGCTGACCTATTCGAAGGACATGCAGGAAGACAAGGAAGCCGTCTTCGACGCCGCCGAAACACTTGACCTGATGCTGGCGGCGATGACCGGCATGGTCGGTGACATGCAGGTGAACGAAACGGCGATGAAGAAGGCCGCCGGTTCCGGCTATTCGACCGCGACCGACCTTGCCGACTGGCTGGTGCGCACGCTTAACCTGCCCTTCCGCGAGGCCCATCACGTCACCGGCCGCGCCGTGGCGCTGGCGGAAGGCAAGAAGGTCGGGTTGGAGAAGCTGACGCTGGAAGACCTTCAGTCGATCCACGACGGCATCACCGACGATATCTTCTCGGTGCTTTCGGTGCAGAACTCGGTGAAGAGCCGCACCTCCTTCGGCGGCACCGCGCCCGCCGAGGTGCGCCGCCAGATCCGCTACTGGAAGAAGCGCATCGCCAAGGCGTGAGGACGTAGCGCGTGGTTCGAGGCTCCCGTTCGGGAGCTTCAGTCATGCGCCGGGGCGCTATTATCGACCCGCCACGACTGGTATGATGGATTTCATGCTGGTCTCGCGAGCCATCAAACGGACGGCGGGTGATAGCTATGTTGGAAACCGACAAGGTATTCGCCGGCTCGATTCCGGAAAACTACGACCGCTATATGGTGCCGTTGATTTTCGAGCCGTTCGCCGCAGATCTTGCACGGCGGGCAGCGTCCTTGTCGCCGAGCGCGGTTCTGGAAACCGCTGCGGGCACCGGGGTCGTCACCCGCGCATTGGCGCCAAAACTGTCGCCCGGGGCAAGCTATGTCGTTACCGACCTCAATCAGCCGATGCTCGACCACGCCGCTTCGCGACAAGGCCCCGACAGCCGCATCGAATGGCGCCAGGCGGATGCCTTGGCACTGCCGTTTGAAAACGCGGCCTTCGATCTCGTTTGTTGTCAGTTCGGCGCGATGTTCTTTCCCGACCGCGCATCTGCCTACCGCGAGGCCAGGCGCGTCCTGAAGCCCGGCGGACATTTCCTGTTCAACGTATGGGATCGCATCGAGGAGAATGTATTTGCCGATGAGGTGACCAATGCTCTGGCAGAGATTTTTCCGAACGATCCGCCGCGCTTTCTGGCACGCACGCCGCATGGCTACCACGATACGGCACTCATCCGCAGCGAGCTGGAGGACGCAGGTTTCTCCAACGTGGTGATCGAGACGAGAGCCGAACTAAGCCGTGCACCCTCACCACGCATTCCGGCCGTTGCCTATTGCCAGGGAACTGTCCTTCGCAGCGAAATCGAGGCCCGAGACGCGAGAAAACTGGACGCTGCAACCGACCACGCCGCATCCGCGATCCAGGACAGGCATGGCAGCGGCGCGGTTGCCGCCAAAATTCAGGCTCACGTAATCGTGGCTGTGGCCTAGGTCTAGAATATCCCGTTTCAGCCCTGGTGAACTTTTAGCCGCTTGATTTGCCGGGGTGCAAAGGCCAAAGAATTTCGCTAGAAGCAGGCAACGTATTTCTCACGGACGGATGACAGGATGACCGGCAGCAGACTTCTCACCACGCTCGTGCTTCTGGCCGCGATCGGCGCAGTTTCGGCCTGCGGGCGCAAGTCGGGGCTCGACACGCCTTATGAAGCTGCCGTGCAGGCCCGCAAGGACGCGCAGAAGGCCAATGAGCAGCCGCTGCCGCCGGAGCCGCAGAAACCGGTGGCGGACAAGCCCTTCCTCCTCGACAAGCTGCTCTGACCGGACCAAACCAGTGAACCATTTCGACTATCGTGACGGCGTGCTCCACGCCGAGGACGTGCCCCTGCCTGCTATCGCAGCAGCCGTTGGAACGCCGTTCTATTGCTATTCCACCGCGACGCTGAGTCGCCACTATCGCGTGTTCAGCGAGGCCTTTGCCAGCCTCGACAGCCTCGTCTGCTACGCGCTGAAGGCTAATTCCAACCAGGCCGTGCTGACGACGCTGGCGAAGCTTGGCGCAGGAGCCGACGTGGTTTCGGAAGGCGAACTGCGCCGCGCTCTGGCCGCGGGCATTCCCGGCAGGAAGATCCTGTTCTCCGGCGTCGGCAAGACGGCGCGGGAAATGGATTTCGCGCTGGCAGCCGACATCCTTTGCTTCAACGTCGAATCCGAGCCGGAGCTTGAACTGCTTTCTGCACGCGCGGTGGCTGCCGGCAAGGTCGCGCCGGTCTCGCTGCGCATCAACCCGGACGTCGACGCCAAGACCCACAAGAAGATCTCGACCGGCCTGGCCGAAAACAAGTTCGGCATACCGCGCCAGCGGGCGCGCGAGGTCTATGCCCGCGCCGCCCAACTACCCGGCTTGAAGGTCGTCGGCATCGATATGCATATCGGCAGCCAGATCACCGAGCTGCAGCCTTTCGACGATGCCTTCGCGCTGCTGGTCGAGCTGGTCGGCATGCTGAAGGCCGACGGCCACGCCATCGAGCATGTCGATCTCGGCGGCGGCCTCGGCATTCCCTACAAGACCGACAACTCACCGCCGCCGCTGCCGGACGCCTATGCGGCGATCGTCAAGAAGCACGTCACAAAGCTCGGGCTGAAGGTGATGTTCGAGCCGGGACGGCTGATCGTCGGCAATGCCGGCATTCTGGTGTCGGAAGTGATCTACGTGAAGGAAGGCGACGCCAAGAACTTCCTGATCGTCGATGCGGCGATGAACGATTTGATTCGCCCGACGCTCTACGATGCCTTCCACGACATCCGCCCGGTGGTGCAGCCACCCGCAGACACGCCGCGCATGAACGTCGATATCGTCGGCCCGGTCTGCGAAACCGGCGATTTTCTCGGCCTTGACCGCGATCTGCCGCGCATGAAGGCCGGCGACCTGATCGCCGTCGGCACGGCCGGCGCCTATGGCGCGGTGCAGGCAGGCACCTACAACACCAGGCTTCTGGTGCCTGAGGTGCTGGTCAATGGCGATGCTTTCCACGTCATCCGCCCGCGCCAGAGCTATGACGAGCTGATCGGCCTCGATTCGGTGCCCGACTGGCTCTGACGCGATCGCGCTGTGATCGGCGCGGAAAAGCCCGCCGATCACGATTTCGTACCATGCCTCGTCTTTGCCGTGTTTGCTGCTATTCTTTTCATGGAGATCGCGCATGCGGCGCGAGTCTCGTTTGGAAAGGTTGATGGCGGAAACACCGGCAACGAACAGCGCACAGAGTTTCGCCCGGCGCCTTGGCCGCGCCCGGTTCACCACGCTGGCCGCAATGATGGTGGAACGCGGCTGGCCCCTGGCATTGCCGCTGCTTGTCGTCGTCAGCCTGTTCCTCAGCCTTTCCTGGTTCGGCGTCTTCCGTCTCCTGCCTGATGTGCCGCGCTTCGGCCTGCTGGCTTTGTTCGCCATTGCAGGCGTGGCTGCGCTCTACCCGTTGCGCTTCTTTCGACGCCCTTCCGCGGCCGAGATCGACCGTCGCATCGAAGCGGCGAATGAGCTGCCGCATACGCCGGTGCTGGTGCAGACCGACCGGCCGAGCGGCAAGGTCAGCGAGTTTTCGCAGGCGCTGTGGCGCGAGCACCAGAAGCGCATGGCCGAAAGCCTTGGCGATGTCGGCAGCGACCTGCCGCGCACCCGCGTGCCGGAGCGCGACCCATGGGGCCTGCGCGCGGCAGCCGCCCTGCTGTTCGTCACTGCCTTTGCCTTCTCCTACGGCCCGCTCGGCGGACGCCTGGGCGATGCCTTTCAAGCCGGCGCGATAGCCGAGACCATCCCGCCACGCGTCGATGCCTGGGTGACGCCGCCTGCCTACACCGGCAAGGCGCCGGTGTTCCTGACCGCCGACGCCAACCGGCAGAACCCGACCTTCACCGTGCCGCAGGGCAGTGAAGTTTCGCTGCGCGTGACCGGCGGTGCTGGCGACGAGGCGCTTTCCTACGCCGATTCCGGCGGTACCACCCGCGACATCGAGCCGAAGGCGGGTGCAGCACCCGCGCCAGCCAAGCCGATTGCCGCCGGCGCACCGGCAGTGGCGCGTCAATTTGCCGGCAAGCTCGACAAGGACGGCGTGCTCAGCCTGAAATCGGGCGAGAAGGAGCTGCAAAGCTGGACCTTCGCCGTCATCCCCGACAAGCCGCCGGTGATCCGTTTCGTCGGCGAGCCCAAGCGCGCGGTTAATGGCGCGCTGGAACTCAATTACGAGATCGTCGACGACTATGGCGCGGCCTCCGCCAAGGCCGAATTCGCGCTGGCCGACGAACAGGCCAAGGATGCGCATCCGCTCTACAAGGCACCCGAAATGCCGCTGACGGTGCCGCGCCGCGGCAGCGGCACGGCTGCCGCCAAGGTATCGCGCGACCTGACCGACCATGTCTGGGCCGGCAGCACGGTCAAGCTGACGCTGAAGGCGACGGACGACGCCGGGCAGGAAGCCACCAGCGAAACCAAGACGCTGGTGCTGCCGGAGCGGCCCTTCTCCAACCCGCTCGCCAAGGCCGTTGTCGAACAGCGCCGCATCTTCTCACTCGACACCAACAAGAAGCCCTATGTGCTGGAACTGATCGACGCCATCACGCTGCGGCCCGAAGACACGATCCAGAACATGGCCAACTTCCTCGGCCTGATGGTGGGCAGCACGCAGTTGAAGCTGGCCGAGAACGACGACCAGTTGCGCGCAGCCGCCGACTATTTCTGGGAAATGGCGCTGGCCATCGAGGACGGCGCGCTTTCGTCGGCTGAAAAACGCCTGCGCCAGGCGCAGGAGGCCTTGAAGCAGGCGCTTCAGAACGGCGCCAGCGACGAAGAGATCGACAAGCTCATGAAAGAGCTGCGCCAGGCGATGAACGACTTCCTGCGCGAATTCGCCGAGCGGGCCAAGCGCGACCCGAACATGGCCCAGCAGCAGATGCCGCAGAACGGGCAGGAACTGCGCCAGAGCGACTTGGAGCGCATGATGGACCAGATCGAGAATCTGGCCAAATCAGGCAACCGCGATCAGGCGCAGGAGCTTCTATCCCAGCTTGAGAACATGATGAACAACCTGCAGGCAGGCCGCCAGCAGCAGCCCGGCCAGCAAGGCGACCAGAGCGAGATGCGCCAGCAGATGGACAAGCTGGGCGAGATCATGCGGCGCCAGCAGGAGATGATGAACGAGACCTTCCGCATGGACCAGATGCAGCGCGGCGAGCAATCCGGCGAGCAGCAGGGCCAGCAAGGTCAACAGGGACAAGGTCAGCAAGGCCAGCAGGGCGAACCCGGCCAGCAAGGTCAGGGCCAGCAGGGGCAGGGTCAAGGCAATCAGGGCCGTCCGATGACGCCGGAAGAATTTGCCGATGCGCTGAAGCAGCTGCAGGAAGGCCAGGGCCAGTTGCAGAAGGACCTTCAGGGCCTGACCAAGGGGCTCGAAGGCCTCGGCATCCAGCCGGGCGAAGGTTTTGGCGAGGCTGGCGATGCGATGGGCGAGGCCGAAGGCGCGCTTGGCAAGGGCGAAGGCGAACGCGCCGTCGGCGAACAGGGCCGTGCGCTCGAAGCGCTGCGCAAGGGCGCGCAGGACATGATGCAGCAGATGCAGCAGGCCATGCAGGGCGACGAAGGCGGCAGCGAGGAAGGCGGGCGCCAGCAGAATGCCGACCGCGACCCGCTCGGCCGGCCGCGCGCCACCACCGGCCCGGATTTCGGCAATTCGGTCAAGGTGCCGGACGAGATCGACGTGCAGCGCGCGCGCCAGATTCTCGATGCCATCCGCAAGCGGCTCGGCAACGCGCTCAGCCCCGAGCTGGAACGCAATTATCTCGAGCGCCTGCTCGAAATGCGCTGAGACGCGGTCCGCATCCCTTAAACCGAGCGCTTCAAGATGCGCCGCGTGGCGTAGCCGCAGCATCCTTCGCGAGGTAGCGCTGATAGGCCGGCCTTTCCTGCAGCCTCGCCAGATAGTCACGGAAAACCGGCTTGTCGGGAAAAGCCTTGAGAATGTTCGTGACGAAATAGATTCCGCTGCCGATCTGGGTGTCGGCAGCCGTGAACCTGTCTCCCGCAATGTAAGGCCGCGCTGACAGCGTCTTTTCCAGATGCCGGACCATGTCGTCATAGGCCCCGAAGGAGAAACTGTTGCTGTTATATGTCCACCCTTGTGCCTTCGCGGCGATTGCCGGATCGAAAACCGAATCCGAATAGACCAGCCAGGTCAGCCACGTCGCGCGCGCCTTGTCACCAATCGCGGGAGCGAGCCCGGCCTGCGGAAAGGTATCGCTGAGATACATGCAGATGGCCGCGCGCTCGGTGACGATCGTGCCGTCATGATCGATCGCCGGCACCTTCTTGTTGGGCTGTATGGCGCGGTAACTTTCGGGCACGCCGCCAGGAGCGCGGATATCGATGATCTCCGTCTCGTAGGGCACGCCGAGTTCCTCCAGAAGCCAATGAACGCCTGAAGAGCGCGACCAGGGCGCATGGTAGAATTTCAGCATCGTTTCCTCCTCATCTCGTTGAATGAGGGGTTTCTAGCATCCCTCTCCTGACAGCTTCTTGTCAGGAGCCATGTCAGCATATCACGCGCCGGGCGGCGGCACGGTTATCGTCAGTTGCGAGAAAAACGCCTCGCGAATGGCGTCGGCCATACCGTTGATCGCCTCGCTGGTCGCCCCGGGCGCGCGGTGGAGCACCACGTTCGAGGCATCGATATCGCCGAAACCGTCGGCAGCCGTCAGTTCACGGCAATCGGGCGGAATGTTGGAACGCGACACCGGCGCAATCGCCAACCCCGAGGCCACGGCGAGCTTCAACCCGCTGGTCGTGTCGCTGGTATAGGCGACGCGGTAGGGCAAACCGCGATCCTCAAGCGACCTGAGCGCGAAATCCTTGCACCAGCCGGCGCGGCTGTAGAGCGCGACCGGCAGCGGCGTCTCCTCATGCAGAAGATGCAGATTCGACGTCACCCACACCGTCGGGTCGCGCATCAGCACTTCGCCGTCGGAAAAATCCTGCCATTCGAACACGACGGCAAGGTCGAGTTCGCCCGCTTCGAGCGCCACCATCTGCGAGGCGGAATGCGCATATTTGACCGTGATCTCGACCTTGGGATGCATCTTGGCGAATGCGCTCAGCGCCCGCGACAGGATCGAATAGCTGTATTCCTCGGGGATGCCGATGCGGACCGGACCGTCGAGCGCTTCCGCCCGCATGGAGGCTGCGGTCTCGTCGAGCAGCGAGACGATGCGGCGGGCATTGACGATCAGGTCCTGACCCTTGCGTGTCAGCGCCACGCCACGCGAGCCGCGCTCGAACAGCACCTCGCCGATCATCGCTTCAAGCTTCTTGATCTGCATCGACACGGCCGACTGCGTGCGGCTGACGGTGTCGGCGGCCTTGGTGAAATTGCCGGTTTCGGCCACCGCGACGAAGGTGCGCAGAAGGTCACTGTCGAGATGGATAGTCATGACTTCCAGCCATAAGCGTTTCTCATGGCTGGCATCATTCCAATTCGTTTGAAACATGTCAATCAGACGGCGATAATCACAGACGAAACCGAAATGCATGAGCCGAGTCGGCAACAATCGACCCGGTCGGGCAAAAAGTCCTCACTCACCCGTAGTCCCAAAACAGGGGCCGCGGGTTCTTTTTGTCCGGATGCCGAACGGTTTTAACGTCGCATCGAAAGCCGTGAACGCCATGCAGAACCGTATCCTCCTCGGCATCATCTCACTCTGCCTCGGCGTCATGGTGTTTTCGCTGCAGGACCCGGTCATCAAGGCCGTTTCCGGGCGCTATCCCTTGATGGAGGTGATGGCGATCCGCTCCATCGTCTCGCTGCCTATCCTGCTCATCATCGTCCACAAGGATGTCGGGCTGAGGGCGCTGTTCTCGCCGAACTACCGACTGCTCGGCCTGCGCGCGGCGATCCTGTTCACCTCCTACACCGCCTATTATCTGGCACTGGCGGCGCTGCCGCTGGCCGACGCGGTCGCGCTCTATTTCATGGCGCCGCTGTTCATCATCATGCTGGCCCGCCCCTATCTCGGCGAACACATTTCCTGGCCGAGCGCGGTTACTGCCGTCGTCGGGCTGATCGGCGTGCTGGTGATGGTCCGCCCGGGACAGGGCGTGTTCGAATGGGCGGCGATGCTTTCGCTGCTTTCAGCCGGGCTCTACGGCTTTTCGCAGCTCATGGCGCGAAAACTCGGCTCGACGGAATCCTCGACCGTCATGAGCTTTTACCAGAATGGTGCCTATCTCATCGGCGCCGCCGTTCTCGGTTTCGCGCTCCAGACCATCGGCATGGAAAACGTCACCCATCCGAGCCTGAAGTTTCTGGTGCGCCCCTGGATCTGGCCGACGCTCAGTGATTTCCTGCTGATGGCATCCTGCGGCTTCATTGCTTCGGCCGGCATGATCCTGCTGTCGCAGGCCTACAGGCTGGCGCCGGCCAACATCGTTGCGACCTTCGAATATACCGGCATCCTCTGGGCACCGCTGTGGGGTTTTGTCTTCTTCGCCGAGGTGCCGCAGGCTGCGACCATAATGGGCGCGGCATTGATCATCGGCGCCGGTCTTTTCGCGCTCAATGCACGACTGGGAGCGCGGGCACCCGCCTGATCGCCGGATGGCTCGGCACAGGAAAAGCGGCCATCGCGCGGGGTCGAGACTTTAATTAGCCTTGTCGCCGCCCTATCTGGCGTGAACCGCACTCGACCAGATGAGGCCGAACCCCTTGCCGAAAAAAACCAAAGCGACGAAGCGCGCCCTGCTTGTCGTCAATCCCAAGGCCAGGCGCGGCGGGGAAACCATCGCGCCTGCGCTCGACGTGTTCAAGGCGTCCGGCATCGAGGTCGTCGACATGACCGCCGGCAAGGGCCAGCCGATAGACGAACTCATCCGCAAGCAGGCACCGGGATGCGACCTGGTCATCGTCGGTGGCGGCGACGGCACGCTGAACGCCGCAGCCCCCGCCCTGGTCGACCTCGAGCTGCCGCTGGGCGTGCTGCCGCTGGGCACCGCGAATGATTTCGCGCGCACGGTCGGCATTCCTCCCGATCCGGTCAAGGCAGCCGAAGTGATCGCGCAGGGCCTGCTCGCGCCGATCGATCTCGGCGAGGTCAATGGCCACCTGTTCTTCAATGTCGCCAGCATCGGCTTCAGCGCCGAACTGGCCGCCGATCTAAGCGAAGAGGCCAAGAAGCGCTGGGGCAAGCTCGGCTATGGCATCGTGGCGGCGCGGCTGCTCGCCCGGTCGAGACTGTTCAGCGCCCATCTCGACCATGACGGCACGACCGAGAAGATCAGGACCTTGCAGATTTCCGTCGGCAACGGAAAGCACTATGGCGGCGGCATGACGGTGGAGGAAACCGCGACCGCCGACGACGGCAAGCTCGATTTCTACAGCCTCGAAGTCGACCATTGGTGGCGGCTGCTGAGGCTGCTGCCGAGCCTGAGGCGTGGCACGCAAGGGCGCTGGGACGATGTGCGCGCCTTCCAGACGACGGAAGTGACGATCCGCACCAGCAGCCCGCGCCCGGTCAACACCGACGGCGAATTGTGCACGACCACGCCGGCGCATTTCCGCATCAGGCCCAAGGCACTCTCGGTGTTTGTGCCGAAGCGGAAATAAGCGTCAGGCGCGGGGAAGGCCGGGGGCGGTCTCGGCCATCGAACGCCGGTCCTTCATGACGGCCCACCACGCGCTGAGCCGCGGAAAATCCGCCAAGGCGGCATTGCCTTCCGGCGCAGCGGCAAAATAGGCGACCATCGCACCAAGATGCAGGTCGGCAAGGCTCAAGGCGCTACCGACCAGAAAACGCTCGCCCTCGGCCAGCGGTTCAAGCGCGGCCAGCACCTTGCGCGAAGCGGCGAGCCCATCGGCAATCGCCGTCTCGTCCGGCGTTCGGCCAAGCGCTGCGTTGAAGGCCCGCTGCGAAAACACCTGCCGAACCATAGGCCAGTAGCCATAGGAATCGGCGATCGCGATGATCTGGTTCATCCGCGCCCGGGCTCTGACGTCGGAAGGCTGAAGCGGCTTCCCGGCAAAGACCTCGTCGACGTAACGGGTAATCGCGGTGGTTTCGTAGAGCACGAAATCGTCATGCTTCAGCGTCGGCACGCGGCCGAAGGGATGCAGCGCGAGATAGTCGGGCGCGATCGTTTCGGCGAAGGGGTCGATCTCGACATGCGTCCAGGAAACGCCCTTCTCCAGGAGCGCCATGCGCACGATGCGCAGGTAGACGCTGTACTGGTAGCCGTAGAGCGTGACGGAGGCCACGGCCTCAGGCGTCGCCCGTAACGACGCCGACGAAGGGCAGTTCGCGGAAGGCGTGGGCGACGTCCATGCCATAACCGACGACGAAGTAATCGGGGCAGTCGAAGCCGACATAATCTGCATCGAGCGCGGTCTTGCGGCGCATGCGCTTGTCCAGCAGCACGGCGATGGAGCAGCTTTTCGCGCCGCGCGACAGCATCAGATCACGGGTGAAGGACAGCGTCTTGCCCGATTCCAGAATGTCGTCGATGAGGAGAACGTCGCGGCCCTTCACCTCATTGTCGATATCGCGCAGCACCCGCACCTCGCCGCTGGTGGTGCCCGCGCCATAGCTGGAAATGAAAATGAACTCGACTTCCGGCGACAGGCCGACATCGTGCATGGCGCGGATCAGGTCCGCCGCGAAAATGAACGAGCCCTTCAGTACCGAAATGACGAGCAGATCGGTGTAGTCGTGCGCGGCAATCTCCTTGGCAAGTTCGAGATTGCGTCGGGCGATGGTCGAGGCGCTGAACAGCACTTCGATTTCCTTGTCGCGGACAACCGGCATGTTTTAATCTCCGAAGGCGACCGAAACGGTCCTTACCCCGTTCTTAGGCACCTCGAGCCGGCTCGAAAAGGTAAATCTGCCACCGGGAGCCAACGGCTTGTCCGCTGTCCCCAGCTTGTAACGCGCGATTTGGCCGTCGGTGCCGGTGACGTGGATCTCCAGCGGCGGCAAGGGCGCTGCCATATTGCCGCTGTTCGAGGCCTGGCCATCGACGAACAGAACAGGCCGCGCGCCGATAGTATCGATCCGCGAGGTGACGCCGGAAATGGTGAAGCCGGGGGCAGCCTGCGCAGTGCTGAGGAACGATGCCTGCCGCACCAGCTCATGCCCGCCGGAAACCCAGAAGGCTCCAGCCGCGAGACCGAGGCCGAAAACCCAGAAGATCGGCCCGCCGCGCGATGCCCGCCGGCCGGCTGTCGGCTGCGCCGGATCGCTCAGCAGCATTCCCATACCGTCGACCGGCGCAGATGCGGGCGCGAAGACTGCAGGCTCGGCTTCAGGCGCAACGGGTGCGTGGCGTGGTGGTGAAACAAGCTCGTAGTCGGCATCGACCACATCGGCAGCGTCCTGCACAGGCCATACAATGGCTGCCTCGACCGAGGCGCCCGTCATGATTTCGCCGGAAACCGGGCGTGCGGTGCGACCCTCTGCCATAGCGGATGGGCTATCCTTTCGAACTTCCCCGATTCCGGAGGTAAACGGAATTGGTTAATGCTTCGCAACCGTGGGCGAATCAGGGCCGGATTTGACGTGAAAATTAACCAAGGGTTAACCATACAAGCCGATGGTCTTTTTGATGAACTGGCCGCGATGACGGCCCGCAACACCCAAGGTTTTTACACTTGATCCGCTTCGAGAATGTCGGCCTGCGATACGGGATGGGTCCGGAGATTCTCCGCGACATCACCTTCCAGCTCCCGGAGCGCTCGTTCCAGTTCCTGAGCGGGCCTTCGGGTGCCGGCAAGACGACCCTGCTTCGCCTGCTGTTCCTGTCGCTGAAACCGACGCGCGGGCTGATCTCGGTCTTCGGCAAGGATCGTTCGCGCATCTCGCGCCAGGAACTGCCGCTGCTGCGGCGGCGCATCGGCGTGGTGTTCCAGGATTTTCGCCTGCTCGACCATATGACGACCTATGAGAACGTCGCCCTGCCCCTGCGCGTGCGCGGCCGCGAGGAGGCGAGCTACCGCAACGACGTGACTGAACTGCTCAAATGGGTCGGGCTCGGCGAGCGCATGCATGTGCTGCCACCGGTCCTGTCGGGCGGCGAGAAACAGCGCGCCGCGATTGCCCGCGCGCTGATCGAGCAGCCGGAAATCCTGCTGGCCGACGAGCCGACCGGCAATGTCGACCCGCCGCTGGCGCGGCGTTTGCTGCGGCTTTTCATCGAATTGAACCGGCTGGGAACGGCCGTGGTCATCGCAACCCATGATCTCGGCCTGATGGAGCAGGTCGACGCGCGGCGCATGATTCTGGCCAATGGAAGGCTCGATATCTATGACTGAGCTGCATCAGGCCACCGACAGCAACTACGAAGAAGAAACAATCGCCCGCCCGGTCCGCGCCCAGCGCAAGACAGCGCCGATCGTGCCGCCGCAGAACATCGCCGGGCGTGCGCTTGTCTTCGTCATCGCCATCATGACCTTCCTGTCCTGCCTGACGCTTGGTGCGGTCACGCTGGTTCGCGACACGGCGTCGATCTGGGAGAACCAGATCGCGCGCGAGGCGACGATCCAGATCAAGCCGGTCGACGGGCTGGACATGGACGCCGCCCTTGCCAATGCCGCCCGTATCGCCAGCGGCTTTGCCGGCGTACGCAGCACCAAGATCGTAGATCGCGAGGCCACCGCACGGCTGCTCGAGCCATGGCTCGGCTCCGGCCTGAACATCGACGAGCTGCCGGTGCCGCGGCTGGTGATCGTCACCATCGACGAGAACAATCCACCCGATTTCGCCGCCATGCGCCAGATGCTGCAGCCGGACGTGCCGAGTGCGACGCTGGACGATCACCGCACATGGGTCGACCGGCTGGTCGCCATGGCGCGAACCACGGTGACGCTCGGCATGGCTGTGCTGGTGCTGATGCTGTCGGCAACGGTGCTGACGGTGGTCTTCGCCACGCGCGGCGCCATGGCCGGCAATGGGCACATCATCGAAGTCCTGCACTTCGTCGGCGCGGAGGCCGGCTTCATCGCCAGCCAGTTCCGCACGCACTTCCTGCTGACCGGCATGAAGGGGGCGGCCGCCGGTGGCATAGCGGCAATGATCGTCTTCATCTTTTTCTGGTTCTGGTCGTCGCGCAATCTGGCTACCCCCCAGGCCGACCAGGCGACCGCCCTGTTCGGCAATTTTTCCATAGGGGCCGCCGGTTATGGCGGCGTGGCGCTGGTCGTCCTCATCATCGGGGCGCTCACCGCCGCCACTTCACATGTGACGGTCGTGGCCTATCTCAATGACATCGACGTCAGCCATCCGGATGGAGGCTAGAATGCGCAGAAACGTAGCGATAGCGACCTCCGGAGCTGGCAATCACGATTGGCAACGCGATGTAACGCAATGTGCAAATGCGGCATTTGCACAGACGCTAATGAAAGCTGACCATAGCGGTATGGACGGATTCGGAACGGATCGGACGGTTGGCGGCACTCCGCCGGCATTCATGCCTGCGCCCCGGCGCAAGCCGTCGAGCCGTTTTGCCAGATTTCTGCGTGCTGCAGCCTTCGCAACCGTTGCCGCCGGTGTCGTCTTTGCCGCCGGTTTTGGCTGGTTCGCCGACTATGTAAGCCGCCTGAGCACGCCTGCGAACCCACCCAGCGCGGACGCCATCATCGTGCTCACCGGCGGGCAGTCGCGCATCGATGCAGCACTCGACCTGCTCAAGTCTGGCAAGGGCCAGCGCCTGCTCATCAGCGGCGTCAATCCTGCGGCGGGGCGCAAGTCGCTCCAGGCGGCAACGGGGGGCGACAAGACGCTGTTTTCCTGCTGCGTCGATATCGATTACGCGGCCATGGACACGATCGGCAATGCCGAGGAAAGCGCCAAATGGGTCGAGAGCCATGAATATGGCAGCGTCATCCTCGTCACCAACAATTACCACATGCCGCGCAGCCTGCTCGAAATGGGCCGGTTCATCGACAAGGCCAACCTGAAACCCTATCCGGTCGTCAATACGCGGCTGGACAACGGCACCTGGATGACCAAGCCTGAAGCGGTGCGCGTGCTGTTCACCGAATACACCAAATATCTCGGCGCCCTTGCCCGCACGGTGGTGCCCCTGCGCTCGACGCCGGACGGCGTGGTGCTGGTCGAGGCTTCCACCAGGGCGACGAACTAGGCCCTTTGGAGATAACCGGCCAGTCCGGTTTTCCTTTTCCGGGCAGTTGGTGTAACCAGCGCTGATATCCTCCTCAGGCTTTCACCCATGGTCCAAATCCGCTCGCTGGCGTTCAACGTCCTCTTCTACGCCAATCTGATCGTCCAGATGATCTTCTGGACGCCCTATTATTTCCTGTCGCCGCGTCACCGCGCCTGGTTCGTGCCGAAATTCTGGAGCCGCACCAGCCTGTGGCTGCAGGACAAGGTCGCCGGCACGAAAAGCGAGATCACCGGCCAGGAAAACCTGCCGCAGGGCTCCTACATACTGGCGCCAAAGCACCAGTCCTTCTGGGACGCCATCGCCTTCCTGCAGGACATTCCCGACGGCCTCTACATTCTGAAGCGCGAGCTGACATGGATACCGTTCTTCGGCTGGTACATCCTCAAGATGCGGATGATCCCGGTCAATCGCGGCAGCCGCTCCAAGGCGCTGAAAGCCGTCGTTGCCGCCACCAAGGCGGAAATGGCGCGCAACCCCCGCCAGTTGATCATCTATCCGGAAGGCACGCGGCGCGCGCCCGGCGACGAGCCGGCATATAAATGGGGCATCGTCGAGCTCTACAACCAGCTTGGCGTGCCGGTCGTGCCGGTGGCGCATGTGGCGGGGCTCTACTGGCCACGCCGCAAATTCATGCGCTATCCCGGCACGATAAAGGCGCGATACCTGCCGCCGATCCCGCCGGGATTGAGCAAGGAAGAATTCATGCGCCGCCTGATCAGCGAAACGGAAGCGGCCTGCGACCAGTATCTGATCGAGGCCGCGACCTCGCCCAACCCGCCGGCACTGCCACCAACGGCGGTGAAGCGGCTAAAGGAGCTGGGCGTCGAGGTTTAGGCGCTGGCCTTATCCAGTTCCGCAATATCGGCCTGATCGAGCTTCAGCGACACCGACTTGATAAGGTTGTCGACCTGGGCCACCGAAGTTGCGCTGGCAATCGGCGCGGTGACGCCCGGGCGGGCGATGATCCACGCCAAGGCCACCTCGGCCTGCGTGGCCGAATGGCGGGCCGAAACGGCGTCCAGTGCAGCAAGGATGCCCAGGCCCCGCGCGTCGAGATATTTCTTCACGCCACCGCCGCGCGCGCTTTTGGCGAGGTCGGCTTCGCTGCGGTACTTGCCGGAGAGAAAGCCACTGGCGAGGCTGTAATAGGTGATGACGCCGATGTCCTCGGCCATGCAGAGATCGCGCAACGCGCCATCATAGCTCGGGCGGTCGTAGAGATTGTATTCCGGCTGGAGCACGTCGTAGCGCGGCAGGTTCTTTTCCTTCGAGACTTTCAGGGCCTCGCCAAGTTGCTCGGCGTCGAGGTTCGATGCGCCGATATGGCGGACTTTTCCGGCAGCGATAAGCTTCTGGTATGCGCCGAGCGTCTCCTCATAGGGTGTCGCATCGTCGGGCCAGTGCGAAAGATAAAGGTCGATGACGTCGGTCTGGAGCCGCTTCAGCGATGCATCGACCGCCTTCTCGATATAGCCAGCGGAAAGATCGCGCTTGCCCTGCCCCATATCCGCGCCGACCTTGGTGATCACCACGACCTTGTCGCGGTTGCCGCGCGCCTTCATCCACTTGCCGATGATCGTTTCGGAGTCGCCGCCCGAATTGCCGGGCACCCAACGCGAATAGACATCCGCCGTGTCGATGGTGTTCAGCCCGGCATCCGTAAAGCGGTCGAGCAGGTCGAAGGAGGTCTTTTCGTCGGCGGTCCAGCCAAAGACATTGCCACCGAAAACCAGCGGCGCGATTGAAAGGTCCGTGCGACCAAGGCGACGTTTTTGCAAGATCGGTACTCCGTGATTTTCGGGCCAGCGCGAGAACCGCACGGGCATCCCTGAAAGCTAAACCTTGCAGCAGGCAGGTTCAAACCCGGAAGGCCTTTTTTATCCTCACATAAATGCGAGCATGCCGGTCAAACGGCCAGCCGACGCCCGACATCCTCCAGCCAATGATCCCTGATGCCGAGGGCTTCCAGATGCTCCAGAGTGCTCAAAACATAGTCCTCGTTCGCGCCCGACTGGCCGACCGCGCCCAGGACGATCCTCGCCGCCTCGGCTTCATCGAGATTGCCAGCATATTGTTCATGCGCGCGGTCGACGACGTAGCAGACAGCGTCGACCTTCTCGCCGTCATCCAGGCGCACGGTTTGCGTGCGTTCGAGATAGACATTCGTGACCAGCTCGCGCTCGCGCAGATAGGCGATCACTTCGTCGCGCAATTCGCCCGGCACGCGAAAGGCGAGCCCGACACAGGAGCCTCCGCGGTCGAGGCCAAGCACCAGGCCGGGACGCTGAGGCGTGCCGCGATGAACGAAAGAGCGGACACAAAGCGAGCGACGATAGCCATAAAGATGGGCGCGTCTGGTCTCCGTATGTGCAAAACCGGGCCGCCAGATCAGCGAGCCATAGCCAAAAACCCAAAAATCGCCCATATCGCCAAGCCAAGTCGTAATCGAAGCACTGCGCTTCGGGTCATGGGTAGAGCATGATGGCAAAAAGGGAAGCCGCTTTTTGCTCTCATGTCACATGGACCGGAAAAGATAGTGCGCAGATAAAGGGATCGACGCGCCAATGACTGCAACCGAACTTTCGAAGCCGAACTACAACCGCCGCATCCTCTGGCTGGCGGCCTTCGTCGTGCTGCTGTTCGGCGGCTACAGCGTCGGCTGGTTCTATCTGGCCGGCAAGGTCGAGACCAAGGCCAAAGCCGAGATCGCCTCGCTGAACCGCGACGGCATGGTTGCCGAATGCACCAATCCGGTCGCACGCGGCTATCCGTTCCGCCTCGGCCTTTTCTGCGACCACGTCGCCTTCGAAGATGCCGGCCGTGGCGTCAGCGTTTCGGCAGGCAACTTCCGCTCGGCGGGGCAGATCTACGACCCGACCCACCTGATCGCTGAAATCGACGGACCGGCGCGCATCGACGTGCCTCAGAGCCAGCCGCTTGCGCTGACCTGGGACAATCTGCGCGCCAGCGTGCGTCTGGCGCAGCCTTTGCCGGAACGCGTTTCAGTGGAGGGCAAGATGCTGAAGGCGGCTACCGATGCCGGTGCCCCTCTGCTCGCCGCCGATACATTCGAAGGCCATGTGCGCCCGAACGGCCAGGACCTCGACCTCGCCGGCAGCTTCGCCGGATTGGCGCTGGATTCCTCGCTGGTCGAGGGCAGAACCCTGCCCCTGCTCTCCGGCGACACCGACCTCACCGTCAAGAACGGCGTGACGCTTATCGCCCAGAAGGCCCAGTCGCTGCGCGGCCAGTCCGGCACGATCCGCTCGCTTGATCTCTCCACCAGCGAAACAGCCGGCCTCTCCCTGAGCGGACCCTTCTCGGTGGGCGAGGACGGGTTGCTGGACGCGCAGTTCAAGCTCACCGTCCGCGACCCGCAGGGACTGGCGATGGCGCTCAGCGAGGCGATCCCGGAAAAGAGCGAGCAGATTCAGCAGGGGTTTGCAGCTCTTTCCATGCTCGGCAGTGCGCCATCCTTGCCCCTGAAGATCAGCAAGGGCAGGGCTTCATTTGGCTTCATCAAGCTCGGGAACGTCCCGCCGCTGAAATAGCGCTGCGCGCCTTTACGACGTTTTGGCTGGATGCTCGATCGCCTGGCGGCCGAAGTCGGGCGCATCGATTTCCTGGCCGGCCTCGATGATCGAGCGGCGCACGGCACGGGTGCGCGTGAACATATCGAACAGCTTGTCGCCATCGCCCCAGCGGATCGCCCGCTGCAGCGACGCCAGGTCTTCCGAGAACCGCGCCAGCATTTCCAGGATCGCGTCCTTGTTGTGCAGGCACACGTCGCGCCACATGGTCGGGTCCGAGGCGGCGAGACGGGTGAAGTCGCGGAAACCGGACGCCGAATATTTGATGACTTCCGACTTGGTGACCGCCTCCAGATCGTCCGCCGTACCGACGATGTTGTAGGCGATGATGTGCGGCAAATGCGAGACGATCGCCAGCACCATGTCGTGATGCTCGGGGTCCATCGTGTCGATGTTGGAGCCGCAGCGCCGCCAGAACTCCGACAGCTTTTCGAGCGCTTCCGGGTCGGTGCCCGGCAGCGGCGTGAAGATGCACCAGCGGTTTTCGAACAGGTCGGCAAAGCCGGCATCGGGGCCAGATTTTTCCGTGCCCGCCAGCGGGTGGCCGGGGATGAAATGCACATTGGCCGGCATATGCGGGGCCATCTGCGCAATCACCGAGCCTTTGGTCGAGCCGACATCGGTGACGATGGCGCCGGCCTTCAGCGCGGGTGCGATTTCGGCAGCGACCGCGCCGGAAGACCCGACCGGCACCGAGATGATGACGAGATCGGCATCCTTCACCGCCTCGGCGGCGCTGGTGGTGTAGCTGTCGCCGAGCTTCAGTTCCTCGGCGCGGGCAAGTGTTTCAGGGCTGCGGGTGGCGATGGAAACGTGGCCGGCAAGGCTCTCCCGGCGGATGACGCGCGCCAGCGACGAGCCGATGAGGCCGATGCCGACAAGGGCTATCTTTTCAAACAGGGGTTCGGACATTTCTTCAACTTTTCAGGAATTCGGTGAGTGCGGCGACTACGCCGCGATTGGCGTCTTCGGTTCCGACTGTCATCCGCAGCGCGTTGGGAAAACCGTAGCCGGCAACGCGCCGCAGGATATAGCCCCGCGCACTCAGATAATCGTCCGCCGCTGCCGCCGAATGCCTGGCATCGTCCGGGAAATGGATCAGCACGAAATTGCCGACGCTGGGCGTGACCCTCAGGCCGAGCCCGGAAAGCTCTTCGCTCAGCCAGCCGAGCCACTTCTCGTTATGCGCCACCGTGCGCTCGACATGGGCGCGGTCGCCCATCGCCGCCACGCCGGCCGCGATGGCAACGGCATTGACGTTGAACGGCCCGCGCATGCGCTCCATCGCCTCGATGATGTGCGTAGGCGCATAGACCCAGCCGATGCGCGCGCCACCAAGGCCGTGGATTTTTGAGAAAGTGCGGGTCATGACGACGTTCTGCGCGCCGGCCACGAGCTCAACGCCCGCCTCGTAATCGTTGCGGCGCACATATTCGGCGTAGGCCGCATCGAGCACCAGGAGCACGTTCTTGGGCAGGGCCGCGTGCAGGCGGCGCACCTCCTCGAACGGGATGTAGGTGCCGGTCGGATTGTTTGGATTGGCGAGGAACACGACCTTCGTCTTCGGCGTCACAACGGCGAGGATGGCGTCGACATCGGCGCGCTCCTCGGTCTCCTTCGCCACCACCGGCACAGCACCGGCAGCCTTGATGTAGTTCTGGTAGACGAGAAAACCGTGCTCGGTGTAGACGCCCTCGTCACCCGGCTGAAGATAGGTCTGGGCAAGCAGGCCGATGATCTCGTCGGAGCCGTTGGAGCAGACGATGTTGGCCGGGTTCAGGCCATGCGCCTCGGCAATCGCCTGGCGCAGCTTCGAAGCCGAGCCGTCGGGATAGAATTCGAGCTTGCCCGCGACCTCGCGCACCGCTTCGATCGCTGCCGGCGATGCACCGAGCGGGTTCTCGTTGGACGACAGCTTGTAGACCTTGGTGACCCCCGCCGGCGCAGCACTCTTGCCGGGGATATAAGCCGCAATGTCCATGACGCCGGGTTTCGGCTGGGGGCGGCTGGGCTCATTGGCTTTCGTCATCGCGGGAATTGTCCGGGTTTTTGGGGAATTTCGAGACGCAAGCGAAATACAAGTCGCCGGTGCGCTTGTCGAGAAAAAGCTTGCCCGTTGACGGCGCTCCGGCGCAGTCGTAAAAGACTGTCACGTTCCGTGGTGATTTGGCCGGTCGGCTTGCAGCCACGTTAAATAAGTCGCTAAAGGGACCGATAACGACTCAATTCGTTCGGACCGGTAGCGATTTCGCCGCCGGTCTTTTTTGTTTTGGAGTTTGTGCGATGCCGATCAAGATTCCCGATCAGCTCCCCGCCCGTGAGGTGCTTGTACGCGAAGGCGTGTCCGTGATGGACGAGCGCACGGCGCTGCGCCAGGACATCCGTCCGCTGCAGATCGCCCTGCTCAACCTGATGCCCAACAAGATCCGCACGGAAACGCAGTTCGCGCGGCTGATCGGCGCCTCGCCGCTTCAGGTGGAGCTGACGCTGGTGCGCATCGGCAATCATGTGGCGAAGAATACGCCCGAGGAGCATCTGATTTCCTTCTACCGGACCTGGGAGGAAGTCAGGCACCGCAAGTTCGACGGTTTCATCATCACCGGCGCGCCGATAGAGCTGCTGGACTTCGAGGATGTCACCTACTGGAACGAGCTCCAGCGTATCCTCGATTGGACGGTGACCAACGTCCACTCCTCCTTCTTCATCTGCTGGGGAGCGATGGCCGCCGCCTGGCATTTCCACCAGGTTCCCAAATACACGCTCGACAAGAAGGCCTTCGGCGTCTTCCGCCATCGCAACCATGCGCCAGCCTCGCCCTATCTTGCAGGCTTCTCGGACGATTTCGCCATCCCCGTTTCCCGCTGGACGGAGGTGCGCAGCGCCGACATAAAAGCGGACACGGGCCTGGACCTACTGATGGAATCGGACGCGACCGGCCCCTGCCTGCTGGCTGAAACGGCCGGCAACCGGCTCTATATGTTCAACCACATCGAATACGATTCCACCTCGCTCAAGGACGAATACGACCGCGACGTCGCCGCCGGCACGCCGATCGACGTCCCGCACGGCTATTACCCCGACAACGATCCTGCCCGCCCCCCGCTCAACCGCTGGCGCTCGCACGCCCACCTGCTCTTCGGCAACTGGATCAACCAGGTCTATCAGACGACGTCTTTCAATCTGGAAGATGTCGGAGGGGCGTAGCCCTCTCCCTCCCCCTTGAGGGGAGGGTGGCGGCAAAGCCGCCGGGCGGGGTCGCTGCGGCAGTGCTCGACGTTCCTTTTGCGCTGCGCGCTGCCTTAACCGACCCCCTCTGGCGCTGCGCGCCATCTCCCCCTCAAGGGGGGAGAATACGCCGACGCACTTCATCGCTGCCCTCCCTCCCCTGAGGTACGAGCGCAGCGAGCCTCGAAGGACGCACCCATTCCCAAAAGCGCCGCCATGTCACAACCCCGTACGATTCTCCGGCTACGGTCGCACTGACATCGGCGAATCGCCAAGGCGCGATTGGCAAATGCCGACGCCCGCGCGAAAACGCTTGGTGCTCTCCACCCAAAAGGGTTACGAAGATGAAGATGCGCCATTGCCGCAGGAGAAAAAGCTTTTGAGCGACCCGGAATACGGAACGTCCAGACGGGAACCACGCCTGCTTGGCCTTTCCACGCCCTCGCGCATTCCGTTGATCCCGCCGCTGACGGCAGCGCGCTGGCTGCTGGTGCTGATCGTCGCCGCCGGCATCTATTTCTTCAACGGTTTCCTGGTGCCGGTTCTGGCGGCGCTGGTGATCGCCTTTGCGAGTTGGCCGCTGTACCGCAGGCTTCTCGACGCCGTTTCCGGCAACAGGACAGTCGCAGCCACGCTGGCGATCCTGTTCATCGTCACCTTCCTCGTCGTGCCGATCGTGCTGGCCGGAACCTACACCGTCAACGAGGTGCGGGAATGGTTCGGCTGGGCCGTCGAGACCAACAAGCACGGCGCGCCGACACCCGCCTGGATAGTCGCCCTGCCCATCGCGGGCGAATGGTTCGACCAGCAATGGACGCGCTATATCGGCCATCCCGGCGCGATTGGCGAACTTATCCAGATCATCAGTGGCGCCAATATCGGCAGCATCTATCGCGGCGTTCTGGCCGCCGGCGGCGGGGCGTTCAACCTGCTTCTGACGTTGCTTTTCATGCTGATTGCGCTGTTCTTCGTCTATCGCGACGGCGAGAGTTTCGCAGCCCAGATCGGCCGGCTCGGCGAACGCATATTGCCGACGCGCTGGGAGCGGATTTCCGGCGTGGTGCCGGCAACCATCAGCTCGACGGTGACCGGCATGACGCTGATCGCCATCGGCGAAGGCGTGGTGCTGGGCATCGCCTACTGGATCGCCGGCGTGCCCTCGCCGGTGACGCTCGGCGTGCTGACCGGCGTCATGGCGTTGATACCGGGCGGCGCACCGCTGTCGTTCACGCTCGTCTCGGCCTATCTGGTGGCGCGCGGCTCGCCCATTGCCGGCATCAGCCTGTTTGCCTGGGGCGCGATCGAGCTGTTCATCGTCGACAAGACGCTGCGGCCCAAACTCGTCGGCGGGCCGATCAAGCTGCCCTTCCTGCCGACCTTCTTCGGCCTGATCGGCGGCGTGAAGACAATGGGTTTCCTCGGCCTGTTCATCGGTCCGGTGCTGATGGCGCTGCTGGTTGCGATCTGGCGCGAATGGCTGCGCGAGGTCGAGCAGGCGGACACACGCCCTTCTGAAAACGTCACACAGATATCCGGCGAACTTCTGCCCGAACGCGAACCGCGACGGCTGGTGGGCTCGGAATAGAGCCCGAAGCCTATCCCTTCAAACTCGCCGCGATCAGCCGGTCGGCGTTGACGGCAACGGATGCCGCCGGGCCGCCGGGGCCGAAAAGCTGGCCCGAAACATAGGCACCTTCGAGCAGAAGCAGCAGGCCGTCGCCCAGCGTGTCGCCATCCTCGGCGCCCATTTCGGCAGCCATGGCGCGCAGGCGGCGGCGCAATTCACGCTTGTTGTTTTCGCCCACCTGGCGGGCCGGATTGTCATGCTCGGGATATTCGACCGCCGCATTGGTCATGCCGCAGCCGCGATAGTCCTGCGTCACCGCCCGCTTTCCGACGCGGGTGAGAAAGGCTTTGATCTGCGCGCGCGGATCGCCCGGATGAGCCGCCACTGCCTCGTCGAAGCGCTCCCAGAACTCGGCCTCATAGGCGCGCAGATAAGACGCGGCGAGCTCGTCCTTCGACGGGAAGCTGCGGTAAAGGCTGGGCTTGGTGACGCCGGCCTGGCGCACGATCTCGTCGACGCCGATGGCGCGGATGCCCTCGCGATAGAACAGGTTTCGCGCCACACCCAATATGCGATCGGCAGCGCGTAGCGGTGGCGTCGCCTCATCTGAATTGGCAGTTTCTGACAGTTGCGTAGCAGCTTTTTCGGGTGACATGAATAAACTCGCTTGACAATGTTACTGACCGGTACGTATCAATGCGTATTCTGAAACGTACCGGTCAGTAACATGAACATAATACAGAACCGTCCCTTTGGCCAGCGCTATGCTTTCGTGGTTGTCGCGGTCATCTTTGTTTCGCTGCTGATCGCCGCCGGCATGCGCTCGGCACCCAGCGTGCTGATGCTGCCGCTGGAGGAAGCCTTCGGCTGGCGGCGCGACGCGATTTCGCTGGCAGCCGCCATCGGCATCTTCCTCTACGGTCTCGCCGGCCCGTTCGCGGCCGCATTGATGGACCGGGTCGGCCTGCGCCGCACGGTGATGGCGTCGATCGCGCTGATGTCGGCCTCCACCGCGCTCAGCCTGTTCATGACCGAGCCGTGGCACCTGGTCGCCACATGGGGCATCTTTTCCGGCATCGGCTCAGGTGCAGTGGCCTCGGTGCTGGGCGCCACCATCGTCAACCGCTGGTTCAAGACCAATCGCGGCCTGATGATGGGCCTGATGTCGGCCTCGAGCGCCACCGGCATGCTGGTGTTCCTGCCGGCATTGGCAGCGCTTGCGCAGTATGGCGGCTGGCGGCCGGTGGTGATCACGGTTTCGATCGCGACCGCCGCCCTCCTGCCGCTGGTCTATTTCCTGGTACCGGAGCGGCCCTCCTCGATCGGCCTGGCGCGCTATGGGGCCGAAGGCGACAACGAGCAGGACGCGCCCGCCACCCAAGGCAATTTCCTCACCACGACGCTCGGCACGCTGCGCCGCGCCGCCGGCACGCGAGTGTTCTGGTATCTCTTCGCCACCTTCTTCATCTGCGGCTTCACCACCAACGGCCTCGTCGGCACGCATCTCATCGCATTCTGCGGCGACATGGGCATTCCCGAGGTTCGCGCCGCCGGCCTGCTGGCGCTGATGGGCGTGTTCGACCTGATCGGCACGACGCTGTCGGGCTGGCTCACCGACCGTTTCGATCCGCGAAAACTGCTCGGCGTCTATTACGGCATTCGCGGCCTGTCGCTGATCTACCTGCCCTATTCCGGCTTCTCGGGCCTGAGCCTGACGATCTTCGCCATCCTCTACGGGCTCGACTGGATCGCCACCGTGCCACCGACCCTGCGCCTCGCCAATGAATCCTTCGGCGACCGCTCCGGCCCGCTGGTGTTCGGCTGGATCGTCGCCGGCCACCAGGTCGGCGCGGCGACTGCTGCCTTCTTCGGCGGTGCGCTGCGCGAGATGCAGGGCGACTACGTTCTCGCCTTCCAGATCGCCGGCATGACGGCAATAGCAGCCGCAGCGCTCTCGCTGCTCATCGACCCGGCCGAAACGCGAGGCAGAGAGGTCATGCAGCCGGCTTAGGGTCAGAACCCGTGCTTTCCCGCGCATGGCGCCCGGCGCCCTGCGGCGTCAGCACCGGCATGAAGACGCGGCGCGACGCGCGCTGGGCGACTGGCACACCCTGGTAGAGGCGCTTCTGTGCCTCCACCACGATGACGCCGGAAAAGATCGGCCAGAAACGCCGGCCCGAGCGCTCGAGTATATTGTGGAAGCGCAGCATGAAACGGCGGCGCGAGGGCGGAAACATGAGCGCCTCCGACCAGGCCGAGGGCGTGAAATTGGCATCGCGCAGCAGCTCGTTGAGCTGGCCGCGCGAGAACGGCCGGCCGGTGCCGAAGGGCGTGTGCTCGAAGCGCGCCCAGACGCCGCGCCGGTTGGGCACGACGATGACGACACGGCCCGCCGGCGACAGCACGCGCCAGACCTCCTTCAGCGTTTCGCGCGGATTTTCCGCATGTTCCAGCGAATGCACCAGCAGCATGCGATCGATGGAGGAATCGACCAGCGGCAGTTCCTCGTCGAACACCAGCGCCGTGGAAGACGGCCGCGACGGCGGCCAGTTCACCGCCCCCTGCGTTGCCGGCATGAAGGCAAAGACCCGCTCGGCATCGCTGCCGAAGCGGTCGAGCCAGGGCAGCGCATAGCCGAGTCCGACCAGCCGCTCATTGGGAATGCCGGCCCAGACCGAGGCCAGCGCCATGCCGATCGACTGCTCGGCGACGCGCCCGAGCGTGGTGCTGTAGAAGGAACGAAGATCGACAATGTCCGAATTCATGGCGCGACGGTAGCGGCCTTGCCGCGCAAGCACAACAAAGGGCTTGGCCCAATCGCGGTTTGGATCGAGCCGGGTTGCAATGACGAACAGCGATAGGCACTAACCGGTGGGAACATCGGGCTCGCGGCATGGGCCCTCCGGTCTTGAGGCAGCATGGTCGACCTTCTTGTCACATACATGGAGATGGTGGCGCCACCGAGAGGTGCGGCCCTCCCCATGCCAATCGCCGGTGTCAGCATAGGGCGGGAAACCCTCGATCCGGCGGACTACCTGGTTCTATATCGCGCCGTTGGTGAGCCGTTGCAGTGGGACCAGCGGTTACGGATGCCGGCAGATGAGCTCCACCATTTTCTCGGCAACCCAGCCACACATATTTATGTCCTGCGCGTTATCGGAAAGAGCGCCGGCCTTTGTGAATTTCATGGCGTAGGAATCCCGGAAGTAGAACTTACCCACTTCGGCCTGATTGGCGAATTTCAGGGCCGAAAACTCGGCCCCTATCTGCTGGACACCGCACTTCGCGAAATCTGGTCTCGCGCGCCTTCTCGCGTCTGGCTTCACACCGATACTCACGATCATCCGAAGGCACAATCGACATATAGGCGCGCCGCGTTTCAGATTTACACGCAACGCGTTGAAACATTTCCGGACTAGGCACAGGTTGAAGCCAGCCCTATCGTCGCCACCAAACCAAGGAGACTGCCGATGACGCTGAGGATCGAACAATTCATGTGCCGGAGCGACAATTTCGGCGTTCTGGTGCATGACGGCGAAACCGGGCAGACCGCACTCATGGACGCGCCGGAACAGGCGCCGATTCTGGCGGCGGTGCGTCGCACCGGCTGGACGCCGAACGTGATCCTGACCACGCATCACCATGCCGACCACGTCGAGGCCAACCTGGCGCTGAAGGAGCGATTCGGCCTGCGTATCATCGGACCGGAGGCGGAAGCGGCAAAAATCCCCGGCATCGACGAAACGGTGGAAGACGGCTCGGTTTTCAGCTTCGGCAGCCAGCAGGTCCATGTCATCGAGACGCCGGGGCATACGGCCGGCCATGTCTGCTATTATTTTCCGGACGCCAAGGTGGTGTTCACCGCCGACACGCTGTTTGCGCTGGGCTGTGGGCGGCTGTTCGAGAAGCCGGCGGCGGCCATGTTCGAATCGCTGAAGAAGCTCGCCGCACTGCCGCCGGAAACCAAGGTCTATTGCGGCCACGAATACACGCTGGCCAATGCCCGCTTCGCGCTGTCGGTCGACCCGACCAATTCGGCCTTGAAGGAACGTGCGGCCAGGATCGAAAAGCTGCGTGCCGACGACAAGCCGACGCTGCCGACGACGATCGGCGAGGAACTGGCGACCAATCCCTTCCTGCGCTGGCACGACCCGGCGATCCGCAAGAATCTTGGGCTGGAAAAGGCTTCCGACGTCGAGGTCTTCGCCGAGATCCGCAAGCGCAAGGACGTATTCTGACGATGGACGCCGCGTCGATCATCGAGACGCTGGGCATGAAGCGTCACCCGGAAGGCGGCTGGTATGCCGAGACCTTTCGCGACGCGACGGCGCGCAATCCGCGTGGCCATTCGACGGCAATCTATTTCCTGCTCGAAAAGGGTGATGTTTCGGCCTGGCACCGGGTCCGGGACGCCGTCGAGGTCTGGCACTATCATGCCGGGGCACCGTTGACGCTGCGCATGCATCAGGAAGGCGGCGGCGTGAGCGAGCATCGCCTCGGGCCGGATCTTGCGGCAGGCGAGCGTCCGCAGCATGTCGTGCCCGCCGGCTGGTGGCAGACGGCGCAAAGCCTTGGCGACTGGACGCTGGTCGGCTGCACCGTAGCGCCGGGATTTGAGTTCGCGCAGTTCGAGCTGGCGGAGAAGGGCTGGGAGCCTACCGCCCCAGCAGAAACCCGAGCGTAATCAGCGCCTGCCCCGCATAATAAAGCACCCAGACGGCATAGCGCCTCCAGACGCCGCGCGGCGAGCCGGCGGGCAGCAGGAACTTTTCCGTGGCCAGCAGCGCGTCAGAGGCCATGAACAACACAGCGCCCAAAATTGCCCAGGAATAATCCAGCGTCAGCGACGTGACGCCCATGGCGAGGATCGCCAGGACATAGACCGCGATCGGCAGCCGCAGGCCGGCATCGACGCGCGGCCATAGCGTCTTGAGCATGCCGAAGGCGAAGACGCCCATGGCCAGAGCGCCGGCGATGCGCAAGGGCGACGACAGAAACGCTGCAATCGTGCTGCCGGAAACGACGAACAGGACGATGTAGAACAGATGCCCGGCAAGAAAGGCGCAGAGCCCGCCGAGAAACGCCTTGTCGCCATCGCGCGACAGAAAGGCGTCGCCGACAGCACTCAGCGCCAGCGCGCCGACGAGCAGGAACGGCCCGCCCTGCTGGAAAGCGAGCAAGGCCAGCAGAGCGACCGCCGCAGTTTTCACGCCGGTGCGCCGGATCGCCGGCGGCGCGTCGAGCATCATGCAATAGACCAGCGCCGACATTGCCGAGAAGAACAGCGTGCCGTTGGCCGTCGCTTCGATACCGCCGGGAAAGGGCATCATGCCTGCGCCCTCGCCGCTTGAGACTTGCCGAACAGCAGCGACTTGGCAGCCAGCACCGCACCGCCGGTGATCAACACACAGGCAGCGATGATATTGAGCGAGGGCTGCGCGAAACCGGCGACAATCAGCACCAGTGTGGAAAGCAGCGGCGCGGCATAGCTTGCCGCACCCAGCACCTGGATGTTGCCGCGCTTGACGCCGTGATCCCAGGCATAGAAGGCAGCACCCACCGGCATCAGCCCGAGACCGACGACCGCCAGCCATTGACCGGTGGTGGCGGGCAACACGGTTTCCTCAAGTGCCAGATGGCAGAGGAAGGAAAGGATCGCGGTGGCGGCGCAGAACCATGTGACGATGCTGGTCGGCACCGCCGGAAAACGCCGCGACAGCAGCGAATAACCCGACCACAAGAAGGCGCAGACGGCGGCCATGGCATAGCCGAAGGCATAGCGGCTGTCGAAATCCAGCGCGCCGCCCTTGGTGACGATGAGCACCGTGCCGGCAAGGCCGAGCAGCGCGCCGGCAATATGGTTCCAGCGCAGCTTCTCGCCCGGCATCAGCGCCGAGCCAAGCACGATCAGCAATGGCCAGAGATAGGCGATCAGGCTCGCCTCGACCGCCGGCGCGTTGCGCAGGGCAGTGAAATAGAAGAAGTGGTAGCCGAACAGGCCGGCAATGCCGATGACCCAGACCTGCGGCGGGATTTTCACCGGCTGTGCCGGCGGTGTCATGAACAGGCGGGCAACGAGGCCGACAGCCGTGCCGATAGAGAAGGTGAGCGCCGACAGCAGGAAGGGCGGAACCTGTCCCGAAGCGTCGGTGAGAAGTGCCAGCAGCGCCCACATGGCAACTGCCGAAAAGCCGATGAGTGTTGCGCGCCCCATTTGTCCCCCGCAAGGGGCCGTCACCCCTTAATCGACTGCTTCGAACTTCTTCGCGCGGATGGTGATCGTGCCGATCTGCGTGCCAACCGTGGCGTAGACGGGTGCATATATCCCGGTTGTGCCGACCGGTGCAAACATCACCGTGATCTTGCTGCTGTTCCTGAGATAGGCGATCGACTTGTGGTCTTTCTTGTAGCCGGCGACGGGCACGAAACGCGCGCTGCAGGTGACAGCGTCGCCACTGTAGCCCGGCAAGGTCACCGGATCTGTCGATACGTAGTCGAGCACCAGATTGACGCGCATTTCACCGTCGAACATCTTCACCGTGCGGCGGCACACATCCTTGATGCGATCGGCGCGCACCAGGGTCGCCGAGATCGGGTCGGTAACGTCGCGAAGATCGCCGGGACCGACGGGAACCCACTCGTCGCCGCGCTTCTTGAGCGGCGGGATGTTGACCGTCTTGGCGACGTTACCGCCGGCAAAGCTGATCTGGGTCTTCTGTTTCTTGCGGCCTGACGTGTAGTCCGTGACATAGGCGGCAGGCCGGGGATCATTGCCGGAGAACCGGCCCGAGGACGAGATGCTACCCTTGGTGCTGTCGAATATCTGGGCAAGACCGGCACTCGCCACGGTACCGCGCACGGAAAACTTGTCGCCCTGAAAACTGCTGTCGAAGCTGGAACGCGCTATGGTGAAGCCGAGCAGGGAGACCGTGTATTCGCTGCGGAAAGCTTGCGCGGCGGCATCGCCGATCGACAGGCCAGCAAGCGCGAGAACGATCGGAATTGCGTAAAAAATGCCTGCCATCAATGGCGCCCTTGCCCTTTCGGATCGGATTCGATGCGACGTCCCCAAAAATATCTTCAACCCTGAAAATCCGGCGATTGTGTGAACCGCCCGACCGAGGAAGCCCTGCGGAGCACCAGATTTGGTACCGGCCCATGTTGCACGGCACCATAGGCTTGTGGAATAGCTGCCGCGCCAAAAGAAGCCGTCGGCGCCACAGGGCAGCCAGAACCGGAGAAACATTCATGACCAATCCCTCTTCCACCGCGACCGTTCAGGGCGCCTTCGTGCCGCTGCGGCTGACCGATCGCCCGCTCGCTCTGCAGGCCGCCGCGGTGCTTCTGGGTACGCTGTTCCTTGCCGCATCGTCGTGGATAGAAGTGCCGATGTTTCCGGTGCCGATGACCATGCAGACCTTCGCGGTGACGCTCATCGGCGCGCTCTATGGCTGGCGTCTCGGCGCAATCACCGTGATCGCATGGCTTGGCGAGGGTGCGCTCGGTCTGCCGGTGCTGGCCGGCGGTGGCGGCGGCCTCGTTCACTTCGCTGGCCCGACGGCGGGCTATCTCTTCGCCTTCCCGATCGCTGCAACCCTTGTCGGCTACCTGGCCGAGCGCGGCTGGACCAACGGCAATCTCATCACCAGCGTCATCGCCATGCTCGTCGGCAATGCGCTGATCCTCGCCATCGGCGGAGCGGTTCTGGCAGCCATGATCGGCGTCAGCGATGCCATTACCTACGGCGTGACGCCCTTCATCATCGGCGCGATCGTCAAGTCGGCACTCGCCACCGCAAGCGTCGAGGCAACGCGCCGCGCCAAGCAGAAAGCCTGAGCCACTGCCATGACTGTCCGTATTCGCGCGCACCATCTCCTTTGCATGCTGACCTACGCCGGCAAGGGCTATAGCGCGGCATTTACGGCCAATTACAATGGGATCGTCGAAAGGCTCGGCAAGGGCGAGGACATGCTCCTCGTCGCCGGGCCGGACGACATCTGCCAGCCGCTGCTGGGCGACGATGACGCGCATTGCCGGCGCGAAAGCGTGATCGAGCGCGACGGGCGCGCCGCCGCAGCTGTCGAAGCGCTTACCGGCAGTGCGGTTTGCCCCGGAGAGGTTTTTATCCTCGACGCCAGCCGGCTGTCGCAGATGCGCTCGGCTTTTCAGGCCGGAACGGTGCGGCAGGCCTGCGGCGGCTGCGAATGGTTCGACCTGTGCACAGGAATAGCCGGCAAGGGCTACGCGAACACGCGGCTTGCGCTTGATCCGCGGGCGCACCACTCTTGACGCCTCGGCCAAATGCCACTATGGAACGCCAACTTTTCCATGCGGCCGCTTGATAAGACTGCGCCCATCCGCTTTTTGGTGCGTCGCGATCATATGGCCCGTTCTAGAATCGAAGGTAAGTAAAAAATGTCCCGCGCTTGTGAACTGACCGGCAAGGCCGTTATGTCCGGCAACAATGTGAGCCACGCCAACAACAAGACCCGGCGCAAGTTCCTGCCGAATCTCGTCAAGGTGACGCTGATCTCGGAAGCCCTGAGCCAGAACGTGCGCCTGCGCATTTCGGCCAACGCGCTTCGTTCGGTCGAACATCGCGGCGGTCTCGACGCTTTCCTCGCCAAGGCTGACGTTGCCGAGCTGTCGCAGCGCGCGCGTCTCCTGAAGAAGCAGATCGCCAAGAAGACGGCTGAAGTAGCCGCCTGAATCCGGAATTAGGCGGGGGACAACCGCCTTCCCGTGAGCATGGCTCGCCATGCTCTAACTGGTTCCATCACCCAGGCTAAAAAAATGAATTTTTCATATCGTTATTTGCCCTTCGTGGCCGCCATGGCGCTTGTCGTCGTGGCATCGAACATCCTCGTGCAGTTCCCGATGCAGGGACAGCTCGGATCGTTGGCGCTCGCCGACATCCTCACATGGGGCGCGTTCACCTATCCATTCGCTTTCCTCGTCACCGACCTGGCAAACCGCCGCTACGGCCCGAAAATGGCACGTCGCGTGGTCTTTGTCGGCTTCATGATTGCCGTCGCCTGCTCGATCGTCGTGCCGCCGCTGCTGTTCCAGTATGGCCTTATCGAGTTCGAGACCGCCTCTGACCGGCTGGTGCGGATCGCCATGGCTTCGGGTGCCGCCTTCCTCTGCGCGCAGCTTCTCGACGTGACCGTGTTCAACTGGCTGCGCCGCCAGAGCTGGTGGCGCGCGCCGATCCTCGGCACGTTGGTCGGCTCCGTGTTCGACACGGTGATTTTCTTCTCCATTGCCTTCTCGGCTGCCTTCGCCTTCGCCGGCCCGAGCGACGCCTTCGCGCTTGAGCCTGCACCGCTGCTCGGCGTGCTTCCGGTCGAGACCGCGCGCTGGATTTCCTGGGCGCTGGGCGACCTGACCGTCAAGCTCCTCATCGCCGTCTTCGCGCTGATCCCCTACCGGCTGATCGCCATGCGCTGGAGCCAGCAGGCCGTGGCCGCGTAGTGATTCCCTGGGTCCAGCTCGATTCCGCGACAACCCCGGGCGGCGGCGAGCTTCGCCTTAAAAGGCGCGGCGCCGAATTCTCGATCATGCTCGGCACCAACGAGCTGATGAACAGCCGCCTCAGCGGCTCCGAGGAGGCGCTGGCAAAACTGTCCTGCCAGAAGATCGGCCCCCGCAAATCCCCGCATATCCTGATCGGCGGCCTGGGCATGGGCTTTACCCTGCGCGCCGCACTCGCCGAACTTGGCAGCGACGCGAAAGTCACCGTCGCAGAGCTTGTCCCGTCGGTCGTGGCATGGGCGCGAGGCCCGATGGCCGAGGTGTTCGGCGATTGCCTCGACGATCCCCGCGTGACCATCCGGGAAACAGATGTCGGCCTGCTGATAGCTGGCGAAAAAGCCGCCTACGACGCCATCCTGCTCGACGTGGACAACGGCCCGGAAGGGCTGACGCGTCAGGCCAACGACGCCCTCTACGACCTCGCCGGCCTGCAGAAGGCGCGCACGGCCCTGCGGCCCGGCGGCGTGCTGGCCGTATGGTCGTCAGGACCGGACAGGGCTTTCACGAAACGGCTCAAGCAGGCCGGCTTCTTGTCAGAAGAAGTGAATGTACGTGCCACCGGCAAGCGCGGCGCACGCCATGTCATCTGGCTCGCCGTCAAGCCGGGCTGATTCTTGCTCTATCGATCGATCCGCGTTGACAGAATGATCGACGACAGGGTGCGCTCGACGCCGTCGAGTGCGCCGATATGGTCGATGAGCAGGTCGAGATCACGTACCGAAGGCGCTTCGACGACGATGATCATGTCGAAATTGCCGCTGACCGAATGCAACGTGCGCACCTCCGGAATGCGGCGAAGCTCGGCGCCGACGGCCACCGAAAGCTTTGGCGGAACTGTCACCAGAATATGCGCACGCACGAGGTTCCTCTCGTAGTCCGCCGCCAGCCTGACGCCGTAGCCCTCGATGATGCCCTGCTTCTCCAGCCGCTCGATGCGGCTTTGCACCGTCGTGCGCGACACGCCGAGCTTTCGCGCCAGCTCGGCGGTCGAGGCGCGGGCGTTCTCGCGCAGCAGCGCAATCAGGGCACGATCAGCGTCTGTCGTCATTGTGATATATTCCTTCGGCGAATTGAGAAATTCAACCGCTATTTCGTACAAAGCGGAACTGCCTTTCGACACTGCCCGGCGTTATGATTCTGCATTGAAAGCATTTTGAGGGGCACCACCATGAAAGAGATCGTAGTTGTCGGCGCAGGCAAGATCGGCGCGACCATTGCAAGCATGCTGGCGGAAACCGGCGACTATGCCGTCACCGTCATAGACCGCGCGCAGGCGCAGCTCGATGCGCTGGACCTCGGCCATGGCATCACCGCAAGGCAGATCGATATCGGCCAGGATGGTGCGCTTGAGGCCGTTCTGTCGGGCAAATTTGCGGTGCTGAGCGCCGCCCCCTTCCACCTGACCACGAAGATCGCCGAGGCAGCCGCCAAGACGGGCGTGCATTATCTCGACCTGACCGAGGATGTCGCCAGCACCCGCCGCGTCAAGGAGCTGGCCGCCACGGCCACCAGCGCCTTCATTCCGCAATGCGGGCTGGCGCCGGGCTTCATCTCCATCGTCGCCAACGATCTGGCGCAACGCTTCGACACGCTGGAAAGCGTGCGCATGCGCGTCGGCGCGCTGCCGCAATACCCGTCCAACGCGCTGAACTACAACCTGACCTGGAGCACCGACGGCGTCATCAACGAATATTGCGAGCCCTGCGAGGCGATCGTCGAGGGCGAGCTGGTCGACGTGCCGCCGCTGGAGGAGCGCGAGGAGTTCTCGCTCGACGGCATCACCTACGAGGCCTTCAACACCTCGGGCGGGCTCGGCACGCTGTGCGAGACTTATGCCGGCAAGGTGCGCACGCTGAACTACCGCACCATCCGCTATCCCGGCCACGCCGCGATCATGAAGGCGCTGCTCAACGATCTCGGCCTGCGCCATCGCCGCGAGGTGCTGAAGGACATTCTGGAAAACGCCCTGCCCGCGACGATGCAGGACGTGGTGGTGATCTTCGTCACCGTCAGCGGCCGCAAGCATGGCCGCCTGCTGCAGGAAAGCTACGCCAACAAGATCTACAGCCGCGGCAACGGCGATGCCGCCCGCAGCGCCATCCAGATCACCACGGCTTCAGGCATCTGCGCCGTGCTCGACATGCTGGCTTCCGGTGTGCTGCCGCAGAAGGGCTTCATCCGGCAGGAAGACATCGCGCTGGATGCGTTTCTGGCCAATCGCTTCGGGCATAATTATGCGCAGGCCGGCGCGGCGCACATGGCGGCTTGAGATGAAGTCTTCCTTCTCCCCGTCACTATACGGGGAGAAGGTCCCGGCAGGGGGATGAGGGTCGGAGCCAATGTTTGAAGGCTTGCGCTGCCCCTCACCCAACTGCTTCGCGGCCACCCTCTCCCCGTAAACGGGGAGAGGGAAGAACCCTCAATCTTCCCTTAGAATAAATTCCAGATAGAGATTCCGCTGCAGGATCGAGTGGTTGTCGTCGGAAAACATCGACACCATCACCGCACCGTCAGCGCGCCGCCAGACATCCATCGCTTCCATATTGTCGATCTGGTAGCTCATGTCGGTTTCGAGAAGGATCGGGCCGTCGACGACATTGCCCTTGGCGATCGTTGCCGCGTCGATGCGACGGAGACGCATCCGCACCCCGCGCGCCATGGAATAGCTGCGCTCCAGCAGAAGCAGGTCGCCATCGGGCAGGAACGCCCCGTCGGTGATGTCGAAATCGCCGCTGCGCTGGACGGTGAAGACACCCTTGCGCGGGCCTGAAAGCACGGCGGCAAAGATATTGCCCTGCTTGTCCAGGCTCTTTTCCGAAACGACGACCAGTGCGCCCTTGAGCGGGCTATCCTCGGGCGCGTAAGTGACTGTCTCGAAGCCGCGATTCTGGCGCAGCTCCTGCGCCGGCACGAGGAAATCGAGCTGGCCGAACGCCGCGCGCATATCGTTCGGGTTTATGTGGAACTGGGCGACGCGGTGGTTGCGTTCGAAACCGACGGTCGCGACATCGTCCTTGACGGCGAGGCCCTCGGCGTCGACCTGCCATTTTTCGTCGGCCGGATTTCCGGCCTCGTCGACCATCTGCACCATGCGGAAATCGGAAATGCCGGTGGGCCGCTGGTCGGCATCGCGTGTCACCGTGCCGAAGAACCAGAAGCCGGTGTCGGCAACGCCGATGAAATCGCTGCCCGGCTTGCGGAAGCGCATGGCCGACAGCGCACCGAAATTGCGCGACCGCGAGGTCATCTCCAGCCCGCCAACGAACTCCAGCGGGCCGAACTGCTTTTCGTCGCGGCCGATGTGGAAGCGGGTGATGGGGCGGGATTTGACTTCGACCTGCTCGACGGGTGCGGGTTCGGCTTGGGCGGTAAGCGATCCAGCAAAGGAGAAGGCCAGGGCCACCGCACAAAACAGCGAACGCGCAAGTGCCGAAACTCCGCCGAAGGAGGTTGCGCGATCACGGCAACTCCCCCTCTCCGTCTCGGCTTCGCCGAGCCACCTCTCCCCGCAAGCGGGGCGAGGAACCGGCACTAGCCGAAGCCGCGACATTTCAGGACTTGGGTTCCTCGCCCCCGCAAAGCGGGGGAGAGGTGGCGCGCGAAGCGCGACGGAGAGGGGGTCTGCTATGTCCAGCTCAACCGACCTCATCCCGCCCGCCGGCGGCCGCCGCTGCGGCGGGTGTCGCGGACGGTCTCCTCGCCGAACAGCGAGGCAAGCTGCTCGGTCATGGCGCCGGCAAGTTCCTCGGCATCGACGATAGTGACGGCGCGGCGATAGTAGCGCGTGACGTCGTGGCCGATGCCGATGGCCAGAAGCTCGACCGGAGAACGGGTTTCGATGAGATCGATGACCGCGCGCAAGTGGCGCTCGAGATAATTGCCCGGATTGACCGACAGCGTCGAATCGTCGACCGGCGCGCCGTCCGAAATCATCATCAGGATTTTTCTCTGCTCAGGCCGGGCGATCAGGCGCTGATGCGCCCACAGCAATGCCTCGCCGTCGATGTTTTCCTTCAGCAGCCCTTCGCGCATCATCAGGCCGAGATTGCGCCGTGCGCGACGCCACGGCATGTCGGCGCTCTTGTAGATGATGTGGCGCAGATCGTTGAGGCGGCCGGGATTGGCCGGCTTGCCGTCCTTCAGCCACTTCTCGCGCGCCTGCCCGCCCTTCCAGGCCCGGGTGGTGAAGCCGAGAATCTCGACCGAGACGCCGCAGCGCTCCAGCGTGCGCGCCAGAATGTCGGCGCAGGTCGCAGCCACCGTGATCGGACGGCCACGCATCGAGCCGGAATTGTCGAGCACCAGCGTCACCACCGTGTCGCGGAACTTGGTGTCGCGCTCCTGCTTGAAGGACAGCGGCTGCATCGGATCGATGACGACGCGCACGAGGCGAGCCGGATCGAGATAGCCCTCTTCCAGGTCGAAATCCCAAGAGCGGTTCTGCTGCGCCATCAGGCGGCGCTGCAGCCGGTTGGCGAGACGCCCGACGACGCCCTGCAGATTGGCGAGCTGCTTGTCGAGGAAGGCGCGGAGCCGGTCGAGCTCCTCTTCCTCGCACAGTTCTTCGGCCCCCACCGTCTCGTCGAAGGTGGTGGTGAAAACCTTATAGTCGATATCGCGCGGCAGGTTGGCGAAAGGATCGTCCTTGCGGCGCGCCTCGCCCGGCGTCTCGGCGTCGGCATCGTCGTCATCGGCCATGTCGTCCGATGTGGCGTCTGACGCCTCCATCTCGCCGGACTGGTCTTCCTCGGCGGAGGCTTCCGAATCCTCTGGCTGCGAGTCATCGGCGCCGGTGTCGTCCTCGCCGCCTTCCTCGCTCTTTTCGCCACCCTGAGGCTGGTCTTCGTCGTTGTTCTCGGTGTCCTCGTTCTGCTCCTCATCGCCGAGTTCCTCGGCCATGTTCATGGAGGCGAGCATGTCGCGCACGACGCGGGCAAAGGCCTGCTGGTCGTCGAGTTTTCCGACCAGGCCCTGAAGATCGGCGCCGGCCTTTTCCTCGACCCAGTTGCGCCACAGCGAAACGAGTTTTTCACCGCTCTTCGGTGCGGGCCGTCCGGTCAGCTTCTCGCGCACCATCAGCGCCAGAGCTTCTTCAAGCGGGGCGTCGGCCTGATCGCGCACGTCGGCAAGATTGGCCTTGGCGTATTTGTCTTCCAGCATCGAGCCGATATTGTCGGCAACGCCGGCCATGGCACGCGAACCGATCGCCTCGACGCGGGCCTGCTCGACGGCGTCATAGACGGCGCGGGCCTGTTTGCCTTCGGGCGCCAGCTTGGTGTGGATGCGCGTATCGTGGCAGGCGCGCTTGAGCGCCATGGAATCGCCGAGCCCTCGCGTGACTGCGATGTCGGTCTTCGATGCCTTCTTTGGCAGTTCCGGCAGGCGCGCCCGGTTGCCGGCAAGTGCGGGCTTGTCCTTGGCGAAGGCGACTTCCATCTCGTTGTCGCCGGAAATAGCGCGCATGCAGACGGTCACGGCACGCTTGAAAGCGTCCGCCTCACCGCCCGTCCTGGGCTTGCCGCGTGTGTTGTCGCCGGGACCCGCCACGCGAGTTTACCCCAGCACGACGTTGGCCGAGGATTCCGGCAGCTCTTCGCCAAAGGCGCGCTGGTAGAATTCGGCAACGATCGAGCGTTCCAGCTCATCGCATTTGTTGAGGAAGGTCAGGCGGAAGGCCAGGCCGACATTGTTGAAGATCTCGGCATTTTCCGACCAGGTGATGACCGTGCGCGGGCTCATGACGGTCGAGAGATCGCCATTGATGAAGGCCGAGCGGGTCATGTCGGCGACACGCACCATCTTGTTGACGATGTCGCGGCCCTTGTCGTTGCGGTAGTGCTTGGACTTGGCCAGCACGATCGCGACTTCATTGTCATGCGGCAGATAATTCAGCGTCGTGACGATCGACCAGCGGTCCATCTGCGCCTGGTTGATCTGCTGGGTGCCGTGATAGAGGCCGGTCGTGTCGCCGAGGCCGACCGTGTTGGCGGTGGCGAACAGGCGGAAGGCCGGGTGCGGACGGATGACGCGGCTCTGGTCGAGCAGTGTCAGGCGGCCAGACGATTCCAGCACGCGCTGGATGACGAACATCACGTCCGGGCGGCCGGCGTCATATTCATCGAAGCAGAGCGCGACATTGTGCTGATAGGCCCAGGGCAGAATGCCATCGCGGAATTCCGTGACCTGCATGCCTTCCTTGACGACGATCGCATCCTTGCCGACGAGATCGATACGGCTGACATGGCTGTCGAGATTGACGCGCACGCAAGGCCAGTTGAGGCGGGCGGCGACCTGCTCGATATGGGTCGACTTGCCGGTGCCGTGATAGCCCGACACCATGACGCGGCGGTTGTAGGCAAAGCCGGCCAGGATCGCCATGGTCGTCTGCTGGTCGAACAGATAGTCGGGATCGATGTCCGGCACATGTTCGGTGGCAGCGGAATAGGCCGGCACGACCATCTTGGAATCGAAGCCGAATTTCTCTTTCACCGACGCCGTCGTGTCGGGCAGGTTTGCGATATCGCGATCGACCTTGTTCATCATATCTCCACGCGCGAAGCCTCGTGCTTCGCCGGCAATCCAATTTTGTTCGGGAGCGGTCTTAGAGCTTTTTCCGGCGGGGCGAAAGCCATTCCGGAAAGGCCTAAGACCTGATGCTCAACACAAGCCTGCCTGCTTGAGCACGCGATAGGCCTGAAGCACATCGCGGAACCGGTCTTCCGAACCCCTGTCTCCACCATTCGCATCGGGATGGTGGCGTTTCACAAGCTCCTTATAGCGCGCCTTGATGTCGGCGCCAGTCGCCTTTGTGGTAAGGCCAAGCGTTTCCAGCGCCTTGGCCTCAAGCGGCTTGGCCTTGCGCTCACGCGGGGCGGCCTTCTCGCCGAACATGCCGAAGGGATCGCGCACATTCTTGTAGTAGCCGGCGCGGCCCGAACGTTGCTGCGCGAAATCGGGCGAGGAGGTGCGCGCACCGCCATTGGTGCCCATGGTCCAGGTCGGGCGATGGCCGGTCATCGCTTCCTTCTGAAAGCGCGCGACCTCGCTGTCCGGCACGCCTGAGAAATAATTGAAGCCCTTGTTGTACTCGCGCACATGATCGAAGCAGAAGCGGAAATACTCGCCTTCCTTCAGGCGGCCGACAGGCGCCCGGTGGGTGCCGGCTTCATTGCAACCATCCCACTGGCAGATCGGCGCGCGCGCTTTCACCTCGGCCTGCGGGTCGGGGCGCACGCGAATCTTGTCGAAATATTTTGGATAGGGTTTCATCTATTCCCATTTAGGGGATGTTGGGGTCACAGAACAAGAATTGACATTTCAGCAATCATCGCCCTAACCCGCTGAATCGCGGATTAAATGCTAGATCGGCACTTTTATGATGAGTGCGACATATTTGGGTGAAGGAGACGGCAATGTCCATACAGGCAACGATGGAAAACAAGCTGAAACAGGCATATTCGCCGGAGCGGCTTGTCGTCCTCAACGAAAGCCATCTCCACGCCGGCCACCATCACGAGGATTCGGGCCATCATGTGACCTATGACGGCACCGGCGAAACGCATTTTCGCGTCCGCATCGTCTCCGATGTTTTTTCCGGCATGAGCCGCATCGACCGCCACCGCTCGGTCAACGCACTTCTGGCCGACGAGCTGAATGGCGGCGTGCACGCGCTGGCGATCGAACCGGCTGCACCTGGCGAAGCGACGCGCTGGTAGCGCGTCGAGCTACCAGATCGTCGCGACGTGCGGATACTGTGTGATCTTGGCGTCGGCGGTGACCAGGGGCGCGCCTAGCTCGCGCGCCAAGGCGACGATGATGCGATCGGCAGGATCAGGATGGAAGTCTCCGGGCAGTGTCCGGCTTTTCACCGCGACGATGTTGTCGACCGGCACGAAATCAAAGCCATCGATCGAGGCGGCAGCTTCGAGCCAGTCCAGCACGTCGACCGTCAAGTCCAGCTTCCCCTTGGACACAAGCATCGCGAGCTCCCAGGCAGAAATCGACGATGCAACCACACCGTCACCGGCCAGTGCCTGTTCGATCGCATCGGCTGCGACGGAAGAAAGCCGACTGTCGTCCTTGTTGATCCACCAGACAAGAGCGTGGGTATCGAGGACGATCACTTGAGCGCTTCCCAATCCTCCAGCCCAACAGGCTCGAACGGATCGTCATAGCGCAGCACGCTGCCTCGCAGCATTTCGAGAGGCGTTCGCTTCGTTTCGGCGTAAGGCCGAATCTCCAATGTCGGCTTGCCGTGATCAGTAATGATCACAGGTTCGCCGCTCGCCTCGACCTTGCGAAAATACTCAAGCGCTTTCGCCTTGAATTTCGATTTCGAGACCTGCTCCGTCATGGTCCGGGCTCCTATCCAGTCAAAGATAGGTTTCAGAATGACCATGGTCAATGACTATGGTCATTTTCGGACATAACATGGCGCGAGCTTGAATCTCAGGTTTGGCGCGGAACCGCTTCCGTCACCTCGAGCGCCGGCCTGATCCTGATGCGCGTGATGCGGTTCTTGTCGCGCTTCATGACGATGAAGCGCTTGCCGTGAAAGGTGAAGGCCTGTTTCTCTTCCGGGATCGACTGGGTCTCGTGGATGACGAGGCCGGCGATGGTGACTGCCTCGTCGTCTGGCAGTTCCCAGTCGAGCGCACGATTGAGGTCGCGGATGGGGACGGAGCCGTCGACTACGATCGAGCCATCCGATTCCTGGCGCACGCCCTGCACGTCGACATCGTGCTCGTCGGCGATCTCGCCGACGATCTCCTCGATGATGTCTTCCAGCGTGACCAGCCCTTCCAGCTCGCCATACTCGTCGACGACGAGGGCGAAATGCGCCTTGCGGCGCAGGAACGCGTTGAGCTGCTCCTGAAGCGTCGTCGTGTCCGGTACGAACCACGGCTTGGAGGCGATTTTCATCACGTCGATCTGTGAAAAATCATTGCCGACATCGTTGAGCGCCCGAAGCAGATCCTTGGCGTGCAGCACGCCGACGATATTGTCGGTGGCGCCGCGCCACAGCGGCATGCGCGTATGCGGGCTTTGCAGGATTTCGCGAACCACAGCCTCGGGCGCATTGTCGGCGTTGACCGAGCGCATGTTCAGCCGATGGACCATGACGTCGGAGACTTCGAGCTCGTGCAGGTCGAGCAGCGCGCCCATGCGGTCGCGGTCCTGCTTGACCACGCCGCCTCCGCGATGGAGATCGGCGACGGTGCCGCGCAGCTCGTCATGGGCAGATTGCTGCGGCTCGATCTTTTGCAATTCGAGGCCGAAAGCCGCGAGCAACCGCGTGCGAAATATCAGCGCGAGCGCGATCAGGGCCAGAAGGACGCAGATGACGGCGGCAAGCGCTTCGACTTTCATCCCGGGTGATTCTCCCGCAGGAATGCCAGAACTTCGGATGCCGGAACGTCCTTGGCGATGAAGGACTGGCCGATGCCGCGCGTCAGGATGAAGGTGAGTGCGCCGCGCGACACTTTCTTGTCCTGGGCAATATAGCCAAGCAGCCGCTCGGCATCGGGAAGCTCGCCGGGAATATCGGCCATGCGCCACGGCAGGCCGACATCGCGCAGATGCGTCTCGACGCGTGCGGCATCGTCCGGGCTGGCAAGGTTCATGCGTGCCGAAAAGCGATAGGCCAGCGCCATGCCGATGGCGACGCCCTCGCCGTGGACGAGCCGCGCGCCGTCATAGCCGGTGGCGGCCTCCAGCGCGTGGCCGAATGTGTGGCCGAGATTGAGCAGTGCCCGGTCGCCGGTCTCGAATTCGTCGCGGGCGACGACATCGGCCTTGGCGCGGCAGGATTGTGCAATCGCCTCCGTGCGAGCCGGGCCGCCGGAAAACACGTCGCGCCAGTTCTTTTCCAGCCACGCGAAGAAATCGGGGCGGTCGATGAGGCCGTATTTGGCGACCTCGGCATAGCCGGCACGGAATTCGCGGACGGGCAGCGTGTCGAGCACATCGGTATCGGCCAGCACGACGCGCGGCTGGTGGAAGACGCCGATGAGGTTCTTGCCGTGGGCACTGTTGATGCCGGTCTTGCCGCCGACAGACGAATCGACCTGCGCCAGCAGCGAGGTCGGCAATTGCACGAAATTCATGCCGCGCCGCACGATGCCGGCGGCGAAGCCGGTGAGATCGCCGATGACGCCGCCGCCGAGCGCCAGAACCGCGTCGCCGCGCTCCAGCCGGGCGGCAAGCACGCCGTCGACCACGTCCTGCAGATGGGTGAAGCTCTTCGTCTTCTCGCCGGCCGGCAGCGTGATTGCCGTAGAGGCGATGCCTGCGCTTTCAAGACTGGTGGTAAGAGCCTCGAGATGGACGGCGGCGACATTCTCGTCGGTGACGATTGCAGCACGAATGCCCGGCAGGCGTGCGGCGATTTCCGCACCTGCCCGTGCGATCAGGCCGGAGCCGATCAATATGTCATAGGCCCTGTCGCCGAGCCCGACGCTAACCTTGACCGTGCCGTTGGTGCCGCCGTCATTCATTGTGCAGTCTCCGTGGCGGGGTGGCCCTGCCCGCAAAGATAGGACACGAGTTCCTCGATGACCTCGGCGGCAATGATTTCCTTGCGCTCGTCGCGGGTCGGCACGGTGACATCGGCCTTGGCATAGACGGGATAGCGCTCGGCCATCAGCCGCTCCATGACCGCGCGCGGGTCGGGGTTTTGCAGCAGCGGCCGCGTCGGCTTCTTGCCGACCCGCTCCATCAGCGTGTCGATATCGGCCTTCAGCCAGACCGAAACGCCATGGTCGGCGATGATGCCTTGCGTCTGTGCATTCATGAAGGCGCCGCCGCCGGTGGACAGCACCTGCGGGCCGCTTTCGAGCACGCGGTGGATGACGCGCTGCTCAAGAGCGCGGAATTCCGGCTCGCCATAGCGCTCGAACAGCTCGGGGATGGTCATGCGCGAGACGCTTTCGATCTCATGGTCGCTGTCGGTGAAGGGCAGATGCAGAACGCTCGCCACCCGCCGGCCGATCGCCGTCTTGCCGGCGCCCATCAAACCGACGAACACGATAGAGCGCGAACCGAGCTGCTTCAGCAGTTCGGCCTGTCTCGGAACCGTGTTTTCGGGCGCCTCGCTCATCATGCGGCGTTTCGACATCAAAACCCTTTGCGCGTCAAGGGTTAGGGCCCGCCCTTGAAATGACATGAAGGGCGTCCCATAACGGCACGGCACAGGGAGGGCACGACCAAACAATGCCGACCTTATTCCGGTTTCTGGTGACGCTGGGCATTCTGGCGGGCATTGCCTACGGCGCAATGTTCGCTCTGGTCACCTATGTCGAGCCGAAGAAGGGCGAGATCACCATCCGCATTCCCGCCGACAAGATCAATCCGAAGAAATAGCGGTCATGAGAAGCGGCGCGCGGATAGAGGCTTTTCTGGAGATGATGAGCGCCGAGCGGGGCGCTGCCAACAACACGCTCTCCTCCTACCGCCGCGACCTGGAAGACGCCGCCGAAACCATCGGCGACCTGGCGGGCGCGGCAACCGAAAGCATCCGCGCCTATCTCGGCGACATCGCCGGGCGCGGCTTTGCCCCGACCTCGCAGGCGCGCAAACTTTCGGTGCTGCGGCAATTCTACAAGTTTCTCTATGCCGAGGGACTGCGCACGGACGACCCCACCGGCACGCTCGACAGCCCGAAGAAAGACCGGCCGCTGCCCAAGATCATGAGCGAGGCCGAGACCGGCCGCCTGCTCGACCGGGCGGCGACCGAAGCCAATGACGCATCGACGGGCTACAGCGCTCATATCGCGGCAAGGCGCATGCATGCGCTGGTCGAGGTGCTTTATGCGACGGGATTGCGCGTTTCCGAACTGGTCAGCCTGCCGCTGACGGTGGCGCTGCGCGACGAGCGCTTCTTCATCGTGCGCGGCAAGGGCGACAAGGATCGCATGGTGCCGCTCTCGGCGAAGGCGCGCGAGGCGATGCGCAGTTGGCTCACGGAACGTGAGAAGGTGCCGGCATTTGCCGAAAGCCCGTTCCTGTTTCCGGCAGCTTCCGAAAGCGGCCATCTGCCGCGGCAGGTGTTTGCGCGCGACCTGAAAGGGCTTGCCGCCAGAACCGGAATAACGGCTGCGAAAATCTCGCCGCATGTGCTGCGCCACGCCTTCGCCAGCCATCTCCTGCAGAATGGCGCGGACCTGCGCGCCGTACAGCAACTGCTCGGCCACGCCGACATATCGACGACACAAATCTACACCCATGTGCTCGAGGAACGGTTGATGCGACTGGTCAATGACCATCATCCGCTTGCCGACAAGACAAGCTGACGCTATGTGGAGGCGAGTTTCGCGGCGCCGAACCTGTCTTTTGAAGGTTCTGGCTGTGTTTTAATTCAGGCGTATTGGTCCGCTCACGCATGTACAATTACCTCGATTTCGAAAAACCGGTGCAGGATCTCGATGGCAAGATCATCGAGCTTAAGAAGCTTGCCGAAAGCGGCGAAGCTGTCGACGTCGCCGACGAGATCGCCCGGCTGGAGAAGCGCTCCAAGGATGCGCTGCGCGATGCCTACAAGGCGCTGACGCCGTGGCAGAAGGTGCAGGTGGCCCGCCATCCCGACCGGCCGCACTGCCTCGACTATGTCGATGCGCTGTTCACCGACTTCACGACACTGGCCGGCGACCGCGCCTTTGGCGAGGACGAGGCCATTATCGGCGGCTTCGCCCGCTTCCGCGGCGAGCCTGTTGCCGTCATCGGCCAGGAAAAAGGCTCAGACACCAAGAGCCGGATCAAGCATAATTTCGGCTCGGCGAAGCCCGAAGGCTACCGCAAGGCGGTGCGCATCATGGAGCTTGCCGACCGTTTCTCGATTCCCGTCGTGACGCTGGTCGACACCGCCGGCGCCTTTCCCGGCGTCGAAGCGGAAGAGCGCGGCCAGGCCGAGGCCATTGCCCGCTCGACCTCAGCCTGCCTCGGCCTGAAGGTGCCGTCGATCTCGGTGGTCATCGGCGAAGGCGGTTCGGGCGGTGCGATCGCCATTGCCACGGCAAACCGCGTCTTCATGCTCGAACACGCCATCTATTCGGTGATTTCGCCGGAAGGTGCCGCTTCCATCCTGTGGCGCGATACCACGCGTTCCAAGGACGCCGCGACCAACATGAAGATCACCGCGCAGGACCTTCTGGACCTGAAGGTGATCGACGCGATCATTCCCGAACCGCTCGGCGGCGCGCACCGCGCACCCGAAACGGTGATGAAGGCTGCCGGCGACCTGATTGCCAAGACGCTCGCCGATTTCGCCGCCAAGCCGACCGATTTCCGCGAACAGCGCCGCGAAAAATACCTCGCCATCGGCCGCAGCCTCTGATCGTTGGGGAATTACGGCGGGGTTCCAAATTTCTGCCACAAAATTGCCGCCACTTTTTCGTGTATCGCGTGTGGTGAGAGTGGGCTGTTAACCCTTGCGGTAATCAATTTTCAAGGTTAACGGGCATATTGTCCGGTTCCTGGAAATGACCGGACGACGGGAGACAACCTTCTCGCCGCGACCGATGGAAACGAAGACGATTTTCATGCCGCTGATTGCCAATGTCGCACGTGCCGGATTGCTGATTGCCACGCTGATGGTGGCTGGCTGCAATGAGCAGACAACATTCACCGATCTATCGCCCAAGGCCAACAAGCAGTTGTCGCCAAAAGTCGTGGCCGAAATGAAGGCTAAGGGCATGCAGCGCAACGCGCCGATCATGGCGCGCGTCTTCAAGGAAGAAGGCAAGGTCGAGATCTGGAAGCAGAAGACCAACGGCCGCTACGACGTCATCGCGACCTATGACATCTGCAAATGGTCGGGCAAGCTCGGGCCGAAATATATCGAGGGCGACCGCCAGGCTCCCGAGGGCTTCTATACGGTGCGTCCGGCGCAGATGAACCCGAATTCGCAGTACCATCTGGCCTTTAACATCGGCTACCCCAACGCCTATGACCGCGCCAACGGCCGCACCGGCACCAACCTGATGGTGCATGGCGCATGCTCGTCCTCCGGCTGCTATTCGATGACCGATGAGCAGATCGAGCAGATCTATGCCTTCGGCCGCGACGCCTTCAATGGCGGCCAGACCGAGTTCCAGATCCAGGCGTTTCCCTTCCGCATGACCGCCGCCAACATGGCGCGCTACCGCAACGACCCGAACTACGCGTTCTGGAAGATGCTGAAGGAAGGCTACGACAACTTCGAGATTACCAAAGTGCCGCCGAAGGTCGATGTCTGCGAGAAGCGCTACGTCTTCAACCAGGTACCCGAGGGGGGTGCGGCCTTCTCGCCGACCAGCGCCTGCCCGGCCTCAAGCCAGCCCGATTCGCTGAAGACGGCCTATCAGTCCTACCAGTCGAGCTATGACGCCGCTTTCAACAGCGCCGTAGGCAAGAGCGAAAAGATCGCGCCGAAGCCGGCGATTGCCGGCATCAAGGAAGCCAAGCTGGTTCAGGAATGGACCCACAAGCGTGCGCGCGGCGAGCGCGTGCCGATCGAGCCGCCCTCACTGCAGGCCGACGGTTCGATTGTCGAAACCGCCCGCATGGGCCGCATCGATTCGCCCGCCGGCAAACGCATGGCAGCCCTTGAAGCCGCCGAGGCCGAAAAGAAGAAGATAGCCGAAGAGAAACAGCGCGCAGCCGACGAAAAGAAGGCCGCGATCGCTTTGGCCAAGGCGCAGAAGGCAGCTCCCGCGCCCGCCCAGCCTGCTACCGCCGACGCTGGCCAGATCACCATCGTGCCGCCGGAAGCTGCGACCACTGCTGCCGGTGCACCCGCCGAACAGCCTGGCATTCTCGGCAATGTGCGCAAGCGCCTCGCCGGCATCACCAACATTTTCGGCAGCTGAGGCGCGATGTCGGCTGAAGCGGGCGTCTACGACCTCAAGGGGCTGAACTGCCCCCTGCCCGTGCTGAAAGCGCGCAAGCGCCTGTCCGAGATGGTTCCCGGCAGCCTGCTGTGGCTCGAAACCACCGACCCGCTGGCCGTCATCGACATCCCCGCCTTCTGCGCCGACAACGGCCATCGCCTTGTCGAAACGCAGGCGGAGAGCGGCGGGCATCGGTTTTTGGTGGAGCGCGGGGCTTAGGCGTTTCTAGCGTGCATCTAGTGCGCAAGATGACTGCTTTTAGATTCCGGTCGAAAGTTGGCGCCGCCCCTCATCCCCCTGCCGGGACCTTCTCCCCGTATAGTGACGGGGAGAAGGGAAAGCGGCAACGTTGAAACTATCGCATCCCGGCAATCGCCAGCGGATTGTCCTCGAGCGCAGCACGATCCGGCGTGTCTATTGCCGGCTTGTTGGTGAAGGCGGCAAACAGGCGGCGCACATAGTCTTCCGGCATGTCGAGCGTGATCAGCACCAGCCGCGTGCCGCGAACAGCGTCCGGCCAGAACGGCAGCCGCGCCGGCGGATGCAGGATCTTCTGCACGCCATGGACGACCAGCGGCCGGCCCGGGTCCTCGGCAATCTCGATGATGCCCTTCAGCCTCAGCAGCTTCTCGCCATGGGTGGAGCGCAAGAGGTCGAGGAACATCTCGATGGTCGAAAACGGCACCGGACCGTCATGGACCAGCGTGAAAGCGCGGACGCGATCGTCATGGCGATGCTCATGCTCATGATCGTGGTGATGATCGTGACCGCCGTGGTGATGGTGATGCGCGGCATGCGCCGCTTCCTCGCCCAGCCAGCGGCGGACATCGGCGGTCTTGGTCGTCGGATCGTAGAGCCCGCATTCGAACAGGACCGCAACGCCGGTCGTCTTGTCGGTCACGTCGAGCAGCAGCGCTGACGGGTTGATCTGGCGCAGCCGGGCGTGAAGCGAAGCCAGCGCCTCGTGATCGTCCTGAAGGTCGGCTTTGGTGATGACGATACGATCGGCCACCGCCACCTGCTTGACCGCCTCGACATGGGCGTCGAGCGTCGCATTGCCGTTGACCGCATCGACCAGCGTGATGACGCCGTCGAGCCGGAACGCCTGTACCAGCGCCGGGTGACCCATGATCGATTGCAACACAGGGGCCGGGTCGGCAAGGCCGGTGGTCTCGACGATGACACGCTTCAGCCTGGCGATCTTGCCGGTCTGGAGCCGGTCGATGAGATCGGCCAGCGTATCGACCAGCTCGCCACGCACCGTGCAGCACAGGCAGCCGTCGGAAAGCTGGATGATGCCGTCAGATGCCTGCTCGACCAGCAGATGATCGATCGCCACGTCGCCGAACTCGTTGATGATGACAGCCGTGTCGGCAAGGCTGGCGTCTTTCAGCAACCGGTTGAGCAGCGTCGTCTTGCCCGCGCCGAGAAAGCCGGTCAGCACCGAGACGGGAATGGGATAAAGCTCGCTCATGGTCAGCGCCTGGCCTATTGGCTGTCGCCCTGGGCCGCCAGCGTGCCGCCGGGAGCCGGACGGTCTGGACGCCAGGTCGGGATCGGAACATCAGCATAGCTTTGGGCAGCGATCGCCGCGAATGCCTTCGGCACCGGGCCGGTGGCACCGCCGAGACCGACCGCGACGAGGCGCGGCTCGTGATCCAGCTTTTCGAGATAAGGCGACTTCGGACCCGTGGCCGCCTGTTCGCCGGCATCCTCGGACGGCGCGGCGGCCGTCGCCGCTGGCTTCTTCGGGCAAATCTGGTCGCGGATATCGAGCGGAGCAGCGGTCGGGTTGCCATAGACAGGCAGCGTCGCCACGGTTGCGCCGCCCGCATCTGGGGTCGCAAAGCCCTGGTTGAGCAGATTTGCAGCCGTTTCGGCACGGCTGACCGCCGTTTTCTCGCCCAGCACGACTGCGACCAGCGTATGCCCGTTGCGCGTCGCCGAACCGATCATGTTGAAGCCGGAGGCGCAGACAAAGCCCGTCTTCATGCCATCCGCCCCGGGATAGCGGCCGACTAGCAGATTGAAGCTCTTCAGCACCTTCTTGCCGGCGCTGAGGCCCTCGATTGCGAAATAGGGCGCATATTGCGGATATTCGGTGCGGATCGCCCGCACCAGAATCGCGAGATCATGCGCGGTCGTATAGTTCAGCGGGTCATGCAGGCCATTGGCATTGGTGAAATGGCTGCCGGTCATGCCCAGGCGCGCGGCCTCGGTGTTCATACGGTCGGCAAAGGCCGGGATCGTACCGCCGACATTTTCGCCCACGGCATAGGCGATGTCGTTGGCCGACTTGATCAGCATCATCTTCAGCGCATTGTCGAGCGTCATCACCGAGCCGGGCTTGTAGCCCATCTTGCTCGGCGGCTCGGCGGCGGATTTCTTGGTCACCTTGATGGGTGATTGCAGGGTCAATTCCCCCGCATCGATGGCGCGGAAGGTGACATAGGCGGTCATCAGCTTGGTCAGCGAGGCGGGATGCCAGCGCTGGAACGCATCCTGATGCTGCAGAACCCTGCCGGTGTTAAGATCGAAAAGGATCGACGGATTGGCCCATGCCGGCGCCGCCGCCAGTGCACCGAGCGCCACCAGCCCGGCGAGAAGTCCTTTTGGAAAAAAGCTATGCCGCATGAGAAATCCCGAAATCGCCTCTTGCCGTGGTCGCCCCGTGGTCCGTAAGATTTCGGCCTGGGCCAATAATCGACAGCACGCATTGGCCGTCATCGTCCCGCACCCACGTTCATGCGGTGCTATTTAGCTTATGTGACCTCATGATGGCAAAGCATCTGCGATCACGATTGTGGGTAATGCCGGGAAAACCATGAACAACGAAAGTCTTTCATCATGCCGATTTTGAACCGAGCCGCCGAATTGCAGGACGAAGTCGCCGGCTGGCGCCGCACGCTGCACCAGAACCCCGAGCTGAACTACGACGTGTTCAAGACGGCCGAGTTCGTCAGCGAAAAGCTGAAATCCTTCGGCTGCGACGAGGTCGTGCCCGGCATCGGCAGGACCGGCGTGGTCGGCATCATCCGCGGCAATCTCGGTGCCGGCACGACCGTTGGCCTGCGCGCCGACATGGATGCGCTGCCGATCACCGAGATCACCGGCAAGCCCTATGCCTCGACCGTGCCCGGCAAGATGCACGCCTGCGGCCATGACGGTCACACGGCAATGCTGCTGGGTGCCGCCAAATATCTCGCCGAGACCCGCAATTTCGCCGGTTCCGTCGCAGTCATCTTCCAGCCGGCCGAGGAAGGCGGCGCCGGCGGCCTCGCCATGGTCAATGACGGCATGATGGACCGCTTCGGCATCCAAAAAGTCTTCGGCATGCACAATATTCCCGGCCTGCCGGTCGGCCAGTTCGCCATCCGGCCGGGCCCGATCATGGCGGCGACCGCAGAATTCACCATCACCGTGAAGGGCAAGGGCGGCCATGCGGCCATGCCTCATCTCGCCATCGACCCGGTGGTCATCGGCAGCCAGATCGTCACCGCCTTCCAGACGATCGCCTCGCGCACGGTCAATCCGGTCGATTCGGTCGTCGTGACGGTGACCAAATTTCATGGCGGCGACGCCTACAACGTTATTCCCGAGCAGGTCGAACTCGCCGGCACCGTGCGTACCCTGAAGAAGGAAGTCGCCGCAATCGCCCGCGAGCGCATCGAAACCATCTGTTCAGGCATCGCTGCCGCCTATGGTGCAACGATCAACGTGCACTACGACGCCAACTATCCCGTCACCTTCAATCATCCCGAGGAAACCGTGATCGCCGGCGACGTCGCGGCGGTGATTGCCGGCGGCAACCAGGTCCATCGCGAAATCCAGCCGGTGATGGGCGGCGAGGATTTTTCCTACATGCTGGAAGCCCGCCCCGGCGCCTTCATCTTCATCGGCAATGGCGACACCGCCAATCTCCACCACCCCGCCTACGACTTCAACGACGAGGTCATCCCGCACGGCATGAGCTATTGGGTGCGCCTGGCCGAGACCACGCTGGCGGCATAGGCGCCTGGAAATGCCGGCCCAACATCGGGCCGGCCTGCGCACTGTCGACAAAGGGCCGCAAATTTTGCTGCCCAAAACCGTTGGCGAAACGCGCCGAAGCGGCTATGTGTCGTTTCGGTTGGTCCCGTAGCTCAGTAGGATAGAGCGGCAGATTCCTAATCTGTAGGTCACAGGTTCGATTCCTGTCGGGATCACCAACAAATTCAGAAATGTCTCGACATTTTTTGCCGTCTCCCGGCACCGGCAGGGAGAGGCGCTTTTTCAATATGCATCGCCCATGCGACAGGTTGGAATCAATCCTGCGCCACGGCCCGCGTATCCAGGTTCAGCATCGGAATGCTGCCATTCGGAAGCATCGTCTGGGGAAGCTGGCCGTTCCAGCGCTCTGCCTGCGTCAGGGCGACAAGGCCCGGATTATCGCGCAAGGCATCGCCGCGCGCCTTGATTGCAAGAGCTTCTGCATCGCCGCGAAGCTGGATCGCTTCGGCCTCGGCCTGGGCTTGCAGGCGCACGGAATCAGCCTGCGCCTGGGCCTGAGCGCGCTGTGCATCGGCTTGCGCATTGGCTTGCGTGACGGTTATCTCGGCCTGCACCTTTTCCCGTTCCGCGTTCTGGCGCAGACGCTGCACCTCGACTTCGGCCAGCATCCGCTGCTCGATGGATTGTTCGTAGGCGTCCGAGAAATCGATATTCTCGATCTGCACCGAGTCGATCACCACCGGCCCGGCAACGCTTCGCTGAATGGCTTCGGCAATCTCCTGGTTGAGGCGGCCGCGTTCCTGAATGGCCGTCACCGCATTGAAGCGGCCGAAGACCGTCTTGGTTTCCTCGAAAACCTTGCGCTCGACCAGGCGCGACAACAACCCCTCTTCCGAGCCGTATTTTTCATAGACCGTATCGACCTGATCGACCGGGATCCGATAGTTCACCGAAAGCTTGATGTCGGCCGGCTGCTGGTCGCGGCTGTAGGCCTCCATCTTGTCGTAGACGACAGCCTTGGACTGGACGGAAACGCGCACGACGGCGTCGATCATCGGCAGTTTGAAACCGAGGCCAGGTTCAGCCGTGCCGGCAATGGCGCCATAGCGCAGGATGACACCGCGCTCGCCCTGGTCGATCGTGTACCAGGACCCCAGCACAACCAGAACGGCCACTATTGCGGCGGCAGCAAGAACGCCGAGCCTCAGATTGCTTCCCATTATCTGCTCCTTTTTTTGAAATGGACCGCGCCTCGTACGAAAGGACCGCGAGCCATAGGCCGCAAAACTCACGCAATGATTCTACCGACGATTGCAAGAATCGAGATGGCGATATGTGCGGGGAATGGCGCTCAAGCCATCATCATGACGGAAACGACTTCAGAGACGCCGGTTCTTGTGACTGCGAAGTGGAAGGGAAAGCCTTGCAATGATACGCGTAGCCGCGGACACCTGACGTACCAACCGCAACCTTTTCGGACCGGCATGACCAGCTCATTTTTCGCACGCGACGCCGTGATTGTGGCGCGCGATCTGATCGGCGCCAGCGTGCACGCCAATGGCGTCGGCGGCATCATCGTGGAGACCGAAGCCTATCGCCCCGACGACCCTGCCTCGCACGCCTTTCGCGGACCGACCGAGCGCAACGCCGCGATGTTCGGGCCGCCCGGACGCGCCTATGTCTATCGGTCCTACGGGATTCACTGGTGCCTGAACACGGTCTGCGAACCGGGCAGTGCGGTGCTGATCCGCGCGCTGGAGCCGCTTGAAGGCATAGACCTGATGCGGCAACGGCGCGGTCTCGACGATATTCGCCTGCTTTGCGCTGGCCCCGGCAGGCTTTGCCAGGCGCTTGCCATCGACCGCTCGCATGACAGGCTGCCGCTCGACGGTCCGGAAATCCGGATCGCGGCAAGGACGGCGGATGTCGGCATCCTCGTCGGAAAACGCATCGGCATCAGCCAGGCGGTCGATTATCCATGGCGCTTCGGGCTTGCCGGCTCACGCTTCGTCAGCCGGCGCTTTGCCGCGGAACCTCAGACGATCGCCTCGGCCTCGATCTCGACCTCGTAGTCGCCGATCAGATCGCCGGCTTCGATCAATGTGTTGGCCGGCAGCACCGCGCCGAACACCCGGCCATGGGCGCGGGACACCGGCTCCCATTTCGAGGCGTCGCGCAGATAGATGCGGGTGCGCACGACATCCTCCATCTTGCCGCCGAGCGCCGTGATGGAAGCGGCGATCTTGTCGAGAATGTAGGTGGTCTGCGCGCCGGCATCGCCGGGCGCCACGCAACGGTCGGCGGCGTGGGTGGCGGTCGTGCCGGAGACGCGGATCATGTCCTTCACCCGCACGGCGCGGCTGTAGCCGGCGATCGGCTCCCAGATGCTGCCGGAGGAAACGCGCAGGCGATCAGGGCGGCCGGGCATGGGCTCCGCCTTGAACACCGACGGGATCGCGTCGAGGTGGTGGCTGAGGTCGCCCGACGCGGTGAGATAGGGCGGGCGGCGATATTCGTCGCCGCAATCGCCGGGAATGGGTTTTGTAGCAGTGAAGGCCTGGTCCAGCCGCGCCTTATCCTCGGCGTCGAGCGAGAAGCCGAAAATGTTGAGGTTGTCGGAGCGGTGCTCGCTCTCGCCGATGCGCGCGCCGATGATGGCCGCCGCTACCGCCTCATGTTCGAGCACCCAACGCGTCGCGACATTGGAAATCGAGACCTCATGCTTTTTTGCAATCTCGTTTGCAGCAGCGAGAATGCACTGGAAACCGGCCCAGCCGCCGGCCGTATCGATGAAGCGCTTGTATTTCGAACGGCTCCAGTCGGCGATTTCGGAGGGTTCCGGCTGGCCCAGCCATTTTTCGGAGAGGAAGCCGCCGCAAAGCGTGCCATAGGCCAGCAGTTTCACGCTGGTTTTCTTGCAGAGATCGGAAAGCGCGCCCGCTGCCCGCCGGTCAATCAGCGAGAAGGAAACCTGATTGGTGGCGATCGGCACGCCGTCGGCCAGCGCCAGCGCCAGATGCGCGGCATCGAAATTGGTGACGCCGATCGCGCCGATCAGCCCCTCGCCTTTGAGCTGTGCCATCTCATGCAGCGCATCGAGCCATGCCGGATGCTCGAAGGTCCACCAGTGGAATTGCAGGAGATCGACCTTGTCGACGCCGAGCCGGTCGAGTCGTTCCTGCACGCCTTTGCGCACGATCTCGGCAGTCATCGGCCCCGGCTCCGGGCACCATTTGGTGAAGGCGACGGGACGCTTGCTGGCGGGATAACGCGCCAGAAGCCGGCCGGTAATCACTTCGGCGCTGCCATAGTGGTCGGCCATGTCGAAGGTGTCGAAGCCGGTTTCGGCATAGGCCTGAAGCGCATCCGCTGCGCGCTCTGGATCGAGCAGCGTGCCGCCCTTTTCGAGATCGGCCACCTGCCACAGCCCGCAGACCAGGCGGCTGATGGAAAGCGTGTCGCCGAGCGCGATGTGGTCAGGGCTTCTGGACATGCTGAGGCTCATCGTTTTGCGGGATCGAGGTGGCGCGCTTGAGCGGTGAGAGGCGGCCGAGATGGCGGGAAACCACCCGCACCTCGCCCAGAATGCCGCGTGGGCGCAGGAGCAGGATGGCACAGAGTGCGACGCCGATCATGACGATCTGGAGTGCGGCGGCGCGCGCCTGCTGGTCGGGCGGGAAGATGGCCGATACAGCCGCCGCCGAAGCAGCCCAGATGCCCCAGACCAGAACCGCGCCAAGGATCGCGCCGCGATTGTTGCCGGAACCGCCGACGATCAGCATCGCCCAGACCTGGAAGGTCAGCATAGGCAAATAGTTTTCCGGCGCGATGAAGCCGATGAAATGCGCCTGCGCGGCACCCGCCAGCCCCATGATGCCGCCCCCGATGGCGAAGGCCTGAAGGCGGAACCTGACCGCGCTTTTGCCCAGCGCCAGCGCTGCCGTCTCGTCCTCGCGAATGGCGCGCAGCACGCGTCCCCACGGGCTGCGCACCAGCCGTTCCAGCGCGAGATAGAGCACGAGCACGACAACGACGAGCACGCCGAGATTGAGCAGGCTGAAGGCCAGCGGATCGCCGGCAAGGCTGGCGAAGGGACGCGGGATGAAGCCGATGCCGAAGGGGCCGCCGGTGAGACGCTCCAGATTGAGGGCGCAAAGCTGGACCGCGACCGCAACGCCGAAGGTGGCGATGGCGAGATAGTCCGCTCTCAGCCGGATCGTCAGCCAGCCGATGAGGAAGGCGATGATGCCGGCGGCGAGCGCTGCCCCGAGCCAGCCGACGGCGATCGGCAGGTCAAAGCCGCCGAAGCGGTTAGCAGTGTCCGGCGTCGTCAGGATCGCCGAGACATAGGCGCCGATGGCGACGAAGCCGGCGATACCGACATTGAACAGGCCGGTCTGCCCCCACTGCACGTTTAGGCCCAGGCAGATGATGGCGTAGGTGAGCGCCATGGTGAGGAAGAAGGCGCCATAGCCGATCAGTTCGACGCTCATTCCGGCCTCCCGAACAGGCCCTGCGGGCGCAGCAGCAGCACCGCGACGAGGATCACGAAGGCGATGGCCGCGCGCCATTCAGCCCCGATGAGCTGGACGGCAAAGGCCTCCGTCAGCCCGACGATCAGGCCGGCAAGCATGGCGCCGGGCACACTGCCGATGCCGCCCAGTATCGCCGCCGCAAACAGCGGCAGCAGGAGATCGAAACCCATATAGGGGCGGATCTGCACCAGCAGCCCGGCCATGACGCCGGCGACGCAGGCCAGCCCCGCGCCAAGCACCCAGACCGTGCGGATGACCTTGCGCACATCGATGCCGACGACGCCGGCAAGCTGCTGGTTTTCGCTGACGGCGCGCATCGAGCGGCCGATCGCAGTGCGGGTGAGCAGCAGGTGGATGGCGACGACGAGCAGCACGGCAATGCCGAGCGACAGAAGCTGGTCGGGCGTCGCCCGCAAGCCGCCGCCGAGCGGCAATGCGATCTGCAGCGCCTTCGAGAAATAGGCGGGCTTGGAGGTGAAGATGAATTCGAGCAGACTGCGCAGGGTGAGCGCGGCGCCAAAGCTCGCCATCACCATGATGATGACGGCACCGCGCTGGGCGCGCAGGCGACCAAACAGAAGAGCGTCGACGAGAAGCGCCAGCCCACCGGTAAGCGCCACGGCTATCACGGTCGCCAAGGGCAGCGACCAGCCGAAGGAGAACGGCCCTATCGGCGTGAGAAACCCACCCGACAGCGAACCGAGCGCCCCGCTGATGGCGAGCGCGAAATAGGCGCCCCAGCTGATGAATTCGCCGTGCGCGAAATTGGCGAAGCGCAGGATCGAATAGGTCAGCGTCACGCCGATGGCGCCAAGCCCGATCATCGAACCGGTGATCAGCCCGTCCATGATTGCCTGCGGGTTCATGGCGCCACCGCCTTCGGCTCATGCCGCGCGCCGAGATAAAGCTCGGCGACGATGGGATCGTCGGCCAATGTCGCGGCCGGCCCCTCATGCCGCAGAAGGCCTTCGACCAGGATGACGGCGCGGTCGGCGATGGCGAGCGCTGCCTTCACGTTCTGCTCGACGAGAATGATGGTGACCCCGGTTTCGTTGATCGCCTTGAGCTTGGAAAAGACCTCCGAGACGATCTTGGGCGACAGGCCGGCAGACGGCTCGTCGAGGATCAGCACCGACGGCTCGACGATCAGCGCGCGCGCCACCGCCAGCATCTGGCGCTGGCCGCCGGAAAGCTGGCCGGCACGCAGCGACGGCCGCGATGCAAGATCGGGAAACATGGCGTAGAGATCGGCGATGCGCCGGCTGCGATTCTCCTTCGGCAGGATGTTTGCAGCCAGAAGAAGATTGTCGTTGATCGACAGCGTCGCGAAGATGTTTTCGGTCTGCGGCACGAAAGCCAGGCCGTGGCGGATTTTTTCGTGCGCCGGGACCGTGGTGATGTCGCGATCGCCAAGGAACGTTGCACCGGAATGGACCGGCACCAGACCCGCGATGGCCTTGACGAAGGTGGATTTGCCGGCGCCGTTGGGTCCAAGCACGATGACGAGTTCGCCCGAGCGGATGGAAAAATCGACGCCGCGCACGATGGGCAGGTCGCGCTCATAGCCGGCGACCAGCGCTTTGGTGGACAGGGCGACGGGTTGGCCGGCTATCGTCATGCCGCCACCCCGCCGAGATAAGCTTCGATGACGGTGCGGTCGCGCGACACTTCGGCGGGAGAACCTTCCGCCAGATGTTTGCCCGCCGCCATGACGACCACACGGCCGCACAGCCGCGCGACCATCTCCATATTGTGCTCGATCAGCAGGATCGACTTGCCGCGCGCATTGAGATCCAGCACGCGGTCGATGATGAGTTCGAGCAGCGTCGGATTGACGCCGGCTGCCGGCTCGTCGAGCAGGATGGTTTCGGGGTCGGCCATCAGGATGCGGGCGAGTTCGAGCAGCTTGCGTTGACCGCCGGACAGCACCCGCGCCGGCTCGCTCTCGAGGCCGGAAAGCGTGACGAATTCCAGCAGCGAACGTGCCTTCTCCACAGCGGCCCTTTCCTGCGAAGCGACGCGGCCGGGCTGCAAAAAATTCTTCCAGATGTGTTCGCCGGCCTGATGCTGACCGCCGGTCAGGACGTTCTCCAGAATCGTCATTTCGGCGAATGGCCGCGGGATCTGGAAGGTGCGGCCGACGCCGCGCGCGACACGGCGCTCGGGGCCTTCATGCGAAACCGCCTCGCCGGCAATCCTGATCTCGCCGGAAGTCGGCCTGAGGCTGCCGGCGAGCAGGTTGAACAGCGTCGTCTTGCCGGCACCGTTGGGTCCGATCAGCCCCATCATCTCGCCGCGATGCAACGTGATCGACATGCCGTCGACCGCGCGCAGACCGCCGAACTGCTTGACCAGACCGTGCGCCTCCACAAGCGGCGAACGCCCTGTTTCTGTCGAACCGGTCGGGGCATTCGCAGGTGGCTGCATCCGGGGCTCATTCGAAATATTTTGATCGGTGATGTTTGATCAAACTTTACATCTTTCGGAATTGCAACTAAAAAAATCAATGTTGGCCGCATGACGGCCCCCGATTTTGAACGGCGGACAAGCATGCCCGATCGGAAAAATCAGCACGCACTGCGCGCGCCCGGAAACGCCGGGCGGGACGAGCCTCGCGACAGGATTTTCGAAGGATCGAGGCGATGAGCCGGCGCGGAGCCCTCTCCCCTGTCGGGCGCGAAACCCTGCATGACCGCGTCTATGCCGAGCTGCGCAGCTCGCTGATCCACGGCCTGTTCGACGCCGGCGAGATGATGCGCATACAGGATCTGGCCGAGACGCTGCAGACCAGCACCATGCCGGTGCGCGAGGCGCTTGGCCGGCTGGTTTCGGAACAGGCGCTGGAAGCGCTGCCCAACCGTTCGGTCCGCGTTCCCACCATCACTCGCGAGCGGCTGGATGACCTTGCCCGCGCCCGCTGCCTGATCGAAGGGCAGATCACGGCGCTGGCGCTGCCGAACCTTTCGGCGGAGGATTTCGAACAGCTGAAGCAGCTCACCGTCGCCTGCGAGACGGCCTTTCGCAGCGAGGATGGCGACAGGGCGCACAAGACGTCCGAACTGAACCACGCCTTTCATTTCTACGTCTACCGCGCCGCCCGATCGGCGGTGCTGATCCCCATCGTCGAAAGCCTGTGGCTGCAATCCGGCCCCTATGTGCGCGCCGCTGCCCATATCCACGACGAGCATCGCGACATTCCGGCAACCCATCACCACTGGGCGCTGATCGATGCCTTGGAGCGCGGCGATGTGAAAGGCTCGATCAAGGCGCTGACCGACGACATCACCCGCTCCTTCAACCTGATACGCGGGCGCCTCGACGTCGACGATCCCGAGGAAAGGGCCGTTCGCCATGGCTGACGAGCACGACGATTCCTTCGAGCTTTACGACCTGCGGGTCGAGGTGACGGCCCCGGAAGGCGGCGCCATCTATTGTGGCGCCAAGGTCGGCGACTATTTCGAGATGCGCGGCGAGATGCTGCACCTGCCGCCGGGCCAGGGCTTTTCCATCTATTCGCTGGCCTCGCTCCTGCCGCTGCTGCCGGCAAAGCAGCGCCCCACCCACAAGAACGACTGGATGACGACCGACGCCGAGGTCGCCTGCCCGGACCCCAATTGCACGTCGCGCTTCCGCATCATCCGCACCGGCCTGCGCCGCTTCAGCCACGCGCAGACAACCGCCGTGCCGCTTCAAGACGATCGAGACTGATCCCATGCAGAGAACCAGACTGGCGCCGGACTATGAGATATCGCGGGTGATCCGCGGCGGCTGGCAGATGGCCAGCGGCCATGGCGCGCTGGCCAGCGAAAACCCGATCGCCGACATGGTCGCCTTTGCCGATGCCGGCATCACCAATTTCGACTGCGCCGATATCTATACAGGCGTCGAGGAGCTGATCGGCCGCTTCCGCCTGCGCTACCGCGACCTGCGCGGCGAAGAGGCGCTGGCCCGCATCGGCGTGCACACCAAATTCGTACCCGATCTCGAGGTACTGCCGCGCATCAGCAAATCCTATGTCGAAAGCGTCATCGACCAGTCGCTGCGCCGGCTCAACCTCGAACGGCTCGACCTCGTCCAGTTCCACTGGTGGGACTATGAAGCGCCGCGCTGGCTGGAAGCCGCGCAATGGCTGGAGGAACTGCGCAAGGCCGGCAAGATACGCCACATCGGCGGCACCAATTTCGACACCGACCATATGCTGGCCATCATCGGCGGCGGCGTACCGCTGGTCTCCATGCAGGTGCAGTATTCGCTGCTCGACAGCCGCCCGGCAAAGCGGATGGTGAAGGCAGCAGGCGAAAACGGTGTCTCGCTGCTGTGCTACGGCACCGTCGCCGGCGGCTTCCTGAGCGACAAATGGCTGGGCGTTGCCGAGCCGGATGACGCGCTGGAGAACCGCTCGCTCGTCAAATACAAGCTTATCATCGACGATTTCGGTGGCTGGGATCTGTTCCAGACCTTGCTGAAGACGCTACGCGGCATCGCCGACCGGCACGGCACCGACATCGCCACAGTGGCGAGTGCTGCCATGCTGACGCGGCCGGGCGTAGCCGGCGTCATCGTCGGAGCACGCAACCGCACGCATCTGCCTTCCAATCTGGCGATTTCCGATCTCGCTTTGACGGCGGAGGATCAGGCCGAAATCGACGCGGTGCTGGCACAGGCCAACCCGCTCGAAGGCGACGTCTATACGCTGGAGCGCGACCGCACCGGCCGCCACGGCGCGATCATGAAATACAATCTCAACAAGGGAGCTGCCTGACCACCGCGCCTCGGGAGACGGCGCGACACTACGACCGAAACTGAACGATGCAAGCGGCCGTGCAACGAGCCGGCCCGAACAAAAAGGGGAATACGAACATGAGGAAAATGCTTCTGCTCACCAGCATGCTGACGGCACTCAGTGCCTCGGCGCTGCCCGCGCTTGCGGCCGATTGCGACATCACCGTCGGCCTCGTCATGGAACTGACGGGACCTGCTGGCGAATACGGCCAGGCCGGCGCGAAATCGGTCGACATGGCGTTCCGCGATTTCAACGAAGCCGGCGGCGTCAATGGCTGCAAGCTGGTGACCGACACGCGCGACAGCCAGAGCCAGGGAACGGTCGCGGTCGATCAGGCGACTCAGCTGGTCAATATCAAGAAGGTGCCGGTCATCATCGGCGGCATCATCTCGTCGGTGTCGCTGCCGATCCTGACGTCGGTCACAGGACCGGCCGGCGTTGTGCAGGTTTCGCCGGCATCGTCGTCGCCGACGCTCACCCAGCTTGGCCGTGACGGCAAGACCAACGGCGTCTTCTTCCGCACCATCACCTCGGACGCCCTGCAAAGCGTCGCCGCTGCCAAGCACGCGCTCGGCCAGGGCCTGAAGAAGATCGCCATCATCCACGTCAACAACGATTTCGGCGTCAACCTGGTGCGCGAATTCAAGGAAGTCTACGAGAAGCTCGGCGGCACCATCACCTCGGTCACGCCCTACAACGAAAAGCAGGCAAGCTATTCGTCAGAGGCAAGTGCTGCCATGGCCGGTGAGCCGGAAGCGCTCTACCTGATCAGCTACCCGGTCGATGGCGCAACGATCGCTCGCGCCTGGATTTCGGGCGGCGGGCCGCAGAAATTCATGCTCAACGACGGTATGAATTCGAGCGAATTCATCTCCAGCGTCGGCGCCCAATATCTGGAAGAAGCCTATGGCATCTCGTCCGGCACCAGCCCGACCAAGTCGACGGAATATTTCAATGCCAATTACGAGGCGTTTTCTGGCGGCATCAAGCCCGACGCACCGGCTGCCGACCGCTCCTACGATGCCGGCGCGATCGTAGCCCTTGCCATCGCCAAGGCCGGCAAACCTGAGGCTGCTGCAATCAAGACAGCGATCCCCGAAGTCGTGGCTGATGGCGGCGAGCCGATCTATGCCGGCAAGGAAGAGTTCGCCAAGGCGCTCGGCCTGATCAAGGAAGGCAAGCCGATCAAATATGAAGGCGTCATCGGCCCGGTCACCTTCGACCAGTATGGCGACATCACCGGCCCGTTCCGGCTGTGGCGCATCCAGGGCGGCGAGGTGAAGACGGTCGGCGAAATGAGCGCCGAGGAGGTCGCCAAGATCAAGGCCGAAATCCAGAAATAGGACGACAGGCCGTCCCTCTCTTTCGCTGAAATCAGGCATCGCGCCGGCCCCTCGCCGGCGCGATTTCTTTTGTGACCGCGACGCCCTGTTAAGACGCGGAAAAGTCGAGCTTTTTCCGGCTGCAAGAGCTGCATCAGTCATCCCTGAAATCGGATGATTTTCCGTAAGGCATTGCAATTTAATGGGAAATATGATCTTATTGAATGATAATTCAATAAGAAAAGGGGCGCGCCGATGAACCCGCATATTCGTGACGTGAAGGTTCCCAACGACTGGGACCGGCGCGGGCTGCCCGGCTGGGCCTATCACAGCCCCGCTCTGCTGGAGCTTGAGAAGGAACATATCTTCCGCAATCACTGGCAGATCGCCGGCCATGTCTCTGACGTGCCGAACGGAGGCGATTACCTGACCATGGACGTGGTTGGCGAGCGCGCGCTGATCGTGCGCGGCAAGGACGGCGTCGTGCGGGCTTTTCACAACATCTGCCGTCATCGCGGCAGCCGCGTCGTCGCCGACAATCAGGGCACCTGCAAGAATGCGCTGGTCTGCCCCTTCCACGGCTGGGTCTACAATCTCGACGGCACGCTACGCGGTGCCGCCCGCCCCGGCAGCTTCCCCGAACTCGACAAGGCCGAATTCGGCCTGACGCCGCTGGAACTCGAAATCTGGATGGGCCTGATCTTCGTGCGCTTCCGCAAGGGGCCGCAGCCGTCGGTTGCCGAGTTGTTGAAGCCTTTCGAGGCGGAATTGTCCCACTACGGCATCGCCGATATGGAGCCTTCCTACGGCATCTGGACGCAGACCAGCCCGGTCAACTGGAAGTCCGTTCGCGATGTCGACAATGAAGGCTACCACGTCGCCATGGCGCACCCGGCGCTGCAGGATCTCTATGGCTCGACCTATTTCGACGAGCCCTTCGTCAAGGGCGTCTCGCGCTCCTTCGCAACCTATAACCCGCATGCCGGCCGGCGCTGGAGCGTAAAGCAATACGTCAACATCGCGCCCGAACCGGCACACCTGCCGGACAAGCTGAAGAAGGCCTGGGTCTATTACGGCCTGTTTCCCAATGCGGTGATTTCGGTGATGCCGGAATCGGTGCAGTTCTATCAAGAGTTCCCGCTTTCGACCGGCGAGACACTGCTGCGCGGCGCGATCTACAAATACCGCGACGAGACGCGCGAACAGGCCGTTGCGCGCTACCTGTCTTTCCGCATCGACCGCGAAACCATGTCGGAAGACGTGCAGCTTTCGGTCTGGTCGAATGAATCCATGCTGTCGGAAGCCTTCGCCGGCTTCTACCTCTCCGACCTCGAATACGGCGTGCGCACCCATCACGACCACCTGCGCGCGCAGATACCGGTGCTCGATCTGGAGACAGCGCCCGACGAGAAGGAAATGGCGGGCCAGAATGAGGCCCTGCGATCGCGGGGGTGAGTTGCTCCCTTGGGGGCAATTGCATCGGAAGCACCCCCACCCCTAGCCCCTCCCCACAAGGGGGAGGGGAACTCTGCTGCACGATCGTCCAGCCCCGATCTTCACCGTTCTTGCTGGCAAAAGCGCTCAAGTCGTCCCCTCCCCCTTGTGGGGAGGGGTCAGGGGTGGGGGTGCTTCAAACGCCCCGACGTTGCGGAGAAAAGAGCACTACCCCTGCCACACACCCTCTTTCCGCAAATCGTCCATAGTCCGCGAAATGCCTTCGCGCAGGATGCCGACCATGTCGTCGATCTGTTCCCTGGTGATGGTGAGCGGCGGCGACATCACGCACATGTTGATCAGCGGGCGCACCAGCAGGCCGAGTTCGTGGCAATGCGCGTCGATGCGCTGGCCGACATTGCGGTCGAGCTCCAGCGGGTCCTTGCTGTCGCGGTCGGCGACGCATTCCACGCAGGCCATCAGCCCGACGCCGCGCACTTCGCCCACCAGCGGCAGCTCCTCCAGCGTCTTCAGCTGCGCCTGGAAATAGGGCGTGACCTCTTGCGCATGGGCCAGTACGCCGCCTTCCAGCAAATCGAGATTGGCGAGCGCCACGGCGCAGCCGACGGGATGGCTGGTGTAAGTCAGGCCGTGCGCATACATCGCCGTCGGATGGTTGGAGCGGCGCAAATCCTCAAGCAACCGCTCCGAGACGATCATGCCGCCGAGCGGGAAATAGCCCGAGGTGACGCCCTTGGCAAAGGTGATGATGTCGGGATCGATGCCGAAGACATCTCCCGACGCAAACACATGCCCGAGCCGGCCAAAGGCCGTGACGACCTCGTCGGCGACGAACAGGATATCGTTGTCGCGGCAGATTTTCCGGATGCACCTGAGGTAGCCTTCCGGCGGCACGATGACGCCGCCCGAAGCCTGCACCGGCTCGCCAACGAAGGCGCCGATCCTGTCGGCGCCGATGCGCTTCACAGTTTCCTCGAACTCCGCCACCAGCCGGTCGCAGAAGGCCGCAACGCTCATTCCGGCGGGACGCCGGAATGGATCGGGCGACGACAGTTTGACGATCAGCTCGTCCGCGCCGTCCATCCAGTCACGGTCGCGCGGGCGGCCGTTGAGCGATGCCGACAGATAGGTTGAGCCGTGATAGGCGCCGCCGCGCGACAGGATGAGCTTCTTTTCCGTCCGGCCGCGGACATTGTTGTAGAACTGCATGAAGCGCAGCGCGCTTTCCACCGCCGACGAGCCGCCGGTGGTGAAGAAGACATGGCTGAGATCGCCCGGCGCATGACCCGCGATGCGCTCGGCAAGCACCGCCGAGGGCTCGTTCATCGTGTACCACGGCGTGTTGTAGGAAAGCTGCATCGCCTGATCGTACATGACGCGGGCAAGCTCTTCGCGGCGATGGCCAACATTGACGCACCACATGCCCGCGGGCCCGTCGATCAGGCGCTTGCCGTCGCCGTCGGTGATGTAGATGCCGTCGCCGCTGCCGATCAGGCTGCGCGCCTCCGCGCCGATCTCGCCGGCCTGCGGCCAGGGCTGAACAAGATGGCGCTTGGCGAGATCGACCGCATCCTCGCTTGCCAGCATCTCGATGCCGCCGCCGGCCTTCCACATGTCCTTCACCGCAGCCATTTTCCCTCGCTTTCCCGGCCTGCCCGTCACATTTGCCGCAGTCCGGCATCAATGCAGAAGCAAGCCTTCATTCGGATCATATTGAATGTCCGTTCAATCAATATCACAGAAATAGCGCTTGATTTCAATCCACGGATGGGCTCATGATGAAAGAAAGCCGGCGCACCGAGGGAACGTGACGCCGGCGCGAAAAATGGGATGGCCATGCCGGACACAGAGCCAGCATTTTTATGTGAGCCCCTGCAATGACGGCGGCTGCGGAAGGGGCACCTGCGCTGCAACCCGCGCGGGCTCGAAGAACCTCCCTTCTGCAATCGGAATCGGCCCAGGGCTTTGCCCTTATCAGCCCGACATTCCTCTACGCGCTGGTGCTTTTGGTCGTGCCGATCCTGGTGGTGATCGCGCATAGTTTCTGGACGCAGAACTACCTCACCATCGACCGCACCTTCACGCTGGAAAACTACCGCATCGCGCTGACCGAGCCGATCTACCGCGATCTCCTGATGCGCTCGCTGTGGATTTCGCTGCTGGTCAGCTTTTTCACCGTCGTGCTGGCCTACCCGATCGCCTTCTACATTTCCTTCCACGGCGGACGGCACAAGGGCCTGTGGCTGTTCCTGATCACCATACCCTTCTGGACAAGCTACCTGCTGCGCGTCATGTCGTGGAAGGTCATCCTCGGCTACAATGGCGTGCTCAATTCCGGCCTGCTTGGCCTCGGCATCATCGACGAACCCTCGACCGCCCTGCTCTACAACACCAGCGCCGTCGTCATCACGCTGACCCACGCCTGGGCAGCCTTCGCCATCCTGCCGATCTTCGTCTCGCTCGAAAAGATCGACCGCACGCTGATCGAGGCAGCGACCGATCTCGGTGACGGCCCGCTGCGCCGCTTCATGCGCGTGACGCTGCCGCTGTCGGTGCCCGGCATCGTCTCGGCGATCCTGATTGTCATGATCCCGACGGTGGGCGATTTCGTCACTCCGCGCCTCGTTGGCGGCAAGGATGGCGTCATGATCGCCAACGCCATCCAGGCACAGTTCGGCAAGGGCGCCAACTGGCCGCTGGGGGCCGCCCTTTCGGTGACGACCATGGCGATCGTCACATTGATGGCAGCTGCCACCGTGCTGATCATCCGCTCGGCAGCGAGGCTGGCGCGATGAGCGGGCTGCGCAAGATCCTGTCGAACTGGCTGCCGGCCTATGCCTTCCTCTACATCGTCTTCCTTTACCTGCCGGTGATCTTCCTGCCGATATTCTCGGTCAACACATCGGCCTCGCCGAAATTCCCGCTGAGCGGTTTCACGCTCAAATGGTACGAGGAACTGCCGCACACACCGGCGCTGTTGGACGCGGCCTGGAACAGCCTGATGGTCGGTGTTTCCGCCGCCATCCTGTCTACCGTGCTCGGCATCTGTGCCGCGCGTGCCATCACGCGCTACCGCTTTCCCGGCCGCCGCACCATCAACGGCCTGCTGATGGCGCCGCTGGTGCTGCCGGAAATCATCGTTGCGGTTTCCATGCTGCTGGTCATGCTGCAACTGGGCCTCAGCCTGTCGCTGGTCACGGTCGTGCTCGGCCACGTGCTGGTCTGCATTCCCTATTCGCTGAGCGTGCTGACCTCCGGCTTCGAGGGTTTCGACCGCAGCCTCGAGGAAGCCTCCGCCGACCTCGGCGAATCCGCTTTCGGCACCTTCCGGCGCGTGACGCTGCCGATGGTGGCACCGGCGATCATCTCCAGCCTGCTCGTCTCCTTCACCATCTCGCTCGACGAATTCATCATGGCTTTTTTCCTCACCGGCACGGAATCGACCTTGCCCGTCTATATCTGGGGCCAGTTGCGCTTCGCCTCAAAGCTGCCCGGCGTGCTGGCGCTCGGCACGCTGCTGCTGGTCGGCTCCTTCGTGCTTCTGACCCTTGCCGAAATCCTGCGCCGCCGCGCCGCGCGACGCACCCAGAACACGGGAGGCGTCTTTGCCTGAACGTTCCAAATCCGAACGGCCGATGATCGAGATTTCGCATGTCACGCGCAGCTACGGCGCCTTCAAGGCGCTGGACGATGCCTCGCTGACGATCCGGGAAGGCGAGTTCTTCTCGCTGCTCGGCCCCTCCGGCTGCGGCAAGACCACGCTTCTGCGGATGATCGCCGGCTTCGACAACCCGACCAGCGGCAGCATTGCGGTGGACGGGCAGGAGATGCTGGGCATACCGGCCAACCGCCGCCCGACCAACATGGTGTTCCAGAGCTACGCCATCTTTCCGCATCTCAATGTAGAGCAGAATGTCGGCTACGGCCTGAAGCGCCTGCGGCTGGAAGCGGCGGAAGAGAAGCGCCGCGTCGAGGAGGCCCTGGCGCAGGTGTCGCTGACCGGGCTTGGCAAGCGCGGCGCGACCGAACTCTCCGGCGGCCAGCGCCAGCGCGTGGCGCTTGCCCGCGCGCTCGTCATGCGGCCAAAAGTGCTGCTGCTCGACGAGCCACTGTCGGCACTCGACAAGAAATTGCGCGAGCAGATGCAGGTGGAACTGCGCCGGCTCCAGCAGGCGGTCGGCATCACCTTCATCCTCGTCACCCACGACCAGTATGAAGCGCTGGCCATGTCCGATCGCATCGCCGTGATGTTCGGCGGAAAGATCGCCCAGGTCGCCTCGCCCAAGGAGATCTACCAGCGCCCGGTCAACCGCCAGGTCGCCGACTTCCTCGGTGGCATGAACTTCGTCAAGGCCGAGATCGTCGAGGAAAACGGTGCATCGATGACCGTCGACACACTCGGCTTCGGCCGCGTGAAAACCGAGAAGCCGGCAGCCTTCGTCCGCAACGGCAAGGCCGCCACGCTCGGCATCCGCCCGGAGCGGCTGCGGGTGCTGTGGGACGACGCCCAGGACAAGCACGAGGTCGCGGGCACGGTTGTCGACCGGCACTATTTCGGCGAGATCACCCACCTCATCGTCGACATACCGGGGCTGGAAAAGCCGCTGTCGGTGACGGAGACCAACAATTTCGGCGCCGACGATATCCCGGTCGGCGCGCCGATCAGGCTGGCCTACGATCCCGACGCGCTGGTGGCGATGGCGGATTGATTGCGTCTCTCGTTGCCGGTTTTGCCCTTCGAATTCCCCTCTCCGTCTCGGCTTCGCCGAGCCACCTCTCCCCGCAAGCGGGGCGAGGAACCCAAGTTTTGGAAGGCTGCTGCATGTCAGGATCTAGGTTCCTCGCCCCATGAAATGGGGAGAGGTGGCTCGGCGAAGCCGAGACGGAGAGGGGAATATGCCGTCAGCCAGTTGCGTTACCGTCCCTGACAGACGATCCTGAAAGCTTCCGATCGCTACCCGGTCAATCATTGACGGACACCCCATGACCATAACCGCCATCGACCACGTCCAGCTTGCCATGCCGGCTGGCGAGGAAAGCTCGGCGCGGCGTTTCTACAACGAACTGCTCGGCATTCCCGAAGTGGCAAAACCCGCCCCGCTTGCAGCGCGCGGCGGTTGCTGGTTCGAGCAAGGCACGGTGAAAATCCACCTCGGCGTCGAGGCCGATTTCAGGCCCGCCCGCAAGGCGCATCCGGCGTTGCTGGTGGACGATCTTGCAGCCTTGTCGAAGAAGCTCGAGGCGGCGGGATGTAAGGTAACCCCGGATGACGCACTGGAAGGCATCGAGCGCTGCTTCGTCAGCGATCCGTTCGGCAACAGAATTGAGTTGATCCAGGGCTAGACGCTGGCCGGCTGTAATGGCCGTGCGTCCTTCGAGGCTCGCTACGCTCGCACCTCAGGATAAGGGAGGTTGGCGCTTCCATCCTTGCACCAAGTCCTGTTGAGCAGACTTTTCAGACCTTGGGGTGAAGCGCGCAAACCCTCACATCCTGAAGCGCACTCCCTCCCTCATCCTGAGGTGCGAGCGCAGCGAGCCTTGAAGGACGCACCAACTACCTTGGGAAAACAGCAGAGAGCCTCAAACCCGCTCCTTCAACCGATCAACCACCACCCTTGCCCCGATCCGCCCCGCAATGATCGCGCCTTCGATATAGCCGGGGAAGGATGGCGACAGTTCAGAGCAGGCGAAGCTGACCGGCCCTGCTCCCCGACGCAACACGTCTTCCGCATCTCTCGCTGCGGCATCGGCGACGACGTCGGAATAGGCCCCACCGCTCCAGCGATCGTTCGACCAGTCGCGCGACAGCATGTCGAGCGGCTGTGCTGCATCCGGCCCCAATGCCTTCGATAGCTTCGCCAGCAACGCCTGTCGCAAACCGTCCTCGCCCAACGCGCCCCATTCGAGCGCCAGCCTGCCGCCAACGAATACCACGAGTGCCGCATGGTCATCGTCGCGGCTGGCGTCGCAGGCATAGAGCCCGTGCGGCTCCAGCCAGAAAACGCTGCCGCTGAGACCGGCCCGACGCCAAAACGGCTCGCGGTAGCGCAGCAGGAGTTTTATCACCGTCCCGCTCTTCCAGACTTCGAGCGCATGGCGTGTATCGGCTGGCAAAGGCGGCGCGAAGACGATGCGCCGAGCCACCACCGGCGGCACCGCCACGATCACCTCGCGGGCGGAAAAACTTTCACCGCCGGCATGCACGACCACGCCATCTTCTCCGGTTTCGATCCGATCGACCGGACAACCAAGCCGCAGCGACGCTCCCAGCGGGCGGGCCAGATCGGCGGCCAGCGAATGCATCGTCTCCTTCAGGAAATACTGGAGTTCGAAGACCTCATTGGTGATGCGGCGATCATTGCTGATGAGATACCACAGCGGCACATTCTCGATCGGCTGGCACCACAGGCCCTCGATGGAGGATTGAAAGCCGCTTTTCGCATCGGCGCGGTCGGGCTGCTTGTCCAGCCATGCGCCGACGCTGAGACCGTCGATGGAGGGATCGTCGGGATCGATACCGTTCATGCGATCGCGTATCGCCGTCACGCGTTCGTACAAATTGTCGAAGTCGGATTCACCCGACGGCCCTGGCTGAACGGCCATGCCGCCCTGGACATAGGATTCCACCAGCGTCTTTCCGTGCTGCTTCGCCAGCGCCATCACCTCCGGCATGTCTTCGCACAGGAATTGCCCGCCTGTGTCAATCGCCTCGCCAAGGCCGTTGACCATGGCCTCGACGCGCCCGCCCACCCTGTCGCGCGCCTCCAGCACGACGAAGCTTCGACCTGCGTCGCGCAGTTCAAGCGCCGCCGACAGGCCGGTGAAACCGGCCCCGACAATGACGGCATCGTAGCGCTTGCTGCTCAATACCCGGCCTTGATCTTCTCGAACTCGGCGATCATCTTCGCCTTGAGTTCATTGGGCAGAGGCGACTGGAACAGCGTCTTGTCGAGGAACTTGCCGATGTCCTGAAAACCCTTTTCCGTCAGCACGGCAGGGTCGATCGCCGCCATGCCCTTGGCGTTGGCATGGCCGTATCCGAACTCGCCGACCATATAGTTCGAAACCTCGGGCGTGTTGCGGGCATTGATGAAATCATAGGCCTTGTCGAGGCTGCCCGGCGCGTCCTTCAGCAGCACATAACCGCAGACCCAGGTGGAAAGCCCTTCCTTGGTATCGCGCTTCATGTCGATCGCGACGCCTTCCTTCTTCCCCGAAACGACCGTCTCGTTCCAGCCCCAGGCGAGGTCGATCTCGTCATTGCCAAAGGCCTGGTTGATGTCGGTGCTGTCGGTCCAGTAGAGGCGGACGTTCTTGTGCACTTCGCGCAGGAAATCGGACGCCTGTTTGAACTGCTCATCAGTCATCTGCGTCCAGTCCCGCAAGCCGATGACGAGACTGGCCAAGGCATAGGCATCGTCGACATTGTCGTCGATCGAGACGCGGTCTTTGAACTTTGGGTCGGCGAATATCCGCAGCGACTGCGCTTCTTCGGGCGTGACCTTGTCGGTGCGGTAGATGAGCGCCGTGTTGCCCCAGTCGAACGGCAGGAACCACGCCTGCCCATCATCCGAGGTCATCAGGTCCTTCATGCCCATGATGCCGGGCAGGATATCGTTCCAGCCGGGAATGCGGGCGGTGTCGAGCGGGCGCAGCAGCCCGGCCTCGCGCCACTTCACCACATTCTGCGAACAGGGATGGCCTATGTCGGCCTTGAAGCCGGCGCGCATCTTCTCAAAAGCTTCATCCTCATCGCCGAAGAAGGCGAACTGCGGCGGCTCGGGATATTTGGCCGTATAGGCCGGGTTGAGCAGCGGGTCCTCATAGCCCGACCATTCGAAGACGATCGGATCGTCCGCCGCCAGGGCCGGGGCGGACAGCCCCGCGGCGAAAGCCGCGGCAAGGAATAGACGACGAACGACTGGCTGCATGAACAACACCCCCGCGCTGAAACGTCCCGTCCAGAGAATGCTTTCCCGCTGACCGCGTCAACAGGAAAGCTGACGATCCGGCGGCTCAGTAGCCGGCCTTGATCTTCTCGAACTCGGCGATCATCTTCTGCTTGAGTTCGCTTGGAACGGGCGACTGGAACAGCGTCTTGTCGATGAACTTGTCGACATCGGCATAGCCTTTTTCCGCCAGCACTTCGGGATCGACGGTCGCCATGCCCTTGGCATTGGCCTGGCCGTATCCCCAGTCGCCGACCATATACTGTGCGACCTTGGGGTCGTTCACCGCGTTGAGATAATCATAGGCTTTTTGCTCGGAGCCCGGCGCATCCTTGTAGCGGACATAGCCGCAGACCCAGGTGGAAATGCCCTCCGCCGTGTCGCGCTTGTTCTTGATCGGCGCGCCAGCGGCTGCGGACTGTACCGCTGCGTCATTCCACGCCCAGGCGAGATCGACCTCGCCGCCGCTCATCGCCTGCACGATTTCGGTGGTGTCGGTCCAGTAGAGGCGGACGTTCTTGTGCACCTCGCGCAGGAAATCGGACGCCTGCTTGAACTGCTCGTCGGTCATCTGCGTCCAGTCCTTCAGTCCGATGACGAGGCTCGCCAGCGCATAGGCGTCGTCGACATTGTCGCCGATCGAGACGCGGTCCTTGAACTTCGGATCGGCGAAAGCCTTCAGCGACTGGACGTCCTTCTCGTCGACCTTTTCGGAATTGTAGGTGAGTGCGGTGTTGCCCCAGTCCCAAGGCATGAACCAGGCCTTGCCGTCCTCGGTGGTGGCGAGGTTCTTCATCGCCATGATGCCGGGGTTGAGATCGTTCCAGCCGGTGATCTTCGACGTGTCCAGCGGCTGCAGCAGGCCGGCCTCGCGCCATTTGGTCACGCTTTGCGAGCAGGGGTGCCCGAGGTCAGCCTTGAAGCCTGCGCGCACTTTCTCGAAGGCTTCGTCCTCATCGCCGAAGAAGGTGAAGGTCGGCGAATCGCCGTTTTTCTCGACATATCCTGGATGGAAGGACGGCTCCTCATAGCCGGACCAGTCGAAGATGATCAGGTCCTTGTCGGCCGCAGTGGCCATGCCCACGGCATAGGCCGAAAGCGCGCCGGCAAGGGCAAGCGTGGTTGAAAGCCTTCTGATAAGTCGCGTCATCGTTCCATCCTCTGTCTTATGATTATGGGGTCATGCGATCTTGCGCGCGCCAGCCTCCTCGCGCGAAAAATGCTTCGGAAAGACCGAAGCGAGATAGTCCGTAGCCGCCTGATGCGCGGTTTCGCGCGTGACGTTTTCCGCCGCCATCATCAGGCGCAGCCACAGGCCTTCCAGCATGGCGCTCAGACCGAGCGCGGTTGCCTCAGGCTCGTAGCCATAGCCGCCGTCATGTTTCAGGCGGACGCAGAGATCGACGACCGTCTGCTGATAATCCTTGTCGCGCGAGCCGCTGAGCGCCTGATAGGTCGGGCGCGACTTGGCCTCGCCCCAGAAGGCGCACCATGCGGCCAGCTTGCGCTTGTTGCAGACCGAGCGGTCGAAATCGGCGGCGACCAGCGCCTGAAGCTGGCGCGCCGGATCGTCGCCGGCTTTCATGAGTGCTGCGCGCCAATGCGCGGAATACTCGTCATACATATGCTGCAAGGTCGCGATCAGCAGCTTTTCCTTGCTCTCGAAATGGAAGTTGACGATGCCGCGCGACAGGCCGGCGCCATCGGCGACATCGGCCATCGTGGTGTCGGAATAGCCGCGCTTGGCCAGCGAATCGATCGTCGCCTCGATCAACTGCAGCTGCCGCGTTTCCTTGGACGCCTTGCGCCCACGCTTTTCGGCCTCGCTTCTTTCGGGGCCTGCTTCCTTCACTGTTGCCGTCTTCATCGCTGCTGCCATGCTCCACATCGCCGGCTAACGTCCCTCGTCCGGCTTCCATCCGCGCAGATGAGTGGGACGGTGCTCGCCACTGTCAAGAACCTTCTGCATGGCTTCCCAGGTCTTGATGTTCTTGTCGACATAATCGCTGCCGACCGCAGCCGCGACCGGCTCGTAGAGCGGCCCCTTCAGCCGCGCCAGCTCGCCGCGCGCCACCTCGCGATACCAGGGATTGCGATCGGTAACCGCAATGTCGCGGAAACCCGCATCCTCCATCGCCTTTCGATAATGCGCCGGCGAGCGCATGGTGAAGGAGAGCCCCTCAGCGGCGATATAGGCTTTCATTTCCGGCGACGGCTCGCCGTCATGACCGATCATCCAGTTGGAAGCGGCAAACACGCCGCCCGGTTTCAGCACGCGAAAGATTTCGGCAAACAGGGCATGCTTGTCCGGCACATGCAGAAGCGCATCCTTGGAAAACACCATGTCGAAGGAAGCATCGGCAAAAGGCAGCGCCCCCGGCGGCGCCTGCACGAACTTGGTCCTCGCCGACAGGCCGCGCTCAGCCGCGCGCTTTGTGGCGACGGCGATGACGGGTTCTTCCACGTCGAAGCCTGTCACATGACCGGCGTCATGGTTCTCGACGAAGTGCAGCGCAATGCCGCCCGCGCCGCAGCCTATGTCCAGTATCCGCCTGCCGCCAAGCGAAAGGCCTTCGACCACGCGGTCGACTTCCCCCGGCCCGCCGGGCGACAGATAGCCCTCGCCCCACAGCGCCTCCAGGAAGCGGATGGCGGTGTCGTCATATTCCGGCGCGGCGTCTGCCGTCTCGATCATTGTTCCCCGTCCAAGCCAAAGGTTTTCAACGTCGAAATTTCTCCAAAGCCTACTCCACTCCCGTCAAAACGCAATGTCATTTGTTGAACATTCATTCAAAATCTCTGGACAGAGGCGCCACCTCCGTGCCAGATTTGCAGAAAATAAAAGCGGGAACCTGCATGAAGAAATGGGACGCCATCGTCATCGGCGCGGGGCACAACGGGCTCGTCAACGCCTGCTATCTCCAACGCGCCGGGCTCGACGTGCTGGTGGTGGAAAAGAACGACTGGATCGGCGGCGCCGCCGTCAGCCGGTCGCTGACGCCGGGCTTCCTCTACTCCAACTGCTCCTATGTCTGCTCGCTGTTCCGGCCCGAGATCATGCGCGATCTGGAACTGCCGCGTTTCGGCCTTCAGGTCATCTCCTATGAGGGCGGCGCGGTGTTCACGCAGGAAGGTGACTATCTCGCCAACTACCGCGACCACCATGCCCATCGCCGCGAATTCGCCCGCTTCTCCGCCCGCGACGCCGAGGCCTACGATCGCTACGCCCGCGACGTGACGCGGCAGTGCCGCTTCATCCAGCCACTGCTGATGCGCACCGCGCCCGACCCGACGAGCTTTCGCCCGCGCGATATTTCCGAGCTGCTCTATCTTGGCAAGAAATTCGCCGGGCTGGGCGCGGCCGAAATGGCCGACACACTGCGCTTCTGGACCATGTCGATCTCCGACTTCCTCGACGAGTATTTCGAGACCGACGTGATCAAGGCCAATTTCGCGCTGTCCGGCATCATCGGTACCGCGCTTGGGCCGATGTCGCCCGGCACGGCTTACGTTCTGCTGCACCACTATATGGGCGAGGTCGACGGCTCGGTCGGGGCCTGGGGCTATGCCCGCGGGGGCATGGGCGCGGTGACCAAGGCGCTGGCAGATTCATTCCGCGCTTCGGGCGGCACCATCCGCACCGGGGCAGAGGTCGAGCAGGTTCTGGTCAGGAACGGCAAGGCGCGCGGGCTGGTGCTGGCCGACGGCGAGGAGATTTACGGCGATCTCGTCGTCTCCAATGCCGATGTGAAGCGCACCTTCCTCAAGCTGGTCGAGGAAAAGGAACTGCCCGAAATCTTCCTGCGGCGCGTGAAAAACTTCAAGATGCGCGGCTCGTCGGGCAAGGTGAACATCGCGCTGGATTCGCTTCCCGAATTTCCGGCCCTGCCGAAGGATTCGCCCTGCTATCGCGGCGACATGCATTTCACCGACTCGGTCGAGCGCATGGAGCGCGGCTATGACGACTGGAAGGCCGGGCGCTGGTCGGCAGACCCCTTCCTCGACATGGTCATCCCGACCACGCTCGACCCGACCATGGCTCCGCCCGGCAAGCACTTCATGAGCTGCTTCGTGCAATATTGTCCGCCCAAGGTGGAAGGCCGCGACTGGACGGACGCCGACCGCGACGCCTTCGGCGAAACGGTGATCTCGCAGATCGCCGATTATTCGCCGGGCTTCCGCGACCACATCGTGCATATGGAAGTGCGCACCCCACGCGAACTCGAGGCTGAAGTCGGCCTCACCGAGGGCAACATTTTCCAGGGCGAGCTGACCTTCGACCAGCTTCTGTTCAACCGCCCGGTGCCCGGCTACGCGCAATACCGCTCGCCGGTCGACGGGCTCTATATGTGCGGCTCCTCCACCCATCCCGGCGGCGGCGTGATGGGCGCACCGGGGCGCAACGCAGCCAGTGAAATTCTGCGCGACCTGTCACGCGGCACCAAACATATGAGCCCGGCCCATGACGTCATTTGATGCAATCGTCATAGGCGGCGGCCACAATGGGCTGGTCGCGGCGGCAACGCTGGCCAAAAGCGGACGCAAGACGCTGGTTCTTGAAGCGGCAATCGAAGTCGGCGGTGCGGCGCGTACTGAAGAATTCGCGCCGGGCTTTCGCGTTTCCTCCGCACATCTGCTGAACCGGCTGCACCCGGAGGTGGTGAAAACGCTGGAGCTTGAACGGCACGGCTTGTCCTTCGGCCCGATCGTGCCCAGCGTGGCGCTGTCGCGCGACCGCCACCCGCTGACATTGCACGGCGCCTATGGCGAAACGCTCACCGGCACGTCCGCTTCCGAACAGGCCGCATGGACGGAATTCCGCGCGCAGCTTCTGCGTTACGCCGGCATCTTGAAGCCGCTGCTGGCGCGGCGTCCGCCCGACCTCGGCAACATGTCGTTGATGGAGACGTCGGCCTTCGCCATGACCGGCCTGTCGCTGCGCCGGCTGGGCAAGGAAGACATGCGCGACTTCCTGCGCATGCTCCTGATGAACGTTTCCGACGTCACCGACGAGCATCTCGAGGACGACCGGCTGAAGGGCCTGCTCGCCTTCGACGCCACGCTGGGCAGCCATCTCGGGCCACGTTCACCGACCTCGTTGCTCGGCCTTTATTATCGCCTCGCCGGCGAGATCGGCGGCCAGCCCGGCGCTCAGGCGCTGCCTGCCGGAGGCATGGGCGCGGTCATCGCCGCGATCCTCAGCGCGGCGAAATCAGCCGGCGTCAGCGTCCGCGCCGATGCTCCGGCCATGAAAATCCTGATCGAGAAGGGCCGCGCCGCTGGCGTGATTCTCGACAGCGGCGAGGAAATCCGCGCGAAGACCATCGTCTCGGCGATCAACCCGAGCACCACTTTCGTCGACCTCGTCGGCACCCGCGAGATCGATACCGGCTTCGTGCGGCGGGTAAGCAATATCCGCATGAAGGGCAACGTCGCCAAGCTGCATCTGGCGCTCGACCGGCCGCCCGAATTCGCAGGCGTCGATGCAGCCGGCCACCGTGGCCGCCTCGTCATTGCACCGTCCTCCGACCACGTCGAGCGCGCTTTCAACCCGGCGAAATATGGTGAGTTCTCACCAGAGCCGGTGATGGAGATCACGCTGCCAAGCCTTGCCGACACATCGCTTGCGCCAAACGGCGCCTGCGTGCTTTCGGCCATCGTGCAATATGCGCCCTATGCGCTGAAAGAGGGTTGGGAGACCGGCAAGCCGAAATTCCTCAAGGCGATCATGGCGCAGCTTGAGCTTTACGCACCCGGCATCGGCAAGCTCGTGCGTCATGCCGAACTGCTGACGCCGGCCGACATCGAGACACGCTACCGTATGCCCGGCGGCCACTGGCACCATGGTGAGCTGCAGGCCGACCAGATGATGATGTCGCGCCCGGCCTTCGGCGCCGCCGGCTATGACACGCCGATCGACGGACTTTATCTCTGCGGCGCAGGCTCGCATCCGGGCGGCGGCATCTCCGGCGTGCCGGGGCTGAACGCGGCGCGGCGGATTTTGCAGATGAGGGGGTAGATATGGAACGTCAGCGCTGCCCCTCATCCGCCTGCCGGCACCTTCTCCCCGTAAACGGGGAGAAGAAGGTTGGCCGCAACGTTACCGCTTCTCCTTCTCCCCGTCACTATACGGGGAGAAGTGCCCGACAGGGCGATGAGGGGCAGCGCAAACCTTTTGTGCCCAAGCACGGAGGTCTTTCATCGTGAACCGCGTAACGCTGCCAAAGACACTGGCGATGGCAAATCCACGCCTCGCCACCCAATCCCACTTCCGCACGCTGCGCCTCGGCACGCCGTTCCAGCCGCGCATCGACGCGTTGATGAAAACCAACGACTGGTACGACTGGGGCGGCTATCGCGCACCGGCGTCGCTGTGGGACGAGGAACTGGAATATTTCGCCATCCGTAGCCAGGCCGCGCTGTTCGACATCTCACCAATGGTGAAATACCGCATCGAGGGACCGGACGCGGAAGATTTCCTCAACCGCGTCACCTTGCGCGACGTGGCAAAGCTGAAGTCCGGCCGTGTCCATTACACAGCATGGTGCGATGATGAAGGCCATGTGCTCGACGACGGCACGCTGTTCCGGCTGGCGCCTGATCGTTTCCGCCTGTGCTGCCAGGAGCGGCATTTGCCCTGGCTGCTCGACAGCGCCATCGGCTTCGACGTTTCCCTATCGGAGGAAACCGAAACCGTCGCCGGGTTGGCTCTGCAAGGCCCGACTTCCTTTGCCGTCCTGCGCGAGGCCGGCTTTGCCGGTATCGAAAAGCTGAAGGTCTTCGACCTCGCCGAATTCCCGCATGAGGGTAGCCGCATCACCATCTCGCGCACCGGCTTCACCGGCGATCTCGGCTATGAGCTTTTCGCGCCGGCTGAACTGGCACTCTCCCTATGGGACAGGTTGTGGAAAGCAGGGAAGCTTCGGGGCATCCGCGCCATCGGCTACACCGCGCTCAATCGCGCACGGCTGGAAGCCGGGCTGATCGTCGCAAACGCCGATTTCGTCACGGCCGAACACGCAATCCGCCCCGACCGCGTGCGCATGCCCGACGAGATCGGGCTCGGTTTCATGGTCGATCTGGAAAAGGGCCATTTCAACGGTCGCCGCGCCATTGCGCAGGCGCGCGCCAAGGGCTCGATGCGCCATGTGCTGGTCGGGCTGGAGATCGAGGGCAACATTCCAGCCGAGCACGCCATCGTCTATCATAAGCAAAAGAAGGAGGTCGGGCTGGTCAGCGCCGCCATCTGGTCGCCGATGGCCAAGCGCAACATTGCGCTGGCGAGCCTTTCGCGACCCTATGGCGACACGATCACCGACGACCTCTGGGTCGAGATTTATGCCATGCGCGAACTCAGATATGAGCGACTGATGAAGCGGGCCAGGATCGTGCCGCGGCCCTTCATCAAGCTCGACCGGCGCACCGCCAATCCGCCGTCGGATTTCTGACCATGGCAGAGCCCGACGCCGAACTTGCCGAGCAGTGGGCGCTGGTCAACACGCCGCTCGGCGAGGACTGGTCGGGCCGCACCCGATATGCGGCGGCGATGTATTTCCACAAGCGCGGCGACATGAGCGCTGAAACGCTCGAGGTCTATCGCATCTGCGCGCGCCTCGACGCCGAAGACCCGCTGCCCATCATCCGCGACCGTGGAGTGGGCAAGGAGTGGTTGAGGAAGATCGCGGGTGAACCGTAAAACTTGACGGCCCAACCGCGCGCGTCATCCCGGAACGCTGCGAAGCGCAGCGGAGCAAGCATATCCGGGACCCATTCCGTACTCTTGCCGGCTCACGGAATGGGTCCCGGCTCTTCCCTCGCTTCGCTGGGTCGGCCGGGATGACCTTGACGTTGGCGCAGTCCCTCCAGGGACACACAAACCATCAACGCTTCAGCACATCGTCCCAAGCCGGGCTCAGCCGCGCGAACTCGTCGGCCACGAACCAGCATGCCGGCGTGATCTTCAGCCCCTTCGCCCGTGCGTCGCCAAACAGCCTTTCGACAAGCTGCTCGGCAACGCCATCGCCACGATAAGGCACCGGCACGAAGGTATGGTCGGCGATGATATGGCCGGGGCCGCTGTCGACATAGGTCAGGCGCGACTCCTCGCCATTGGGCATGGAGACAAAATAGCGCCCGCCCTTCGCCGTCTGCTCGAACTGGATATCGACCGGTTGCGCGTCCATGCCAGCCTCAGCTCTTCAACACATCCGCCCATTCCGGATGCCGTTTGAACTGGGCATTGGCGAACGGGCAAAGCGGAATGATCTTCTTGCCGGAAGCCCGTGCTTCCTCGACCGCGCGCGTCACCAGCCTCAAGCCGGCACCCTGCCCGCGAAACGCGTCCGGCACCTCGGTATGGTCGATGATCATCAGATGCTCGCCGGCTTTGCTGAAGGTCATCTCGGCCTCCGCGCCACCGGGGCCGCGCAAAAAGTAGCGGCCCTTGGAGCCGGTCTCTTCCAGTTGGATTTCGGGTGTCTGGTCGGTCATGTCCGGGCTCCTGCTGTGTTTGCCGTGGCGCGATAGGGTGCGAGAAATGCGCGGGCCGCCACGATTTCGTTCTGCCGCATTTCGTGCCCGCCTTCGTGCCACTCCAATGTGACATCGGCGCCGTCGGCGCGCAGATAGCTGTCGAGCCGCGAGGTCAGGTTTGGCGGGCAGATCGGGTCGTGATGACCGGCGGTGATGAGGACGCGCTTAGCCGTCAGACTGCCCTTCACTTCGGGTTCGAACGGGATCAGCGGATGCATCAGCACCACCGCATCGAACAGCTTCGGTTCGGCAAACAGCAGCGATGCCAGGATGTTCGCGCCATTGGAAAAGCCGAGACCAATCACGGACGACGGTTTGGCTTCCTTGATATGGGCCTTGACGAAGCCGGCCATTTTCTTGGTCCGCTCGGCCAGATCGTCCATGTCGTAGACGCCCTCGCCGGTGCGGCGGAAGAAGCGCGCCGCACCCAGCTCGGAGACGTCGCCGCGCGGCGAGATCGCTGCCACGCCGGGCAGCAGGTCGAGCGCCAGGCCCAGCATCTGGTTTTCGTTGCCGCCCGTTCCATGGAACAGAAAGGCGAGCGGCCCGCCCGATGTGCCGGGCAATGAGGTGTAGGTATAGGCATCCTTGGACATGATGTTCCTCGCATTATGGGCATAGCCTAACCGAGCCGGAAAAATCCGGCTCGGACTTTTTTGTGTGGCCGTCAGTCGCCAAGCGGCTGCAGGTTCTTTTCGAGATAATCGCGAAGGTGCGCATGCTGGCTCGGCAGCTTCAGCGCCTCACCGAGATGCGCCGTATCTTCGTCGCGGTCGAAGCCCGGCTCATTGGTCGAGACCTCGAACAACACGCCGCCCGGCGTGCGGAAATAGATCGCCCAGAAATAATCGCGATCGATCACCGGCGTCACCTGGTGGCCCGTATCCATCAGCGCCTTGCGCACTTCAAGCTGCTTGGCCCTGTTCTCGACGGCGAAGGCGACGTGATGCACCGAGCCGGCGCCGAGATTGGCGAAACCCACACCCGGCAGGCTTTCGATGTCGACGACATCGGCACCATTGCCGCCCCTTACTGCCAGCCGCTTCACATTGCCGGCGGTCTCGACCTCCTCGTAGCCCATGAACTTCAGCAGCTCCTCGGTCGCGCCGCCATCCTTGAGGCGCAGCGATACGGAATGGAACCCGCGGATCGCCTCGTCGCCGGGCACGCCGCCCTTGGTCCAGGGTGCGCGGCTGTCGTTCTTGGCTTCGACAAGCGCAAAGCCGTCGCCGTCAGGCCCGTCGAAGGCCAGCCGGTTCTCGCCGAACACGGTCTCGCGCTTCAGGCCAGTAACGCCCTGCTCGGCAAAGCGCTTTTCCCAGTAGCCGAGCGTGCCTTCGGGAACCGAATAGACCGTCGTGCCGACCTCTCCGGTGCCGTGGCTGCCCTTGCCGATATTCGGGAAGGGGAAATAGGTCATCACCGAACCCGGAGTGCCAAGTTCGTCGGCATAATAGAGATGATAGACATCCGGCGCGTCGAAATTGACCGTCTTCTTGACTCGGCGCAGGCCGAGCTTGTGGGTGAAGAAGTCGTTGTTCTGGCGCGCATCCTTCGCCATCGATGTGACGTGGTGCAGGCCTTTGATCTGGTCAAGCATGTTCTTTGCTCCCGTTTTCGCCGTGCAGCGCTTGCTGCTTCATGCACCCATATGTCGGTCAAACCGGCTCGGGGGAAAGACGGCAATGACAGAATGGACTGTATCCGTTTTGTGAACGATTGGTCGAAGACTGTTCACTATCGAAGTCATCCGATGACACTTGCGCGGCCCCAAAATTTCGGCTCCATGAGCGGAACATCATTCTGGGGGAACAGCGCGTGGCAGGCAAAGGCAAACGTCCGAACATCCTTCTGATCACCTGCGACCAGTGGCGCGGCGAATGCCTTTCAGCCGCCGGCCACCTTACGGTGAAAACGCCGAATGCCGATGCGCTGGCCGCCGAGGGCGTGCTGTTCAGCCGGCATTTCGGTGGAGCGGCGCCCTGTTCCCCGGCGCGCGCCTGCCTCTATACCGGCCTCTACCAGATGAACAACCGCGTCTGCCGCAACGGCACACCGCTGGATGCCCGCCACGATAACATCGCGCTCGCCGCCCGCCGTCTCGGCTACGACCCGACGCTGTTCGGCTATACCGACGTCGCGCCCGACCCGGATTTCCACGCGCCGGGCGATCCGTTTCTGCGCACCTATGAAGGCGTGCTGCCGGGCTTCACGGCACGCCAGCTTCTGCCCGAACACCAGAAGCAATGGCTGTCCTGGCTTGCCGGGCGCGGCGTCGATTCCAGCGCCGGCTTTCCCGATATCCATCGGCCCGCGAGCGCCAGTGGCAAGGACGTCACCAACGCGCCGCCGGTCTATTCGAAGGACGAGACGCCGGCTGCGTTTCTTTCGGGCGAATTCATCCGCTGGCTTGGCGAACAGGAGGACGCGCAGCCATGGTTCGCGCATGTTTCCTTCCTCAGTCCGCATCCGCCCTTCATCGTGCCGGAACCCTACAACACCATGTACGACCCAGCCGACGGACCGGAATTTCACCGGGCCAAGGACTGGAAGAAGGAAGCGAAGGCGCATCCCTATCTCGCCTATGAATATGAGCAGCAGAAGCGCTCGAAATTCATTCCCGGCGCAAAGGGCAAGGTGCGCGACTGGGGCGAGGACAATTTCCGCCGCATCCGCGCGCTCTATTACGGCATGATCTCGGAAGTGGACGCCCAGCTCGGCCGCATCTGGCAGGCGCTGAAGGCAGATGGCGCATGGGATGACACGATCATCGTCCTGTCCTCAGACCACGCCGAGATGATGGGCGACCATTTCATGCTCGGCAAAGGCGGGTTTTACGACCAGAGTTTTCACATCCCGCTGATCATCCGCGACCCGGCGCGCAACAAGGCTGCCGGAACGACCGTGACGCAGTTCACCGAGGCGGTCGATATCATGCCGACGCTGATCGACCTGCTTGGCGAAAGCGTCCCGGCACATCTCGACGGCCGCTCGCTGAAGCCTTTCCTCAAGGGCCAGACGCCCGAAACATGGCGCGACGCGGCGCATTGGGAGTTCGACTTCCGCTCGATCTCGCAGGGCACGGCGGAGCGTCATTTTGGCCTCAGACCGCAAGAATGTAATCTCTCCGTAGTCCGTTCCGAACGGTTCAAATATGTGCATTTCGGCGGAGGCCTGCCACCGCTTCTCTTCGACCTTGACCAAGATCCGGGCGAGTTGAAAAACCTCGCCAATCAGCCCGATTTTCTCGGCATCCGGCTCGAATTCGCCGAGCGTCTGCTTTCATGGCGTGCGCGCCATCTCGACCAGTCGCTGGCCTTGGTCGAACTGACGGAACACGGTGTGATCGCCTATGGCGGGTGACAAAAAGAAGCCCACGCCGTTGCCGGCGCGGGCCAAAATCACCGATACAATGATCGACGGTTAGTTCATCTTCAGAAGCTGCTCGTCACGCTTGTCACCAAAGGTTGCCTTGTCGTAAGCGGGCTGCGCTTCGAGCTGGTCCTTGGTGAAGTTGGTGTAGAGATACTTGTTGCCGTCCTTGTCGGTCATGAAGGCCAGCTTATCCATGCCGACGGCGACTTCCTTGGCACCCACGCCGAGGAACCCACCGACATCGATGATGACTGCATCGACCTTGTCGTCCTTCAGAACGACATCGCCGATCTTGCCGACGTTGGCGTCTTCAGCCCCATAAACGGTGGTGCCCGTCAGCTCTTCCGAACGGATTTCACCGACCGGCACCTCGGTCAGCTGCGACTTGTCGATTGCAGCGGTTTCGGTGGTATCCGTCGCTGCCGGAGCCTGCGCAGTGTTGTCGTTCGACGGAGCGGCAGGGGCTGCGGCCGTGTTATCGTTCGACGGTGCCGGGGTGGCCGGAGCCATCGCAGTATTGTCAGTTGCCGGTGCCGTCGTATCCGAAGCAGCGGCAGGCGCCGGTGCAGGATCATAGCCGCGGCGATCGAAGTCAGGCAGTGCCTGGAGCTGTTCCTTGGTGGTATTCACCACGGCCCAGCGGTCGCCATTCTGCTCGGCCCAATCGACCTCGGAATAGTTGACGGCAACGTTCTTGGCGCCAAGGCCAAGGAAACCACCGACGCCGACGACGAGCGACTCGATCGCGCCGTCCTTGTTGATGACGATGTCGTTGACCTTGCCGATGTTCTCAGCCTGTTCCCCGGTACCGTTGTAGACGGTTTCGCCGATGATGTTGCTGGCAAGATGACCGTCAGCGCGGGTCACCGGCGTCTCGGCAGGTGCGGCCTCCTGAGCCATCGGAGCAGGGTTGGCAGGAGCCGGGGTAGCGGATTCCTGCGCATATGCAGCGGTAGCCATCAGGGTGGCGATTGCAGTCGTAGCCAAAAGATTGCGGAACATGATAGTCTCTCCTTGTGCGTGATCTCTTATGCACTGCCGCGCCCCGGTCGAACCGTCGCAGGGAAAACTCGGGCGCGGCATCACAACCTCACAACGCCGTTACTTCCATCGAGTTCCGAAATTTGCCGCCCGGCATTGTCCTTTTGGACAAGCAGAAAATTTGCGCAGCGACGGAACCATTCAGCGCTCGGCGCGTTGCGCCCACGATTTCAATTATCTATGCCGGCGCGTGGGGTAGCCGTTTCTTCGATGTATCTGGAGCATTCCCAATGGTTTTGTTGCCGTGCTCGACCGGGTTGAGAGCACGATCTGCATTCCGCGTTCTTGCGGATTTTTGCCGCATATGAGTGCGGCTTGCGAAATCGCCAGTTCTGCGCAGCACACTGGAAATTCCCTGAAATCGGCAATCCCGGACGAGACGTCAGGTCTAGTTCGTCTGGCTGGCCGGCGCCGGCTGATCGGCTGCCGGCTCGATGGATTTGCCGTAAAACTCGACCGCAAACCAGGCCACAGCCGCAAGCAGCAACGCGCATATCAAAATCAAGAGGACATGCCAGCCGCGCCGGCCCTGTCGCGCCTTGTCGGTCGGAATTGTCTTGGGCAAGATAAACCTCCATACGGCGCGCAGGCGCGCCTTTTTCTCCTTGTGGTCAATGCGTCCAGACCGGGGTGGTTCCCACGACGACGTTCGCGGGATTTTTTCAGTTCGGGCCTGGGCAGTTAGAAATGCACGAAGCAGATCGGGATAATTCGGAAACGCTGGACGCCTTGCCGGCAGACGTCAGGCAGATCGTCGGCGACGAACACAGGCGCGCGGTTCTATACGGCTTGCAGACGCTGGATACATCTTCCGACCCCGATTTCGATCGCCTCACCGGCCTTGCCGCCGCACTCATGGACGTGCCCATCGCGCTTGTCAGCCTCGTCGATATCGAGCGGCAATGGTTCAAGTCGTGCATCGGCATGGAGGGCACGGAAACGCCGGTCAGCCTTTCCTTCTGCGCGCATGCCATCACCGCCGGCGACGACGTAATGGTGATCCCGGACGCCACCGCCGACCCGCGCTTTTCGTCGAACGGCCTCGTCACCGGCGAACCTCACATCCGTTTTTATGCCGGAGCGCCGATCACCGTTTCCGGCGAGCGCATCGGCACGCTCTGCGTCATCGACCGCAAGCCGCGACAGCGTCCCTCGCCGGAAAAACTCAACCAGTTGAAGATGCTTGCCGGGCTCGCCTCCAGCCTCTTCGCGCTCAAGGAAGGCACGCGCACCGGCGCGCTTGCCCGCGCCGAACTGGAGCGTGAAGAAAAACGCCGCACCGTTGCAGTGGAGGCCGCGTCGCTGGCAAGCTGGGCCTGGGATGTGCGCACCGGCGCGATCGAATGCGATACGCTTTTCCCGGTCCTGCTCGGTCTGGCGCCAACCACACGGTTGACCGCACGGCAGATTTTCCGCGCAGTCGACCGCCGCGACGTGCGGCAGGCTGAAAGAAGCTTCAGGCAGGCCCTGTCGAGCAATGAAGACTATGTCGGCGAATACCGGATCGCCGGCGTCGAACCCGCACGCTGGCTCGGCGCGCGCGGGCGGGTCGTCGAACGCGATGCGGCTGGCAATGCCACGCTCGTCTTCGGCGTCAATTACGATATCAGTGAAAGAAAGCTGGCTGAAGAACGCCAGCGCCTGCTGCTGCGCGAACTCAACCATCGCGTAAAGAACACGCTGGCGACCGTCCAGGCGCTGGCGACGCAGACCGTGCGCCACGCGCGCGAGCCCGGCGAGTTTCTGGACGCCTTCAGCGCCAGGCTACAGGCGCTCGGGCTAGCCCACGGCATGCTGTCGGACAGGGAATGGCGCGGCATAGCGCTCGACGAACTGATCCAGCTTGAAGTGAAGCCGTTCGACGACGAAGAAACGCCACGCATCAAAATTTCCGGCGAGGATATCTTTCTGTCGCCCGATCAGGCGCTTGGGCTCGGCCTCATCCTGCACGAACTGGCCAGCAACGCGATGAAATACGGCTCGCTTTCCACGCCCGGCGGAACTGTCAACCTTGGCTGGAAGGTCGAGAAAACCCGCCAGTCCCGACGCCTGACACTGACGTGGAAGGAAGCCGGCGGACCGGCGGTCGAAACGCCGCAACGCTTTGGCTTCGGTTCGATCCTGATCCGGCGCAGCCTGTCGAAGATCATCTCAAGCGAAGTGACCCACGAATTCCTGCCGGGTGGCGTGAAGGCGAAAATATCGATGCCGCTCGAGCAGTTTGCAGACTGATGTAGTGATCAGTCCGCGTCGTCGAGCGGTTGTTCGCCCGACCGGCGGCGCGATTTGCGGTTTTCCCGATAGATTTCGTAAGCCACCACGGCCAAGGCCGGCGCTACGATCGCGCCCAGGCCGGCCTTGCCACGAAACAGCCCTGGCAGCACCGCAAGAGCCGAAGCAGCTGCGAGCGCCGTCAGATCCTTGTTGCGCCTGCGCGTTTCACGTCGGCGCTGCGCGCCGGATGTCAGCTTGTTGATGAGGAGAACGAGCCCGGCAAGAACGAGAAAGCCGACGCCGAACGCGACGGCTGCTCGTGTCCAGCCGTAGTGGTGCGCTGTCCAGATATAGGCCCCGGCGATCAGGAAGCTGAGGCCGATAAGCGCGGCAACGCCCGCCAGCAGATAGGCGATTGCCGCGCGCTTGGCGCGGCGCACGGCATGGAGCGTCTCGCCCGAAGCGAAACTTGCAATAAGCGATGCGAGCATACTCTGCGTCCCCCGCCGCGCGTTCTAGCGGCGCGACAACAGCGCGAACAGGAAGCCCACGCCGGCTGCGATGGCCAGCGATGTGACCGGCTTCTCCCGCACGGCGGCGGTGATCTGGTCTTCGATATCCTTGGCATTGCCGCGCAGGCTTTCGATCGTCGCTTCGCCCTGAGCCCGGAGCTGTTCAACGCCTTCCTTGGCTGCGCGGCGCGCGGCGCCATAGGAATGCTCCCCGGTCGTGGCCAATTGCTCGGTCAGCTTGGCGATATCGGCGCGCAACTGGCGGATGTCAGCCTCGATATCCGAGGTCGTGACCGTATCATTGTCGTTCCGGGTGGATTTGCCTGCAGCTGCGGCCATGGTTCAACTCCTTGGGTTTGTACGGTCCAAAACGCCTCATATGCGGCGAGGTTCCGCCGGGAAGGAACGAAACGCGATGAAAGTGCGTTTCCGTGGTCAAGTCCAGCCGGAATTATTGAATGACCGAACGAACGGCCAAGAAGGCGCCAATCGTAAGATTGCCGCCAAAGTCGAATATCGAGATCTTCCTTAGCCGGTCCTCGCAGGTGTCGGTCATCTTCGTTGGGCTGCTCGCTTTCATATTCGCCTTGTGGGCCGGCCAGTATATCCTGGCACCCGTTTCGCTCGGCATCGTCGTCGGCCTGATGCTCGGGCCGCTTGCCTCGAAACTCGAGCGGCGCGGCCTGTTGCCCGGCCTCTCTGCCATTCTCGTTGTCCTTCTGTTCGTCGCCGTCGCCTGTCTCTTCGCGCTAGCGGTCGCAGCACCGCTTTCCTTCTGGATCGGGCGGCTGCCCCAGATCTGGGGAAATCTGCAGCATCAGCTTTCCGAGCTGAAGGGGCCTCTCGACGCCATGCGCGGCATGCGCGACCAGCTGCGCGAATTGACCGGCGGCAAGGGCCTGACCGTATCGGTGGATGAGGGCATGGGCGTGGAAAGCATGGCGACGCTGGCGCCGGCCGTCTTCGGGCAGATCCTGATCTTTTTCGCCAGCCTCTATTTTTTCGTCGCCACCCGCCACCAGACACGCACGGCCATACTCACGCTTTGCTTCAATCGCCGGCTGCGCTGGCGCGTCGCGCATATCTTCCGCGACGTCGAGCAGATGGTCTCGCGCTATCTGCTGTCCATCAGCCTCATCAACATCGGCGAGGGGTTGGCCGTTGGCGTCGGGCTTTATCTCATCGGCGTACCTTCGGCATTGCTTTGGGGCGCGCTGGCGATACTGACGAATTTCGTCGTCTTCATCGGCCCGGCGGTGATGGTCGTCATCCTGTTTCTGATCGGCCTCTCGGAATTCGATTCGCTGGGCGGGGCCTTCCTGCCGGTCGCGATCTACCTTGCCATCAACACCATCGAGGCGCAGTTCGTCACGCCGATGGTGATCGGCCGAACGATGACGCTGAACCCTTTCCTCGTGGTTCTGGCACTGATTTTCTGGATCTGGCTTTGGGGCGCCCTTGGCGGCTTCATAGCCATACCGGCGCTGCTGATCGTTTACGCGATCTTCCGCAACATCGTTCCGGGACTGGACTGGGGCGCGGAGTGAGCACACCCGGATTCAGGTCAGGCCGTCATCACCTGAATCTACACCAAAGGGCGAAGCACTTCGTTCAACCCCTCCCACCGGGCCAGCGTCATAAGGCCGTCAACCTCCAGGATTTCGCAACCACCGTCCCGCCAGATGATCAACTCGCGATCCATCAGCTTGCGCAGCGTCTTGTTGGTGTGGACGAGCGACAGGCCAAGCGTGTCGGCGATATGCTGCTGCGTAATCGGTATTTCCATCGTCTGCTTGCCGTTCAGGCCGACGGTCTTCGCCCGGCTGCCGATGAAGGCGATGAGGTAGGCGGCGCGTTCAAGTGCGGTGCGGCGTCCGACGCTCAGCAGGTTTTCGTCCAGCATCTGCTCTTCGCGCGATGCGATCCAGGTTATGTCGTAGGCAAGGCCGGGATAGTTGCGATAGAGCTCATGCAGCTGGTCGCGCTCGAACACGCACAGCAGCATCGGTGAAAGCGCCTCGACCGAATGCTGCATCTCTCCCATCAGGCTCCCTTGCAGACCGATCAGGTCGCCCGGCATCAGATAGTTGAGAATCTGGCGGCGGCCGTCCGACATCAGCTTGTAGCGAAAACCCCAGCCCGAAAGCACGGTATAAAGGTGAGCGCTGTGGTTCCCCTCGACCAGAACTGTCGCGCCCTTGTCTACCGCCAGCTCGCCCTTCTTGAACTTGCTGACGAAGGCGAGCTCCTCTTTTTCGAACTCGCGAAACACCTTGAGAGGCCGCAGCGGGCACTTCTCGCAGGAAAATTGCCGTGCCAAAAATGATCTAGCCTGCTGTGCTGCCACGGAACTCTCCCCAAAAGCCGATTTATTTCAACGCATTGGAGGTCTGTGAGTTCCAAGTTGCGCGTATTCGGATACATGTCTTTTTTAAATGACAGCGCGGGTGTTACCCGTCATGACTTGCCGCCTTTCAACAAGGTGATTTGAATTGGCAAATTTGCTTTCCGGTATGCGCATCCTGATCCTTGAGGACGAGTTCCTCATTGCGATGGATGTCGAACAGCTGTGCCGGGACAATGGCGCTGCAGATGCAGTGATTGCCCGCAACCTTGACGAGATCGACGAGGAGCAGGCATCGAAAGACTTCGATGCCGCGATCCTCGACGTCATGCTCGGAGGTGCCTCGACACTGCCTTTCGCGAAGAAAATCCATGAGAACGGCGTGCCGTTCATCTTTGCGTCGGGCTATGCGGATGTCGATGAAATCTTTACCGCCTTTCCCGGCGTCCTCGTCGTCGGCAAACCCTATTCCGGCACCGACCTGATCGAGGCGCTGGCAGCGACCGCCGGCCGCCTGCCTGGTTCAAGCGGCGTTTGAGCCCATGACCTGCGCCGAGATCGCGTCCGGCCCGAACTCGGCCTCACCGGATATGTCCAGGATTTCCTGAAGGCGGTTTCTTGCACGGCTGACGCGGCTCTTGATGGTGCCGACGGCACAGCCGCAGATTTCTGCCGCTTCCTCATAGGAAAACCCGGATGCGCCGATCAGGATGATCGCCTCACGCTGGTCTTCCGGAAGCTGTTCCAGCGCACCGCGGAAATCCTTGAGATCGAGCATGCCATGCTGGCTGGGGTGAACCGCCAGGCGCTCGGTCATCACACCGTCGCTGTCCTGCACTTCACGTCCGCGCTTGCGCATCTGCGAATAGAATTCGTTGCGCAAAATGGTGAAGAGCCAGGCCTTGAGATTGGTTCCCATCTGGAAACTCTCATGCTTGTCCCATGCCTTAACGAGCGTTTCCTGCACCAGATCGTCGGCCTTGTCAGCGCTCTGGGTAAGGGAAACGGCAAAGGCGCGCAGGTTCGGGATGGTCGCGAGCAGTTCCGTCTTGAATGCCGGAGAAACGGCCATGCTGATCAACCCTTCTTCTGAAGAGGTTCAGCCTGTTCCAGCTGGCTAAGCAGCTGAGCGAAACGATCCGGCACCTCGTCGGAGACCAGTTCGTCATAATATTGCTTGAGTTTGCGGCCAATTTCCGAGTTGGTTCCGAGTGGATCACCTGACCCGTTTCGGCGCCGATCGACGGGTTCTGTCCCGGTCTTTTGCTTGGTCATGCTATCGATTCGTCCTGTTTTTGCCTTGCGTCTTCCGGTCACGCTGTAGAGAAAACAAGGCGAACGGTATCGGCATCTGGTTGCCCAAATTTCCCCAAAAACGCGGCAGCCCGAAATTCGTTCCCTGTGTGAGGGAACTTTTTCGTAAAAGTCTCGTTGAAGGGACTGGTCATTCAAACTAAGTCAATTTCGACCCATCAGTTGAGGGAAGCATCCTATCATGAGTCTATCTGCAACAATTGCCCCGCATTTGCCTTTCCTCCGGCGTTTTTCCCGTGCGGTTTCCGGATCGCAGCAGAGCGGCGATGCGCTGGTAGCGGCGGTTCTAGAGGCGATCATTGCCGATATAAGCATTTTCCCTGAGGCTTCAAACGATCGCATCGCGCTCTACAAGGTCTTCACGAAGCTGTTCACGTCGATCGCCATCCGCGTACCGCAGGAGGAAACCAACTCCGCGTGGGAACAGCGCGCCGCCGCCAACCTCACCGCGCTGTCGCCATTGCCGCGCCAGGCCTTCCTGCTGGTTGCGGTCGAAGGCTTCACCAATGAGGAAAGCGCCGAAATCCTTGGCGTTACCGAGGAGAAGTTCGTCGAACTGCTGACCCAGGCCAGCAACGAGATTTCGCGGCAGGTTGCTACCGACATCCTCATCATCGAGGACGAGCCGCTGATCGCCATGGACATCGAGGAGATGGTCGAGAGCCTTGGCCACCGTGTCGTCGGCACCGCACGCACGCACACCGAGGCTACGGCGATGTTCAACAAGGCGCGGCCGAAAATGGTGCTGGCGGATATCCAGCTGGCCGATGGCAGCTCGGGCATCGACGCCGTCAACGAAATCCTGACCACCGCCGCCGTGCCGGTCATCTTCATCACCGCCTTCCCCGAGCGCCTGCTGACAGGCGAGCGACCGGAGCCGGCATTCCTCGTCACCAAGCCGTTCAATCCTGATATGGTCAAGGCACTGATCAGCCAGGCGCTGTTCTTTGACCGGCAGGCGAAAGCGGCCGCATAGTCGTGACGCAGATTTAGGGGAAGAAGGTCGTCCCTGTGGCGGCCTTTTTCTTTAAGAATATCTTGTTTCTGGAACCAACAACGCGGTAGCGCGTTTTTCAAACATAGAAATTCAGGGAGTTAGATCATGTTGTACTGGGCCCTTGTATTCCTTGTCGTAGCCATCATTGCCGGCGCGCTCGGCTTTGGCGGTATTGCCGGCACTTCGGCCGGTATTGCGCAGATTCTGTTCTTCATTTTCCTGGCGTTCCTCGTGATCTCGCTGATCGCGGGCCTTTTCCGCCGCGCATAGAGACCATTCGCCAGAAATGACGGGATGCTGGAAACCGCACCCCTCAAACGGTTTCCAGATAGCCGCCGGGCAGCGCTTCCCAACAGGGCGCCGCTCGGCGGAACCTTTTTGGGAGAACGCCAGACCTTTCGGGAACTCATCGCAGATTGAACCGTTCAGCTTGCCAGTGGGAATACCGCACGATGAATTTCACGGAAGGGCAAAGAGGAGGCAAGGACGGCAACGCCTCTTTGGCCCCCTCCGCAGAAGAAAGCTCCCCGCTTGGTAGAAGCCTTCTTCATGCGTTGCGCAACACCGGAATTTCCGTCATCTACCAGGATCGGAACCTGAATATCGTCTGGACGCAGAACCTGCCGGCGCCCTGGTCGCCGAGCGAGGTCGTCGGACGCACCGACAGCGATTTTCTTCCCGCACTTCAAGCAGAACGGATGATTTCCGCAAAGCGCGCGGCGGTGGCAACCACAAATCCTCAAACACTCGTGCTCGATATTCCCGACAAGGAAGGATCTCGATGGTTCGATATCTGGATTGATGCCGACAAGGGCGCGACCGGCGAGGTTCTTGGCGTCATAACCACGGTTGTGGAAGTGACGGAACAGAAACGGCGGGAACAGACGCTCAAGACATTGCTTCGGGAACTGAGCCATCGCTCGAAGAACCTGCTCGCCATCATCCAGAGCATCGCAACCCAGACCGGACGCTACTCAGGCACGATCGACACCTTTCTGTCGCGCTTTCGGGGCCGCCTGCAATCGCTGGCCTCTTCGCAGGACCTGATAACCTCGTCGAACTGGCGCGGTGCGGATCTGCGTGAGCTGGTGACCAGCCAGGTCGGGCGCTATAGCCCGGGAGCGTCCCGCTCGGTCGTCTTCGACGGCGTAAATCCCTATCTCAATCCCAATGCAGCACTTCATATCGGCCTCGCGCTGCATGAATTGACGGTAAATTCGGTAAGTTATGGAGCCCTTTCACGGCCTGGCGGCGTCGTCACGGTCTCTGCCCGCCCGGTAAAGGACGACACTGCCCTATCCTTTTCCTGGACCGAAACAATCGGTCCGGAAGTCAGGGATATGGGCGCAAAAAAGTTCGGCAGCGTGGCGCTTGAGCGCGTCGTCCCAGCTTCCATGAACGGCACGGCGAACCTGGCGATCAAGGACGATACGCTCGAATACCGGCTCGAGATTCCCGCCGGCAGCTTCGAGATAGAGTAGAGCTACAAGCGCCTCACCGCTCTGGAACTTAAAGGGCTCTTCGCTCGTTTACATGGCGAAAGGATCCAGCCATGGAACACATTGCTGCACTGCTGCTGATAATTGGATGCTCAGGCGATCTCAAGCAATGCACCGAGATGCCGGCGCCTGTGACCATTTTCGAGACCGCCGAGGAATGTCAGAGCGTTCTTCCGATGGCTCTGCGTGATGCCAAGGGCAAACATACGCGCACTTTCGCGACATGCGTTCCGGTCGATCCGGCCATGGAAGAGGAAGACGCCGAGCTGACCTGGGATGTCCTGCCTAGTGGCAAGCTGGTCGCCGAAATCGGCGCACCGAATGTGGTGGTCGCCTCAAATCCGGCGCGCACTGATAAGAATTCCGTTCGCCAGCAGTAGGATCGCACGATCCTCGAAGGAGTGACCGCCAATGTCACTCCCTGGTCTTTGAAAGACCTTTCAGCGGGATATCGATCTGAACCAGAAGGCCGTCGGCGCGATAATCGCGTTCGATGGTGCCGTAGAGTTCCCGGGTTATGTTCATATCGATGAGCTTGGTGCCGAACCCCGTTCTTGTCGGCGGCGAGATCGCCTTGTTGCCGCTTTCCGTCCAGGTCAGGCCGAGGCGTCGTTCGCCGCCTTCTTCATGAACCCGCCACTTCACTTTCAACGCAGCAACCGTGTTGCCGGCCTCGCCATATTTCAGCGCGTTGGTGGCAAGCTCGTGGAATGTCAGGCCGAGCGCCTGCGTCGTGGTTTCGTTCAGGAGCACGACCGGGCCCGACAGCATGTCATCGGGCAGATCCTTGCCGAAGACCTGCCCGAGTTCGATGCGCAGGAGTTCGCCGAGATCCGCCTTCTGCCAGCGAGAGCGCGTCAGCATGTCCTGCGAGGCGGCCATCGCCTGAAGCCGCGCGGCAAAGGACGAGGAGAACTCGTTGACATCGGTCGCGTGCGCCGCCGTCTGCCGCGCCATCGCCAGAACCCGCGTGATGGAATTCTTGATGCGATGCTTCATTTCCTGAAGCATCAGATCCTTTTCCAGCAGGCTCTTTTCGGTCGTCTCATGCAGGCGCGCGACGGCATCGTAGGTGCGTTCCTGATAGCGTGCGACCATCGCAATCGCGCCGGCGAGCAGAAGCCCGAACAGGCCGAGCATGACCGGAATTGTCGGCGAGGACGGCTCAGAGAACCCCGCGGTCGGGCGGAAGCGGACCGTCCAGGGCCGGCCAGCCAGCACGATGCTGCGCGTCACGCGAAAATCTTCGCTGTAGGCAGCGCCCGGGGGCGTCGGCGAGCGGTAGAACAGATTGTCGTCGCTGGCGTCGCCGTCGAAGACTTCAGCATGAACCGGCAATAGCGGAGCCGAGCCGAGCGCCGCCTCGAACAAATCGCCGGTGCGGAACGCGACATAGACCAGTCCCGAGACGGTTGGCTTGACGCCTCCGGTGCCGGTATTCGCCTCATCTTCGTCCACGCTTGCAAACACCAGGAACCCGGGCACCTTTTCTGCCGAACCGGTATTCTCGCCGAGAACGATCCGTGCGGTTGCGCGGGGCGCTCCGCTGGTCATTGCCATTTCGATGGCAGCGCGCCGCGCTTCCTCCGTGAACATATCGTAGCCGAGGCTGGATATGTTGGCCTCACTCAACGGCTCGTAGAGCACTATCGGCGTACGCCACTCCAGCTCCGATGGCGGGTAGATCGACCCTTCGGTGCCCCCGATCCTGCGGATGTCCTGCTGGAGCTGAGCTTCATCGCCGCGCTTGGCTATCTCGAGAAAGCCGATGCCCCTCAGGCCCTTGAAGTTGTTTTCAACATCGAGCGCATCGAAGAATGCCTTGAATTCCGTTCGCCCGATCTCACGCCCGCGAACCTTGAAAAGGGCCTGCGTGGAACGCAGCAGCGAAAGGTGGAGATTGAGGCGGCTCTCGATGCGGTTCATGGCATCGTCCACCGTCGCCGCGAACTTGAAACGCGCGGCCTCCTGGGACGAATGATAGGCAAAGCCAGCCATCGCCAGGCTCGCGGCCGCGACAGCCAGGAAAACCGCGACGGAGAGAAATTTCTTCAAGGGCCGGGCCTGCGAATTGCTCATACCAGCCCCTTATTAAAGGGTGCCGGGGGTAATGCAATGCACAGGCCCATGCGATGGATTGGTCGTGGCCTCAGCGCAACAGCTTCAGGCAGCGATGGCCATCGCTCCCGGTCCCGGGATTGCACCGGGCGGGCATTTTCCAAGGATGATCATGCCCAGAACCTCGTCCTTGGTGACGTCCTGGGTGCGCGCGGTGCCGACGACCTGCCCGTTCTTCATGACACAAACGCGGTCGGCGAGATCGAACACGTCATGGATGTCGTGGCTGATCAGGAAGATGCCGATGCCGTCGGCCTTCAGCTGCTTGACCAGTTCGCCGACCTGCGCGGTTTCCTGCGGCCCGAGGGCCGCCGTCGGCTCGTCCATGATGAGGATGCGGGCGTTGAAAAGGATCGCGCGCGCGATCGCCACGGACTGACGCTGGCCGCCCGAAAGCTTGCTCACCGGCTCCTTGAAGCGCTGGAAGCGCGGATTGAGCCGTCCCATCACCTTGCGTGCCTCGGCTTCCATGGCGACGTCATCGAGCGTGCCCCAGGCCGTCCTGAGCTCGCGGCCCAGGAACAGATTGGCGGCGGCATCGACATTGTCGGCCAATGCCAGCGTCTGGTAGATCGTCTCGATGCCGTATTTCTTGGCATCGCGCGGGTTGCCGATCGAGACTTCCTCGCCATTGACGAAGATGGCGCCGCCGTCGCGCTTGTAGGCGCCCGACAGTATCTTGATGAGCGTCGATTTACCGGCGCCATTGTGGCCGAGCAGGGCGACGACTTCGCCGGCATGGAGATCGACCGACGCATCGTCCACGGCGCGAATGCCGCCGAAGGCGATCGAGATGTTCTTCATGTCGACGAGCGGGGTGCTTGTCTGATCCATATGATTGCCTCCCAGATTACTGCACGCGCCGGCGGTAGAGCGTGTCGAGCCACACGGCCACGACCAGCACGAAACCGACGACGATATTCTGCAGCGGCGTGTCGACGCCAAGCAGCACCATGCCCGATTGCAGCGACTGCATCAGCGCAGCACCCAGCATAGCGCCGGCGACCGTGCCGACACCGCCCGCCAGCGACGTACCGCCGATGACGGCTGCCGCGATCACCAGAAGCTCGTCGAGCGTTCCTTGCGCGTTGGTCGCCGCGTTCAGGCGCGCGGTCGAGATCGCGGCGCTGATGGCAGCGAGGAAGCCCATGACCATGAAGATCTTCATGGTTACCCAGCGCGTGTTGATGCCGGCGAGTTCAGCCGCTTCAGGGTTGCCGCCGATGGCGAAGACGTAGCGGCCGAAGCGGGTGCGCGTTGTGACGAAGGTCATGATGATGCCGGCAGCGATCGCCATCAGCACCGGAATGGCGATGCCATGGGCGATGAACAGGCCGCCCTCGGGAATGGTTATGTTGTTGGCCTCGGCATATTTCTTCACCGTGCCTGCCGGCCATGGATAGGAATTGGCGACCCAGACGGCGCCGAGGATGACGGCGCAGGTAACAGCGCCAAGGAACGTTTCGGCCCAGACCGGTCGCAGCGGGAACTTGAAGCGCTTGCGCTGGCGGCGGCCCGAAAGCAGCATCAGGATGACGGCGGCACACGCGACCAAGCCGATGACCCAGCTCCACGTCGCACCGATCGCGCCCTCAGGCCCGCCGCCCATCAGGCGGAACGTTGCATCCATGGGCGCGACCGTTTGGCCGCTGGTGACCCACCACGCCGCACCGCGCCAGACGAGCAGGCCGCCGAGCGTGACGATGAAGGCCGGAATGCCGAGATAGGCGATGAGAAAGCCCTGGAAGGCGCCGATCACCACGCCGACGACGAGGCCGGCAGCCAGCGCAATGACCCAAATGGACGGGTCGCCGAGCGGAAAGCCCATCACCCGCGGCAGGAACACCGCCTGGGTAACGCCCATGATCATGCCGACGAAACCGAGCAGAGAGCCGACGGAAAGGTCGATGTTGCGCGTAACGATGACCAGCACCATGCCGGTGGCCATGACCGCTACAGATGATGATTGAACCGAGAGGTTCCACAGGTTGCGGGGCGTCAGAAACAGCCCGTTCGACAGGATATGGAAGCCGATCCAGATAACCAGGAGCGCGCCGACCATGCCGAGCATGCGGGTATCGAGTTCTGTGGCCTTGAGAAACCGGGCGACAGCGCCGAGTTCGGATGCTCGAGCCCGATCCGCAGATTCGCTCGTTGTCACGTCGGTCATGACTTCCTCCCGCCGGCCTTAACGGTCTTTCGCCGATAGCCGGACTTCATCCTAGCGCATGCCCCTGAAAACCGGAACGATTTCCCGAGGGGGTCATGCGTCGTTTCAAAACATCGGGCCTTCTAGCAAAAGCCCTTAAGAAAACGCCGCGGCTCTGATCAAACCGCGGCGTCGCTATTCAAGCCGAATGGCTTAGTTGCAGGCCGGAACCGAACCTGCCTTCACGCCCTGGCAGACGACGTCCTTGGAAACCCAGCCGGCGTCGATGACGACGTTCAGATTGTCCTTGGTGACCGGAACCGGCTTCAGGAACACCGAGGTCATCTCGACCTTGTTCGGGCCGCCGTCGAACTTCACGGCGTTCGCGATCTTGTCCATCGCGGTGCCGTCAGCGAGCTGCGAGGCGATTTCGGCTGCAGTCTTGCCGAGTTCGCGCGAGTCCTTCCACACCGAAACGGTCTGGGTGCCAAGCGCGATGCGGTTGAGTGCTGCATGGTCGGCATCCTGTCCCGAAACCGGAACCGAGCCGGCCAGGCCCTGGGCGTCGAGAGCGGCAATCGCGCCGCCGGCAGTGCCGTCATTGGCGGCAACGACTGCATCGACCTTGTTGTCGTTGGCGGTCAGGAACTGCTCCATGTTCTTCTGCGCGTTGGCGGGCAGCCAGCCATCGGTATAGGCCTCGCCGACATTCTTGATCTTGCCCGAGTCGATCGCGTCCTTGAGCACTTCCATTGCACCAGCGAACAGGAAGTCCGCGTTCGGATCGGAACCCGAGCCCTTGATGAAGACGTAGTTGCCTTCCGGCTTGACGTCGAACACGCCCTTGGCCTGCATGCGCCCGACTTCCTTGTTGTCGAAGGTCAGGTAGAAGGCGTCCTTGTTTTCGATCAGGCGGTCATAGCCGACAACCGGAATGCCTTCGGCAACGGCCTTTTCGACGGCCGGTCCGATGGCGCTCGAATCCTGTGCCAGGATGATGAGCGCGTTGGCGCCCTGGCTGATCAGGCTTTCGACGTCGGTGAGCTGCTTGGCAGCCGACGACTGCGCGTCAGCGGAAATGTACTTGTCGCCGGATGCTTCGAGAGCAGCCTTGATCGCGGCTTCGTCGGTCTTCCAGCGCTCTTCCTGGAAATTCGACCACGACACGCCGACGATCTTGTCCTTCGCATGCGCAACAGCGCCCAGCGACATGGACAGCGCAACACCCGCCAGCATGGCGGTTGCAAACTTCTTCATGATTTCCTCCCTGGCGCCATGACAGCGCAACGATACTTTGGCCCTCGGGCCCACCCAGAAGCTCTTTTTTTCGAGCCTCGAAAAAAAGAATGACGCATGCGCAGAGTTCTGTCAATATCCTTGTGCCGCTGTTGACGGGCCTGTCTGGTGAAGGGATGGTTCGCAACGGTTGCAAAGGCCAGGAACCCTCGTCCGAGGAGTGATCGCGGTCCAACAACAAGGCAGGAGCCGTTCCGCTTCGGCGGAATGAACAGGCTCCCGGGAGGAATACGAAAACATGTCGGTCGCGATCCGTCACGACGATCTGCGCAAGCGCAACCGCGCCATGGTCATTGCCGCCGTGCGCCAGGCGCAACAGCCGTCGCGCACCGAAATCGCCGGCTCGACCGGCCTCAGCCACTCGACCATTTCCGCAATCTCGTCGGACCTCATCGCCGAGGGCATCCTGCTGGAGGCCAAGGGACCCGAGGCGTCGTCACAAAAGCGCGGGCGGCCACAGGTGGCGCTGGAACTGAACCCCGATGCCGCCGAAATCGTCACCGTCGTCCTTTCCCTGAACTTCCTTTCGGTCGCGATCGTCGACTATTCCGGTGAGGTCGTGTCCGAGGAAGAGCGCAAGCTTGAAACGCTAACCATGTCGCGCGACGGCTTGATCGGCGAATGCGTGGCCATGGTGCGCCGGCAGATCGCGCTGCGTAAATCGGCCGGCCGGCGCGTGATGCGCATCGGCATGGCCGTGCAGGGCATCACCGATTCCACCTCCCGAGCCATGCTGTGGACGCCGATCACGGCGCATACCCACATCGCGTTCGCCGACATCATCGAGGAAGCAACCGGCATTCCGGTGACCGTCGAGAACGACTGCAACATGATCGCGGTGGCGCTGAGATGGCGCAAGCCCGAGCGCTACCACAACGACTTCATCGCCGTGCTGCTTTCGCACGGCATCGGCATGGGCATGGTGCTGAAGGGCGACCTCTTCACCGGCACGCAATCCTCCGGCGGCGAGTTCGGCCATATGATCCACCGGCCCGATGGCGCGCTCTGCCGCTGCGGCCGCCGCGGCTGCGTCGAAGCCTATGCCGGCAACTACGCAATATGGCGTAAGGCAAAACAGGCAAGCGAAGACGACGCGCCGCTTGCCGACATCAGCGATGGCGACATGCGCATGCTGGCAGATGTGGCGCGTGCAGGGCCCGGCCCCGAGCGCGAAGCGTTCCGCAAGGCCGGCGAAGCGATCGGCTTCGGCTTGGGAAGCCTGTTCGCGCTGATCGATCCTGCTCCGGTGGCCGTCGTCGGCATCGGCGCGACCGCTTTCGACCTGATCGAGCCGGCGCTGCGCGAAGCGATCGACAAGACCGCCGGCGGCCAGCACAACAAGGCGATTTCCTTCGATACAGAGCCGAACGAGCTACCACTCATCCGCGAGGGCAGCACCATGCAGGCGCTGACCTTTGTCGATCAGGAGATTTTTGCGCCGGGCTCAAGCCCGGCAGCAGCCGGCCACAAGGTTGCCTGAGAAGCGTCAGGCAACCGCTCAGTCCTCGCGGATGGCGTAGCCCGAGCCGCGAATGGTGCGGATGACATCGGGCATGCGGCCCGTGTTGACGGCCTTGCGCAACCGGCCGACATGCACGTCCACCGTGCGCTCATCGATATAGATCGTCTCGCCCCAGACATTGTCGAGAAGCTGGCTGCGCGAGAAGACTCGGCCGGGATGGCGCATCATGAATTCGAGCAGGCGGAATTCCGTCGGCCCAAGCTTGATCTCGCTCTTCTTGCGATAGACGCGGTGCGCCTCGCGGTCGAGCACGATGTCGCCGACCTTGAGCACGCTGGACAGCACTTCCGGCTTGGCGCGGCGCAAAAGCGCCCTCACCCGCGCCATGAATTCCGGCGTTGAGAACGGCTTGACCAGATAGTCGTCGGCCCCGGTGGAAAGCCCGCGCACGCGGTCGCTTTCTTCACCACGCGCCGTCAGCATGATGATCGGCAGGCGCTCGGTTTCGGGGCGCATTCTCAGCCGCCGGCAAAGCTCGATGCCGGAAACCGCCGGCAGCATCCAGTCCAGCACCAGAAGATCGGGTACGTTTTCCTGAAGCCGGATTTCGGCCTCGTCGCCGCGCGGCACGATCTCGACCTGATAGCCTTCCGATTCGAGATTATAGCGAAGCAGCACGCCCAGCGGCTCTTCGTCTTCGACCACCATGACTTTGGGTGCGATCATCAATTTGCCGTCCTGTTAACGCGATCCGGTTCGAGCCCCCTCGCCTTTCGCATGGTGTCCGGCGGGTTCGCACCGCCGGTGGAACAAGCTTACCCTTTTAAAGCTTCGCTGCCGACCCGCCTCACGCGGCCGGTGCAGTCATCGAAGTTTCGTCCTGCTTCGGCCGATTGAGCGGAAGCTGCTTGCCGGTCATCACATAATAGGCGTTTTCGGCAATGTTGGTGACATGGTCGCCGATACGCTCCAGATTCTTGGCGCAGAACAGGAGATGTGTGCAAGCGGTTATGTTGCGCGGGTCTTCCATCATGTAGGTCAGGAGCTCGCGGAACACGGCGGTGTATTTGACGTCGATCTTCTCATCGGCGGCGCGCAGCGCCTGCAACTCTTCAGGCCGACGCGACACATAGTGGTCGACCACCTCCCGAACCTGATCCAGCACCATGCCCGACATCGCCTCGATCGAATGGGCAAGGTCGCGCGGCGTAGCGCTCTGGCCGACAGCGCTGACGCGCTTGGCGATGTTCTTGGCAAGGTCGCCGATTCGCTCCAGATCGCCGGCCATGCGGATGGCGCCGACCACGGCGCGCAGGTCCTGCGCCATCGGCTGGCGCTTGGCGATCAGCGTGATCGCGCGCTCATCGAGCTCGCGCTGGCGCGCGTCCATGATGGCGTCGTCCGAAACGACGCGCTGGCCGAGCGCATTGTCCGACTGGACCAGCGCCTGGATCGAAGCGCTGACCATCGAGCCGGCCAGGTCGCCCATATCCCGGATGAGACGGTCGATATGTCCCAGATCTTCATCGAAAGAGGTGACGGTATGTTCGCCCATGATGCTGTCCTTGCAATCCGCGTCGTGTTCGCGTCAGCCGAAGCGGCCGGTGATGTAGTCCTGGGTTCGCTTGTCGTCGGGGTTGGTGAACATCTTGTCGGTCGCACCTTCTTCGACGAGATAGCCGAGATGGAACATCGCCGTGCGCTGCGAAACGCGCGCGGCCTGCTGCATCGAGTGGGTGACGATGACGATCGTGTAGTTCTGGCGCAGTTCGTCGATCAGTTCCTCGACCCTTGCAGTCGCGATCGGATCGAGCGCCGAGCACGGCTCATCCATCAGGATCACTTCGGGTGAAACCGCGATCGCGCGCGCGATGCACAGGCGCTGCTGCTGGCCGCCGGAAAGGCCGGTGCCGGGTTCGAGCAGGCGGTCCTTGACCTCGTTGAACAGGCCGGCCTTCTTCAGGCTGGTCTCGACGACATGGTCGAGTTCGGATTTCTTCTTGGCCAGGCCGTGGATGCGCGGGCCGTAAGCGACGTTCTCGTAGATCGACTTCGGGAACGGGTTCGGCTTCTGGAAGACCATGCCGACGCGGGCGCGCAGTTCGACCACGTCGATGTTCTTGTCGTAGATGTCTTCGTTGTCGAGCGTGATCTTGCCGGTCACCCGCGCGCTGTCGATGGTGTCGTTCATGCGGTTAAGGCAGCGCAGGAAGGTCGACTTGCCGCAGCCCGAAGGGCCGATCAGCGCCGTCACCTGGTTCTCGCGCACGTCGAGGTCGACATCGAACAGCGCCTGCTTTTCGCCGTAGAACACGCCGACCTTATTGCCGCGCATCTTGATGATTTCGTTGGGTGTGCCGCTCATTTTATCGCTCACTGCGCTTTCGAGTGCTTTCTCGGTCATGATGTTCATAACATGGTCCTTTTCTACCAGCGCCGTTCAAAGCGGCGGCGCAGCACGATCGCGGTGATGTTCATCGCCATCAGGAAGATGAGCAGGATGATGATGGCGCCCGACATGCGCTCGACGAAAGCGCGCTCGGCCTCGTTGGCCCACATGTAGATCTGCACCGGCAAGGCCGTCGCCGGCTCGAAAGGCGTCGTCGGATAATTGGCGACGAAGGCGACCATGCCGATCAAGAGCAGCGGCGCCGTCTCGCCCAGCGCGCGCGCCAGGCCGATGATGGTGCCGGTCAGGATGCCGGGGGCAGCCAGCGGCAATATGTGCTGGAACACCATCTGCATCTTGGATGCGCCGAGACCCAACGCTGCCGAGCGGATCGACGGCGGCACTGCGGCAAGGGCGGCGCGCGTCGCGATGATGATCGTCGGCAGGGTCATCAGCGTCAGCACGAGGCCGCCGACAAAGGCCGCCGAACGCGGCAGGCCGAGGAAGTTGATGAACACCGACAGACCGAGCAGGCCAAAGACGATCGACGGCACCGCGGCCAGATTGTTGATGTTGACCTCGATCAGGTCGGTCAGGCGGCTCTTCTTGGCGAATTCCTCAAGATAGATCGAGGCGGCAACGCCGATGGGAAGGGCGAGCAGGAGCACGATCACCATCATGTAGAAGGAGCCGATGATCGCTACGCCCATGCCCGAGGTTTCAGGACGGCTGGACGCGCCGAAGGTGAACAGGCCCTTGTTGAAATGCTCGGCCATCGAACCATCGGCCGTCAGCTGCTTCATCCAGATGACCTGCTGGTCGGAAACCTTGCGCCGCGCCTCATCGACGTTGAGATCGATCTGGCCCTTGAAGGCCGAGTCGAGATTGGCGGCCGCCAGGATGTCGACGTTGCGTGTCGTGCCGATGACCGAGGGGTCGGCGGCGACCACATCGCGCAGTTGCGTGCGCGCGCCGTCCGACAGGAAGCCCTTGAGCTTGCGGATCGTCACCTTGTCGTCCGGGTTGATGCCGAGCTTTGCGACCAGCGCATTCTCGGCCAGCTTGGGGTAATTGGCTGAGATCAGCACGCTCGGATCGGTGGCGCGCTTGTTGTCCGGATCAAGGATCTTCTCGTCGAAATTGATCGGCAGGGACACCGTCGTCTGCCAGAACGCCGTGTAGCCCTTGGAGACGATCGAAAACAGCATGATCGCCAGGAAGACGAGGCCGACCGAGATCGCCAGCATGCCGTAGATGCGGAAGCGGCGTTCGGCGGCGTAGCGGCGCTTCAGCCCGATATCGCGGCGCGGACGGGGGACGGCACCAGCCACTGTGTCCATGGAAATGTCGGTCATTCGTACTGTTCCCGGTACTTGCGCACGATGTAGAGGGCGAAGATGTTCATGATCAGCGTCAGGAAGAAGAGCGTGATACCCAGCGCGAAGGCGACCAGCGTCTGCGGCGAGTTGAACTCAAGGTCGCCGGTGAGCTGATTGACGATCTTGACGGTGATGGTGGTCATCGCCTCGAACGGGTTGAGCGTCAGGTTTGCGGCCACGCCTGCGGCAAGCACCACGATCATCGTCTCACCGATGGCACGCGAGGCTGTGAGCAGGATGGCGCCGACAATGCCCGGCAGCGCAGCCGGCAAGATCACCTTGCGGATCGTCTCCGAGCGCGTCGCGCCGAGGCCGAGCGAACCGTCGCGCATGGCGCGCGGCACCGCGGTGATGATGTCGTCGGACAGCGACGAGACCACCGGAATGAGCATGACGCCCATGACGAGGCCGGCTGTCAGGATGCTCTGCGCCTGGATGAAGGAGGTGCCGCCGGCAAGGGCTGCACTGAGGTCGCGCAGGAAGGGTCCGAGCGTCACCAGTGCGAAAATGCCGTAGACGATGGTCGGGATGCCGGCGAGCAGTTCCAGCGCCGGCTTGACCACGGCGCGCACCTTCGGCGAAGCATATTCGGCCATATAGACCGCCGACATCAGGCCGACCGGAACGGCAACCAGCATGGCGACCAGCGCGATATAAAGCGTGCCGGCAAGAAGCGGGATAAGGCCGAACTGACCAGCCGACTCGCCGGCGCCGGCAGCAGCAAAGCGCGGGTCCCAGACGGTGCCGAAGAAGAAGCTGAAGAAAGGCACGCGCTCGAAGAAGTTGATCGACTGGAACAGCATCGAAAGCACGATGCCGACCGTCGTCAGGATGGCGATGGTCGAGGCGCCGAGCAGGCCCCAGAGAATGAGCCTTTCGACATTGTTGCGCGCACGCGCCCTGACTTTGATCTGAGAAAGGCCGAAGACGGCACCGGCGACGGCAAGTGCGAGAACCAGGACCCCGCCGATCAACTGCATCGTGTCCTGCGTGCGGTTGGCATCCACCGCGATCGGTATCATGTAGTCCTGGGTGTCCGGTGCCAGTGCTACGCCGCGCGCTGCAAGCATGGGCTGCAGTTCGGCGAAGGTAGCCGGCAAATTGTTTGCCGCTTCCGGCTCAAGCTTGCGCAGGCCGTTGGCGAGGCTCTTGGTCAGGCTGGCAGCCAATGTGCGGCTGGCAACAGCGCTTTCGGCGGTCTGTGCCGGCAACTGCCCATTGATATGGCTGTTGAGATAGACGCTGGAGCCGATGCTCCAGATGGCCAGCAGGAGAAGTGCGGGCAGCGTGGCGAGCAGGAAGGCCCACCAACCATGATAGTGAGCACGGGAGTGCGGCTTGACCTTGCCATTGTCGTGGGCGGCGGCACGCTGTCGTCCGATGAAAAAGGCGACGGCGCCTATGACGAATACGAGCGCGAAGACGAGCATCAAGGACATGGACTACTCCGGGATGGCAGGCGTTTCGGGGCGCAGGATAATCCCGCGCCCCGAAATGTCGTCTGATTACATGGTCTTGCCGGCGTCGAAGGCTTCGCGCTGTTCCTTGCGCTCGCCTTCCGGAGCCGAAACCAGGCCGTAATCGGCAAGCGGGCTTTCCGGGCCGACCATCTGGTCGTCGAGGAAGAAGTCGACATATTCCTTCAGACCCGGAACGACGCCGAGGTGAGCCTTCTTGACGTAGAAGTACAGCGGACGCGACACCGGATATTCGCCCTTGGCGATGGTCTCGGTCGAAGGAACGATGCCCTCGACGGTCGCGACCTTCAGCTTGTCGGCGTTGTTTTCGTAGAAGGCGAGGCCGAACACGCCGACGCCGGTCTTGTTGGACGCGATGCGGGCGAGCGTTTCGGTGTAGTCGCCGTCGATGTCGACAGCCTTGCCGTCCTTGCGGATAGCAACGCAGGTCTTGGCGGCAGCCTTGTCATCCTGGCCGGCGGCCTTGATGGCATCGATCGCGCCCGAGGACTTGCAGCCTTCGGTCATCAGCTTTTCTTCGAACACTTCGCGGGTGCCGTGCTTTTCACCCGGGATGTAGGCAGCGATGTCCCAGTCGGGCAGGTTCGGGTTGACCTGATTCCACTTGGTGTTCGGGTTGTTGACGAGCTTGCCGTCGACGACGAGCTGGGCAGCAAGTGCCTTGTAGACGTCAGCCGGCACCAGCGCCCAATCCGGGCCGTTGATGTCGGTGGCGAAGACGATGCCGTCATAGCCGATCTTGACTTCCTGGATGTCCTTGACGCCGGCGTCGACGCAGGACTTCACTTCGTCGTCCTTGATCTTGCGCGAGGAATTGGCGATGTCGATGGTGTTCTCGCCGACGCCCTTGCAGAATTCCTTGATGCCGGCGCCGCTGCCGCCGGACTCGACCACAGGGGTCTTGAAGTTGGTGAAGGTCTCGCCGAAGTTCTCGGCAACGATCTTTGCATAGGGCAGAACGGTCGAGGAACCAGCGACCTGGATCTGGTCGCGGGCTGCGGCGTAGCCGGCGGAAGCGGCAAGCGCGATCGCTGCGGCCGACGCCGTAAGAAAGAATTTGGTCATTGGGGCCTAACTCCTGTCGGGGAATTTTCTTCAACGCGTTTCTTTGCGTCGGGAGAGGCATTAACGCCCGATTGTAACAGTCAGATGACAGTTTCATGTCACCTCGGTAACGCCTGAAAACAGGCGTTTTCGGCATGCCATGGAATGCCCGGCGCGTTCCGTGCGGGAATCAAGCAGTTACGCCGCTCGGCGGCTCTGGCGAGCGCTGCAGGAGCGGAGAAGAGCGAAGCAAGAAAAAATTAACGCTGCCGCCTTCAGACGGCTTCGCGCTTGTCCTGATCGTCGAGCCATGCCCAGCGCTGGACTTTTTCGAGCAGGGCCTTGGGGCTGATCGGCTTGGCGAGATAGTCGTCCATGCCGGCTTCGATGCAGCGGTCACGGTCGCCCTTCAGCGCGTGCGCCGTCACGCCGATGATGGGAATGCGCGTTCCGGACTGCGCTTCCAGTTCGCGGATTGCAGCCGTTGCTTCCAGCCCGTTCATTTCCGGCATGGAAACATCCATCAGGATCATGCGCGGCCGCATCTCGGTGAAGGCGGCCAGCGCCTTCCTGCCATTGCCGACGATCTCGAAGGTGAAATCGGTTTCGCCCAGTATCTGGGTGAAAACGAGCTGGTTGACCTCATTGTCTTCGGCCACGAGGATATCGAGCCTGTGCTCGGCCGAGCTGACTGGCCGGCTGCGCGTCCGCAGGCTGACGGCAGGCTGGGACACCGGCTTCGCCGCAACATCGGCAACGGCGCCGCGCCTTGGTTCGCCGGCAAAATAGGCGCTGCGCCGGCGCTGTATGGTCGAGACCAGGGCTTCGAGAAGCGTCGAGGAACGCGCCGGCTTGATGAGCTGCGCGTCGATCGCCAGATCGCGATAGCTGGCATTGACGAGCGATTGGTCGACCGATGTCAGCATGACGATCGGCGTGTTTGCGAGGCCGGGCGTGTTGCGCACGATGCGCGCCATTTCAGCGCCCGACATGTTTGGCATCTGATAGTCGAGCACCACGCAATCGACAGGAACGCCGAGGGTTGCAGCCGCATGCAGCACCTTCAGCCCTTCCTCGCCGCTCTGCGCAGCACAGGCATCGAAGGTCCAGGACGCCATCTGCTCGATCAGGATCGAGCGGTTGACCGCATTGTCATCGACGATGAGGATGCGCGCGCCGGTGACGTCGACCGGCGTCACCTTGCGGCCTTCCGGCCGTCCCGCATTGGGCAGGGACAGCGTGAACCAGAAGGTAGAGCCCTTGCCCTCGGTGCTTTCGACGCCGATGTCACCGTCCATAAGACCGACAAGCCGCGAGGTGATGGCAAGGCCGAGGCCGGTGCCTTCATGGCGCCTTGTCGACGAGGCATCGACCTGGCTGAATTTCTCGAACACCTGCTTCAGCTTGTCTGCCGGAATGCCGATGCCCGTATCGGTCACCGCAATGCGCAGACTGGCGATACCGTCCACCGTCTCGCCGGTCACGTCGATCAGCACATGGCCGGAATCCGTGAACTTGACGGCGTTGCCGACCAGATTGGTGATGATCTGGCGAATGCGGCCGACGTCGCCGACAAACAGATCGTAGAGATTGGGCGCGACACGCACGATCAGTTCGAGGTCTTTTTCCTTGGCCCGCGTCGACACCAGCGTGGCGACATCCTCGATGGCTTCGGCCAGATTGAAGGGTGCTGGATCGAGCACCAGCTGCCCGGCATCGATCTTGGAGAAGTCGAGAATGTCGTTGATGATGGTCAGCAGCGCATTGCCCGATTTCACGATGATGTCGGTAAACGTCTTCTGCTTCGGGTCGAGGTCGGACTTTGCCAGCAGCTCGGCCATGCCAAGCACGCCATTCATCGGCGTGCGGATTTCATGGCTCATATTGGCGAGGAATTCCGATTTCGCACGGTCGGCCAGAACGGCCCGGCGCTGGGCCTCTTCAAGCTCGGCCTCACGCTCCTTCAGCTCGGTGACATCGGTGCTGGAGCCGATGAGATGCACGGAGCCATCGATGGAAACAAGCCGGCTTTTCTTGGCGTAAAGCTGGCGCACGGTGCCGTCGGAATGGGTCAGCACCTCCTCGGTCTCGTTCAGCTTGCCGCTGCGCAGAACGTCGAGATCGCGCTCGGCGAAACCCTCACCTTCCTCGCCGAAGAAATCGCGGTCGCTTCGCCCGATTGCCGCCTGCTGCGAAACCCCGGTGATGGTGCTCCAGGCCTTGTTGACGAACTCGAAAGTCAGGTCGGCATTCTTGACGTAGGTCGAGACCGGCAATTCATCGAGAACATGCCGGAAGAGATCGATCTGGCGCATGCTGTCGCGCAGCGCCTTTTCGCGCGTCTTCAATTCCGTAATGTCGACGCGCACGCCGATATAGGTGCCGTCGTCCATGCGCATGTCGAATGTCTGGAACCAGCGCCCATCCGGGTTGATGCGCTCTGCCGCCAAATGTTTGACGTGGTAGCGCCCCATATAACGCCGCACCCAGCCGTCGGGATCGCTGTCATAAAGCGCATCCAGCTCGGGATCTTCGCTTTGCCGGAAATAGCCGACATGATGCGCCAGTTCGATTGCCTCACGCAGCGTGCAGCCAGGCACCCAGGCAGCCGCCATGCCCGGCAGCGAAGCCTGCAGCTTGCGGTTTGCCAGCACGAACTTGTCGTGGCGATCGTAGATGATGACACCTGCCGGCAGCGATTCCAGCACACTGGCCAGTCGCCGGCGCGCCTCGTCGGCTTCGTTCTCGCGCGACTTGATATCCGTCACATCGAAAAGAAAGCCGGCAACGAAATTCTTGCCGCTGTCGACGCTGACGCGGTTCTTGCGCACGATGCGCGACTTGGCCTTGCCGAGAAACTCGAAATTCTCCTCGACTTCGTAGGGCTGGCCGGTGAGCAGCACATGGCGCTCGCTGTCCTCGAAGCCTTCGGCCTGTTCGGCGGCAAAGAAATCAGCGCCGACCTTTCCCAGCATGTCCTGCGGCTTCCTGCCGAACAGGGTCGAAAACGCCTCGTTGACGAAGACGAAGCGCAGGTCTGCGTCCTTGACGAAGATCGGGTCCTTGATGCCGTTGATGACGGCTTCGGACAGGCGGGTCTTTTCCACCGTCTCGGCGAGCCGCTGTTCACGCTCCTTCATCTCGGTGATGTCGTAGTAGGAAACGAGGCGCTTGCCGCCGGAAAGTGCCGTCACCGAATAGATCATGGTGCAGCCGTCGGCGCGCTTGAATTCGCGCGGGGCGACATCGCCGGCGCGGATTTCATTCAGCCGATAGGCGACGTAGCTTTCCCACTTCTCGTCGTTGACGTCGTAGATGCCGTTGTGACGGTTGAAGTCCATCACCGCCCGAAACGATGAACCGACGCCGATATCGTCCGGCGTCATTTTCCAGAGCTTGTAGAATTCCGTGTTGACGACCAGCGCGTTGAGGTCGGCGTCGACAAGCACGACGCCCATCTTCATGGAATCGAGGACCCGCTCGAGGTCTGACGCCAATTCGCCCATTCCCGGCGAAACTCCCGCGCCTACGATATCCAGCATAGTTACCCCACCGCGAATCCATCGCCGACCGCCCCCGCGGTCGTCCCGTCGCTGGAATGTGCCCGACAAGTTTTAACGATCGACTAACCTTAACCAGCCTTCACAGTGATGAACGACCCGATTGCCATTCGCGAATTCGGCCTTACCTTCATGCGGACATCAGGAGGAACAAAGATGCCGAATCCCAAGCCTATCGCCACTGCGCCGAAAAACGGCAGCAAGGTCCGCGTCTTCTGGAAAGACGCCGACGGGCAGGAGAACGAATCCATCGCCCAGTATCGCTCGGCCGAGATGCTGAAGGCGCTTGGCGGCGAGGGAGACGAGAACGATGTGGGCTGGTGGGCATTCACCGATTCCAGCACGCAGAAGAAGATCAACCCACATTCCTGGGCATCCGCAACCGACGATGAAGAGGACTGAGCAGCCTTTTGCTTTGCCGCGCTCGTGCAGATACCGGCGCGGCATTGACGCAACGGCAGTGAGACCAGCCGGCTTGTTTCGGTCGAGCCAGTAAAGGCGGCGCGCCGATATCTCTTGATCTTGCCCGAACCATTTGCATCATCCATGCAAAAAGGGTTGCCCATGCACGCAGTCTTCGACGGTCACAACGACGTTCTGCTTCGCCTCTGGCGGCATGAAAAGGACGGCGGCGACGCTGTCACCGAGTTCGCCAAGGGCACGGCCAAAGGCCATATCGATCTGCCCCGCGCCCGTGCCGGCGGACTCGCCGGCGGCCTGTGCGCGATCTACATTCCCTCCGGTCATCTGGTGCTGAAGGAACCGGGCGCCGACGGCAGCTATGTGACCCCGCTTTCCAAGCCGCTCGAACGTTCCCCCTCACTCGACATCGCACTGGAAATGGCGGCGGTCGCGTTGAAGCTTGAGCGCGCCGGCGCCTGGCGTCTCTGCCGCACCATGGCCGATATCGACAATGCGCTGGCCGACGAAGCTTTCGCCGCCGTGTTGCACATGGAAGGCTGCGAGGCGATCGGACCGGATCTCGCCGCGCTGGAAGTGTTCTACGCCGCCGGCCTGCGTTCGCTCGGGCCGGTCTGGAGCCGCAACAATGTGTTCGGCCATGGCGTGCCCTTCGCCTATCCGATGAGCCCGGACACCGGCCCCGGCCTGACAGACGCCGGCTGCCAGCTGGTTCGCGAATGCAATCGCCTCGGCATCATGATCGACCTGTCGCACATCACCGAAAAAGGCTTCTGGGACGTCGCCAAGCTGAGCGACCAGCCGCTGGTGGCGAGCCATTCCAATCCGCATGCGCTGGTCCCGGTCGCGCGCAACCTCACCGACAGACAGCTCGACGCCATCCGCGAAAGCAACGGCCTGGTCGGGCTGAACTTCGCCGTCACCATGCTGCGCGCCGACGGGCGGGAAAACGCCGACACGCCGATCTCCGACATGGTCCGCCATATCGACTATCTCGTCGACAAGCTCGGCATCGATGGCGTCGCCATCGGCTCCGACTTCGACGGCGCCTTGATCCCCAGGGAAATCGGCACCGCGGCGGGCCTTCAGAACCTCGTTGTCGCCTTGCAGGGCGCGGGCTATGGTGGCGCGGAACTGGCGAAACTATGCCGCGAAAACTGGTTCCGTGTCCTGCGCTCCGCCTGGCACGAGGACTGAAGCCGCCTAACAAGAATAATAACTTCGTCAACAAAACAGGGAACAACCAAGATGATGATGGGAAAAATGAACGCTCGCTTCCGCCCGCTGCTTGCCGGCGCGGCAATGTCGATGCTGGTCTTCTCCGCCGCTCCTTCATTCGCCGAGACGCCGGCCGACACGCTGGTTCTGGCTTGGGCCATCGACGACACCATCACGCTCGATCCGGGTGAGTCCTTCGAGATCAGCCCCGCGGAATTCATCGGCAATTCCTATGACATGCTGGTGCGCCTCGATATCGCCGACACCACCAAGGTCAAGGGCGGCATTGCCGAAAGCTGGACCGTTTCCGACGACGGCCTGACCTATACCTTCAAGCTCAAGCCCGGCCTCAAATTCGCTTCCGGCAACCCCATCACCGCCGAAGACGTCGCCTGGTCCTTCGAGCGCGCCGTCAAGATGGACAAGAGCCCGGCCTTCATCCTCACCCAGTTCGGCCTGACCGGCGAGAACGTGACGGAAAAGGCCAAGGCCGCCGACACCAACACCTTCGTCTTCACCGTCGACAAACCCTATGCGCCGAGCTTCGTGCTCAACTGCCTCACCGCCACCGTCGGCGCAGTCGTCGACAAGAAGCTGGTGCTGGAACACGTCGCGCCGGTGACGCCGACCGACGACTACAAATTCGACAACGATTTCGGCAATGGCTGGCTCAAGACCGGCTTTGCCGGTTCCGGCCCGTTCAAGATCCGCGATTGGCGCGCCAATGAGCTGCTCGTTCTCGAGCGCAACGACAATTACTACGGCGAAAAGCCGGCACTTGCCCGTGTCATCTATCGCCATGTCAAGGAAAGCGCCACGCAGCGGCTGATGCTGGAAACCGGCGATATCGACGTTGCCCGCAACCTCGAACCCGGCGATCTTGATGCCGTTTCCAAGAACGACAAGCTCGCCACCACCAGCGCACCGAAGGGCACGGTCTATTACATCAGCCTGAACCAGAAGAACGAGACGCTGGCCAAGCCGGAAGTGCGCCAGGCCTTCAAATATCTGGTCGACTATGACGCGATCGGCTCGACGCTGATCAAGGGCATCGGCGAGATCCGCCAGACCTACCAGCCCAAGGGCGTGCTCGGTTCGCTCGACGATGCGCCGTTCAAGCTCGATGTCGCCAAGGCCAAGGAGCTTCTGGAAAAGGCCGGCCTGAAGGACGGCTTCTCCGTCACCATGGACGTGCGCAGCAGCCAGCCGGTCACCGGCATTGCCGAGTCCATCCAGCAGACCGTCGGCCAGGCCGGCATCAAGCTGGAGATCATTCCCGGCGACGGCAAGCAGACGCTGACCAAGTACCGCGCCCGCAACCATGACATCTATATCGGCCAGTGGGGCATGGATTACTGGGATCCGAACTCCAATGCGGAAACCTTCACCAGCAATCCCGACAACAAGGACGACGCCGCCACCAAGACGCTGGCCTGGCGCAATTCCTGGGATGTGCCGGAGCTGACCGCGCAGACCAAGGCAGCCCTTCTGGAACGCGACAACGCCAAGCGCGCCGAAATGTACCAGAAGCTGCAGAAGGAATCGCTGGAGACCAGCCCTTTCGTGATGATCTTCCAGCAGACGGAAGTCGCCGGCCTGCGCGGCAACGTCAAGAACTACAAGCTCGGACCGAGCTTCGACAGCAACTTCCTGGCACCGGTCTCGAAGTAATAGAACCGAGAAGATCGGTTCGTTGAGCAACACGCAAACACGCGCGGAGGCGAAACGCGAAAGCGGTCGCGCCTCCGCCCGCGCCGCTGCGATCGCCCGTTTCGTGGTGATCGTGGTGACGACCTATCTTGGCCTTCTGGCCGTCACCTTCTTCATCGGCCGCGTCATCCCGATCGACCCGGTGCTGGCGATCGTCGGCGACCGCGCGCCGGCCCATGTGGTCGAGCGCACGCGCATCGAGATGGGACTGAACCTGCCCTACTACCAGCAGTTCTTCCTCTATGTGAAAGGCGCGCTGCAGGGTGATTTCGGCACCTCGGTGCTGACCACGAACCCGGTGATGTCGGACATAAGGCGCGTCTTCCCGGCAACCATGGAACTGGCTTCGCTCGGCACCATCATCGGCGCGCTGTTCGGCATTCCGCTCGGCGTGCTTGCCGCCGTCAGGCGCGGCAGCATCGCCGACCAGATCGTGCGCGTCATCGGGCTGGTCGGCTATTCCGTGCCGATCTTCTGGCTCGGGCTTCTGGGACTGCTGGTATTCTATGCGCGGCTGAGATGGACCGCCGGACCCGGCCGCATCGACGTCGTCTTCGAATACACCTTCACGCCGATCACCGGCTTTTATCTCCTCGATTCGATCCTGCGCGGCGACTGGGCGGCGTTTCGCGATATCTTCGCCCACATCATCCTGCCCGCCTCGCTGCTCGGCTATTTTTCGCTCGCCTATATCAGCCGCATGACGCGCTCCTTCATGCTCAACGAACTTCAGCAGGAATACATCGTCGCGGCGCGCGCCAAGGGTCTTTCCGAAACCCGCATCATCTGGGGCCACGCGCTGCGCAACGCCGCCGTGCCGCTGGTGACGGTGATCGCGCTGTCCTATGCCAACCTGCTTGAGGGCTCGGTGCTGACCGAAACCGTCTTCGCCTGGCCGGGCCTCGGTCTCTACATCACCAATTCGCTGCAGAACGCCGACATGAACGCAGTGCTTGGCGGCACGCTCGTCATCGGCTCGGTGTTCATCGCGCTCAATTTGTTCTCCGACCTGCTCTACCGCGTACTCGACCCAAGGACGCGGATACGATGAGCGAAACCATGCAATCCCGCCGCGACTGGCTGCTTTCCGAGCGCCCGGCCTCGCGCCTGCAGGCAAGGCTCGGCCGCGCCTATCTGACGTGGCGGCGCTTCACGGCCAACAAGCTCGCCGTTATCGGGCTGCTGATCATCCTCGCGCTGTGCCTTGTGGCGGCTCTGGCCGATGTGCTGGCGCCCTATTCCCCCTATATCGGCGATCTCGCCAATTCGCGCCTGCTGTTTCCCGATGCCAATCACTGGCTCGGCACCGACGGACAGGGCCGCGACATCCTCTCGCGCCTCATCTACGGCTCGCGGCTGACCTTGCAGGTCGTCGTCCTCGTCGCCATCATTGCCGCCCCCATCGGCCTGCTGGTTGGCACGGTCGCGGGCTATGCCGGCGGCTGGGTCGATGCGGTGCTGATGCGCATCACCGACATCTTCCTTGCCTTTCCCAAGCTGGTGCTGGCACTGGCCTTCGTTGCAGCACTCGGGCCCGGCATCGGCAACGCCATCATCGCCATCGCCATCACCTCGTGGCCGCCCTATGCCCGCATCGCGCGGGCCGAAACACTGACGGTGCGCAATTCCGACTACATCGCCGCCGTGCAACTCATGGGCGCATCGCCGACGCGCATCGTGCTGCGCCACATCATGCCGCTCTGCGTCTCCTCGCTTATCGTGCGCGTCACGCTGGACATGGCCGGCATCATCCTCACCGCCGCAGGCCTCGGCTTCCTCGGCCTCGGCGCACAGCCGCCGCTGCCCGAATGGGGCGCGATGATCGCGGCGGGACGCCTGTTCATCCTCGACCAGTGGTGGGTGGCGGCCGCTCCCGGTTTCGCCATCCTCATCGTCAGCCTCGGCTTCAACCTTCTCGGCGACGGCCTGCGCGACGCGCTCGACCCGCGCGGAGGCAGCCAATGAGCGCGCTGCTGGAAGTCGAGGACCTGCGCGTCAGCTTCCCGACCCGAACCGGCGTCATCGAGGCCGTGCGGGGTGTTTCCTTCTCGCTCGGCAAGGAACGGCTCGGCATCGTCGGCGAGAGCGGTTCCGGCAAGTCGCAGACCGGCCGAGCCATCATGGGCCTGACGCCGGAGCACGCGGAGATTTCGGCCAAAAAGCTGGAGTTCAGCGGCATCGACCTCCTGCGCGTGCCGGCGCGTGAGCGGCGCACCTTGCGCGGCAAGCGCATCGCCATGGTCCTGCAGGACCCGAAATATTCGCTCGACCCGGTCATGACCATCGGCCGGCAGATCGTCGAGACCTTGCGCACCCACGAGAAGGTCGGCAAGGCCGAGGCGCGCAAGCAGGCGCTGGACATGCTGCAAGCCGTGCAGATCCGTGATCCCGAGCGGGTTTACAAGCTCTATCCGCATGAGGTTTCCGGCGGCATGGGCCAGCGCGCCATGATCGCCATGATGCTGATCGCCGGACCCGAACTGCTGATCGCCGACGAGCCGACATCGGCACTCGACGTCACCGTCCAGCTCGAGGTGCTCGGCATTCTCGACCGCCTCGTGCGCGATCGCGGCATGGGCCTGATCTTCATTTCGCACGATCTGCGGCTTGTCTCCTCCTTCTGCGACCGCGTCATCGTCATGTATGCCGGCAGGATCGTCGAAGAGCTGCCGGCGACCGAGCTTGGCAACGCCCAGCATCCCTATACGCGCGGGTTGCTCAATTGCATGCCGCAGATCGACGCCGACAGGCACCCGCTGCCCGTTCTCGACCGCAAGCCGGAATGGGCGCTATGACCGCAGCCCTTGAACTGGACCGGCTGCGCGTCACCTTCGACGGCTTCGTCGCGCTGAACGATGTCAGCCTCACTGTCGCTTCGGGCGAATCCTTCGGGCTGGTCGGCGAATCCGGCTCCGGCAAGTCGACGCTGCTGCGCGCGGTCGCAGGGCTCGCGCCGGTCGCGGGCGGAACCATCATCGTCAACGGCAAGCCGCTGGGGCGAAAGCGCGACAAGGCTTTCTACCGCCAGGTGCAGATGGTTTTCCAGGACCCATACGGCTCGCTGCATCCGCGCCAGACTGTCGATCGCCTGCTGCTGGAGCCCTTAGCCATCCATGGTTTCGAAGACACCGAAAAGCGCATCCTGCGCGCGCTGGACGAGGTCGGACTGGGTTCCGGTTTCCGCTTCCGCTATTCGCACCAGCTTTCCGGTGGCCAGCGCCAGCGCATCGCGATTGCCCGTGCGCTGATCCTCGAACCGTCGATCCTGCTGCTCGACGAGCCAACATCTGCGCTTGATGCCTCGGTGCAGGCCGAGGTGCTGAACCTGCTTGAGCAGATTCGCGCCGACCGCAAGCTGACCTTCATCATGGTCAGCCACGATCTCGCGGTCATCACCCATATGTGCGACCGGCTGATGGTCATGCAGAATGGCGAAGAGGTCGAACGCCTGACCGCAGCCGATCTCGTCGCGCGCCGCGTCGCCAAGGATTATACGCGCAATCTGCTCGTCGCCAGCGAAGGCTTCAAGCGCAGCGCCTAGCTCATGGCAAAAGATCATCTGTGGGTTTCGGCAAAACCGCCACCATTCGTCGTCACGGCAATGCTAAGAGCATTAAAAATTCAGGCTTGAATCTCCGTCACGCCTGTTCCCGCCCGCTGTGCTAGACCCCTAAAATGGACAAGAGAATCATGCGGCGCGTCGAGGAGGCGCAATGAAGGTAGGCATCGATATGGGCGCGACGTCCAACGGGACGCCGGCTATGCTCGACCTCGAGGAATTGCTGGCGACCCGCCTGCTCGTGCAGGGCAATTCGGGCTCCGGAAAATCGCATCTGCTGCGCCGCCTGCTCGAACAGAGTGCGCCGTGGGTGCAGCAATGCATTGTCGATCCGGAAGGCGATTTCGTCTCGCTGGCAGATAAATTCGGCCATGTCGTCGTTGACGCGGCGCGCACCGAGGCCGAACTCACCCGCATTGCCGCGCGTATCCGCCAGCATCGCGTTTCCGTCGTGCTCAATCTCGAAGGTCTCGATGTCGAGCAGCAGATGCGCGCTGCGGCTGCCTTCCTTGGCGGCATGTTCGATGCCGAGCGCGACCATTGGTATCCGGTTCTCGTCGTCGTCGACGAAGCCCAGCTCTTCGCACCGTCCGCTGCCGGCGAGGTTGCCGACGAGGCGAGAAAAATTTCGCTCGCTGCCATGACCAACCTGATGTGCCGCGGCCGCAAACGCGGGCTGGCCGGCGTCATCGCCACGCAGCGCCTCGCCAAGCTCGCCAAGAACGTTGCGGCGGAAGCGTCGAACTTCCTGATGGGCCGTACTTTCCTCGACATCGACATGGCGCGCGCCGCCGACCTGCTCGGCATGGAGCGACGTCAGGCCGAGATGTTCCGCGACCTCGGCCGCGGCCATTTCGTGGCGCTCGGGCCCGCAATCGCGCGGCGGCCTTTGCCCGTCACCATCGGCACGGTCGAGACCGCGCCGCGTTCGACCAGCCCGAAGCTGATGCCGCTTCCCGAAACCGGCGAAGACCTCAGCGAGCTGATTTTTACGCCCGGCCCGGAAGAACGACGCCCGATCGTGCGGCGCACGCCTCCGCCGCCGGCTCCCACCCCGACCGCCGATATCCTGGCCCAGCTTTCGCAGCCCAAGCCAGCGCCTGAAGCCCCGGCCGAACCGGTCTTCGCCATCATCGACGAGGCCGAGCGCGACATGCAGATCGAAGGCGTGCTGCGCGAAATTCTTGAGGACGTGGACGCCTCCTTCCGCTCAGACGCCATCCTCTATCAGGATTTTCTGGTCCGCTGCCGCATCCGGCGCGTGGCTGGCGAGCCGCTGGCACTACCGGCCTTCCGGCGCAAGCTGGCGGTCGCCCGCGCTGGCGTCGATGGCGCGACAGCCGAGAGCGAGACCTGGCAGCATGCACTGGAATTATCGGCAAGCGTGCCCGATGACATGCAGGGCGTTTTCCTCTCGGTCGCACAGGCAGCCGTCAACGGCTTGCCCTGCCCTTCCGACGCTGCAATAGCCCGCGTCTATGGCAGTCACTCGGCGCGGCGGGCACGGCGGCTTCTGACCTATTTCGAGGAACGCGGCCTGCTGGTGGTACGCACCGACTTCCGCAATAATCGGGTGGTGGCTTTCCCCGATCTCGGCTGCGAAACCGCACCGGGCGATCCGAACCTGCCGGACGACGCGGTCGACAGCCAGTTCGCGGCGGAATAACGCCAGCGTCCCGGAACTCAGCTTTCGCTTTCGCGCAGTCTGTTCAAGGCTTCCTGTTCCGCCACCGAAAGCAGGGCGCCAAGGTCGTGCAGCGCATAGTCGGCATCCACCGCAGCAAGGGATTTACGCAGTTCCTTCAAGGTGCCGTAGGTTTGGCGCAGCGTCTCGCGTAGCTGTCTACGATCTTCCTGCATATCCGTCCCTTCCTACGCTTACTCGATACTCGCAAGACAACTGCCCCGAGCAGTGAACGTTCCAGAAAAGCTCATGTTTTCATGATCGAGCGCTGCTCAAACAAATGCCCGCCCCGGTGAAGGGGCGGGCATTTGCATCCACTCGCTCGTTGGTTATCGAACGATCATAACGTCCGGGTTCTCGTCGCGTCCCCGCCCGCCGATAAGTGCGGCAACCGAGGCGATGAAAGCACCGAGCAGCAAGGACAGCGCCGTCACCAGCGAGAATGTCGCGGCAGCCTTCCTGGCAGTGTCCGCAGCCTGTTTCGCATCGGTCTTGGCGGTTTCTATCCGCTTCAGGACGCCATCGACGCGCGCTTCCGCATCGGCCTGCGAAAGCCCGGCGCGCGCAGCGACGAGCTGAGCGAGATAGGTGCGGTCCTCGGCTGACACTTCACCTGATGCCGCACTGGAAAGCAGGATGCGCGTGGCCTGGCCTGCCGCCGCCGCACTGCCTTCTGCCCCTTGCGCATTCGCCGCAGCCGGATCGGCCGGACGGAACAGTGAATCGACGAAGTAGGAGGTCATGTCGTTCGCCTGCGAAGCCATGCCGCTCTGGCTGGCCGCACTTGCGCCGGCACCAGCCGCTGAAGTTGCGCCGGAAACCACCGTCGACGCGGCCTGCACGCCACCGCCCACAACCGACGTCAGCGCAGAGCCCATCACGCCGGCGACCACCAGCGTTGCCAGCGCCCAGGACAAGAACCCATGCGCGGTATCGCGGAAATAGATCTCGTCGTCATGGACGCCCGACCATTTCGTGCGCAGCCGCCCGGCGATATAGCCGCCGAAAGCTGACGAAAACCATTGCACGATGATAAGCCAGATCGCGGTTGATACGGCGAAGGTCGTCATCGAGACGCCCGAACCGGACCATGGCGAAACGGAACTCAGGCCAAGGCCGGAACCCAGCACGATCAGAAGAAGCGTCAGCGAGGATGCCGCCACCGCGCCGGCGATGATCGCCGCCCAGGAGACAGCGGATGACGAGGATTCGCTCGGAACGATCGCCTCGGCCGATGAAATTGTCTGTTGCATGACCACCCCTTATCGAACGAACAGAAGGATGAGGATGATGATCGGGATAGGTATACCGAGCAGCCACAGCAGGATTCCGCGACCCATGATTATTCTCCTTGGATTGTTGAGGCACCAAATCGCCCCGTGCCACAGCAACCGCAGCGCGCGATGAAAGTTCCACGGCACGGCCCGTGGCGCAGAACTTCTTTCTTTCGCGCGCGATGGAACCTTTCGGGCCGAAGCTTGTTAGACAGCAACGGCGGGTGAAGTCCCCTCCTATCCCGCCGCCTCAAAGAAAAGCCGTCTCTCGCGAGGCGGCTTTTTCTTGTGGCGAAACGCAGCGCGTTAAGCTTTTCGTAATTAGATTAAATCTTTAGTGAATCCGGGCGAAGTGACATTGCAAACCGTTGGGGACGGTTGACGAAACGGAGTGCGGCAATGGTTACCCGGCTAGGCGTGGTTTTCCTGATTTCAGCGCTGTTTGCCGGCGGCTTCGCAGGCGTCGTGCATCTATCGGACACTTCAGCCCGTTTCGATACCGGTTGCCGGGTATCGACCAATCCTGCCTGCTTCGGACCTTACCAGCGATAGGCACGACCTGCCGCGCTTGAATACAGCGCAGGCCGAAATCTACTTGCAGACATATTTCACGCGGGTGCCCGGCCGGGACACATTGCTGCAGGAGACCGGCTTGGCAGGGGCGGCGGCCGCTGGCTGTGACGCCGGACGGGCAACGGGCCTGCTCTTGCGCGGAGCGGCCTTCACGCGTGGTTTGGGTTTGGTGGCCGGGGCGGCGACTGCTGGTTCAGCCGGACGGGCGGGAAAACTTGAATAGACAACCGCGTCGCTCAGGCTCGGTTCCGGCGCGCTCCGGCGCTTGAACATATTGGACCAGTCGGTCGTCTGCCCTTGGAATTCGATGGACCCATCGGACGTTCGCGAGCATCCGCCCGCCGCCAGGAGCCCGAAACAGGCAGCGATAGTCAGAATCGACCAGACGCGATCTACCATCACGAAGTATCCCCTAAACCATTTCATGACCGGCCGACTCACGTCGGCCAGCCATCGTCATGATAACCGCAGTATCCCCGCTGGAAAAGAAATGTGATCGCCGCACCTTTTCACACCGGAGCCACAGCCTATCGGCTGTTAGCGGATAACCGGGCAGCCGCGTTCACGGCTGAAGGTGACCACAATCCGCCGGCCCTCCGACCTGCCACCGACATCGATCGTGCGACGGCCGACATCCATGATCCGTGCGCGCCGCACGCCCATGCGCTCGGCCTTTTCAAGCGCCCGGTCCGGCGTGCAGGAGCGCGGACCTCTGTCGTCGCGGCGAGAATCGCTGCCGTAGCGTTCGTCCCTGCGGTGATCTCTCCTGTCGCGGCGATCGCGGCAGCCAGGATCGTTGCGATTACGGCCCTCGCAATCCTGCCGCATCAGGACGCGCGGACCATCCTGTCCGAGCTGGAGTTGCAATGTCTGGGCCGATGCCAGCGATGGGGCAAAAGACAGGCTGCCGACACCTATGAGTGCCGAAAGTGCACAATTACGAATGAAAGAATGCATGGATAGGCTCCTCGTTTGTCGACCTCAACGCGCTCACGGCGGTTTTGTTCATTCGCCTTGCATGGCCTTGATCGATCGCTGCCAGCTATCAGATTCTACGGCGGCAGCACCAGAAGATTAAAAACAGCGTTATCGTTGCGTATCCAGACCCCGAAGCCGGAACGCAGGAAACGGGTTGCCCGGCAGCGCATGATCGCTAAGCACTGCCGACGCAGGGTAAAGGAGCAGGCCATGAGAGATCTTTTCGACGACACAGCTTTTCATGAACCGCCCACCGAGCAGCTCGCCGACGGTGCGATCCTGCTGCGAAGGCGCGCACTGCCATTCGAGGCCGAACTGCTTGCCGCCCTTGAAGGCGTCGTTGCCAACGCCCCCTTCCGTCATCTGGTGACGCCGGGCGGCTTCGAGATGTCCGTGGCGATGACCAATTGCGGCAATGCCGGCTGGGTGAGCGACCGCACTGGCTATCGCTACGATTCTCACGACCCGCTGACGGGAAAGCCGTGGCCGGAAATGCCGGCCTCGTTCCTGAAGCTCGCGATCGACGCGGCTGCTGATGCCGGTTATCCGAGCTTCCAGCCCGATGCCTGCCTCATCAATCTCTACGAGCCCGGCGCGCGGCTCTCGCTGCATCAGGACAAGGACGAGCGCAACCACGCCAACCCCATTGTCTCGGTCTCGCTCGGCCTGCCCGCGACCTTCCAGTTCGGCGGCCTGAAACGGACCGATCCGATCCGCAAGGTGCCGCTCTACCATGGCGACGTTGTCGTGTGGGGCGGCCCCTCGCGCCTGTTCTATCACGGGGTGCTGGCGCTGAAGGACGGTGACCACGAAACGCTGGGCCGCAAGCGCATCAACCTGACATTCCGCAAGGCGCTCTGAGTTTTTGCGCCGTCCGGCAAAGCAGGTTTCGGGTGGTTGCCGTCGAGATGGATCTCTACCTTGCGGAAACGAGCTGAACAGGATCAACGGCCATGAACGCACGAGCAAAAATCGCCGAACCCGGAACCCCGACAAATACCGCCACGGACCGCGTCGCCGGATATGATTGGGATGCGCTTGCCGGCGATCTGAGCGGTTATGGCTGCGCGGTGCTGGAAAAACTGCTGACACCGCAGGAATGCCGCGACATCGCGGAACTCTATCCGCATGAGGAACATTTCCGTAGCCATATCCATATGGCGCGGCATGGCTTCGGCAAGGGCGAGTACCGCTACTTCCGCTACCCGCTGCCGGACGTTCTCGGCGGCCTGCGCACCGCGCTCTATCCCCGTCTCGCGCCCATCGCGAACGACTGGAACGCCCGCATGGGTATCGCTGCGCGCTATCCGCAAAACCACGCCGATTTCCTGAAAGCCTGTCACGATGCTGGCCAGACCCGCCCGACGCCGCTGCTGCTTCAATACGTTCCCGGCGACTTCAACTGCCTGCATCAAGACCTCTGTGGCGACCTCGCCTTCCCGCTGCAGGTGGCGATCCTGCTGTCGGAACCGGGCAAGGATTTCACCGGCGGCGAATTCGTGCTGACCGAACAGCGCCCGCGCATGCAGAGCCGCGCCGAGGTCGTTCCGCTGCGCCAGGGCGATGCGGTGGCTTTCGCCGTGCACAACAGGCCGGTTCAGGGTACGAAGGGCAGCTACCGGGTCAATCTGCGCCATGGCGTCAGCCGGGTCCGCTCGGGCAAGCGTCACACGGTTGGCATCATCTTTCACGACGCCAAATGAGCATGATGAGAGCAAAGGCACCCGCAAGAGACGAAAAAGCCTTGGTGGCGCTTATCGCCGAGACGATCGACACGCCAATCGGCCGCCTCGTGCTGCTGGCTGACGGTGACGGCAGCCTGTGCGCTGCCGAATTCGAGGATTGCGGCCATCGCCTCGATCGCTGGCTGCGCCGACGCTTCGGCCCCGATGGCTATGTGCTGTTGCCCGGTCATGTCCCGGCGGCAACCACAAAAGCATTTTCAGATTACTTTGCCGGCAAAATAACAGCCCTTGACGAAATCACCGTCAACTTGAGCGGCACCGATTTCCAGAACGCGGTCTGGCAAGCCTTGCGCCGGGTCGAACCGGGCAAGCCGCTCGCCTATTCGGCCCTTGCCGCACACATAGGAAAACCCAAGGCCATTCGCGCCGTCGGTGCCGCCAACGGCGCCAATCCGCTTTCGATCGTCATTCCCTGTCATCGGCTTGTCGGAGCCGGCGGTGACCTGGTGCGCTATGGCGGCGGCCTCGAGCGCAAGCGCTGGCTGCTCGACCACGAAGCAAATGCCAGGAGCGCATGAATCGGGTCGTTTGTGCCGGCAGAGGGGCTTATCTTCCAGTCACATTGAAAATTTCGAAGGATTGGAAAAATGCACACCACAATTCGCTATGCCTGGGGGCAAAGCTCCCTCGGTGACTTCATCGCCGCACGCTCCGAGCGCGGCCTCGTCATGTTCGAGTTTTCAGATCGGCGTGCGGCATCGCTCGATGCCCTGCGTGAGCGGTTCGCGAACGCCGATATCGTTGAAGATGCGGCTGGGCTTGGCGGTACAGTCGCGAAGCTTGCCGGCCTGATCGACCACCCGGAACAGGATATCGATCTACCGCTAGACCTGCACGGCAGCGACTACGAACAGCGCGTATGGGAAGCGCTGCGCGCGATCCCCGCCGGCAAGACCACCAGCTATGGCGACATCGCAGCAAAGCTCGGCAATCCGCGCGAGGCCCGCGAAGTCGCGGAAGCCTGCGCGGCCAATACGATCGCGATCCTCGTTCCCTGCCACCGCGTGGTGAAGAAGGACGGCTCGCTGTCCGGTTATCGCTGGGGTTTCACGCGCAAGCGCACGCTGCTGTCACGCGAGCAGAAGGCGGTGGCGTTCGAGCTGGCTTAGGACGCTCTAAAGCTACCGCGCAGGTTTCCTTACAGGGCTGAGCGGGCGGATGCACCCCCACCCCTAGCCCCTCCCCACAAGGGGGAGGGGGACGATTTCGTCGTCTTGGCGACCAAAACGCGGAAGATCGGTGTGAGTAGCGCAACAAAGTTCCCCTCCCCCTTGTGGGGAGGGGTTAGTGGTGGGGGTTCCTCAGGTGCGATTGCCCACCGAGATTAATCGGCCGAATCCTCAAACCCGCTCCAGCGCGATCGCAATCCCCTGCCCGACGCCGATGCACATCGTCGCCAGCGCCAGCCTGCCGCCACGCTCCCGCAGCTCGAGCGCTGCCGTACCCGCAATGCGCGCGCCCGACATGCCGAGCGGATGGCCGAGCGCGATCGCGCCGCCATTCGGGTTGACGTGCTCCGCGTCTTCGGCAATGCCGAGTTCGCGGAGCACGGCGATGCCTTGGGAGGCAAATGCTTCGTTGAGTTCGATGACGTCGAAATCGCTCGGCTTGATGCCGAGCCGGGCGCAGAGCTTCTGCGTTGCCGGCGCCGGGCCGATGCCCATGATGCGCGGCGCGACACCAGCCGCCGCCCCGCCGAGCACGCGAGCGATCGGCGTCAGGCCGTATTTCTTCACCGCAGCTTCCGAGGCGACGATGAGCGCAGCAGCGCCGTCATTGACGCCAGAGGCATTGCCGGCGGTCACGGTGCCGCCTTCTTTCTTGAAGGGAGTCGGCAGCTTGGCCAGCGTCTCGACGGTGGTGCCGGCGCGCGGATGCTCGTCCTTGGCAACGACGATGGCGTCGCCCTTGCGCTGCGGGATCGTCACCGGCGTGATTTCCTTGGCGAGCCGGCCATTGGCCTGCGCGGCAACCGCCTTGTCCTGGCTGCGCACGGCAAAGGCGTCCTGATCGGCGCGGGAAACGTTGAAATCCGCAGCGACGTTCTCGCCGGTTTCCGGCATGGAATCGACGCCATACTGCTTCTTCATCACCGGGTTGATGAAGCGCCAGCCGATGGTGGTGTCGTAGATTTCGGCATTGCGCGAAAAGGCCGTGTCGGCCTTGGGCATGACGAAGGGCGCGCGGCTCATGCTCTCGACGCCGCCGGCGATCATCAGTTCCGCCTCGCCCGCCTTGATGGCGCGCGCGGCAATCGTCAGCGCATCCATGCCCGAACCGCAAAGGCGGTTGACGGTCGAGCCCGAAACGTCCTTCGGCAACCCGGCCAGCAGCAGCGCCATGCGCGCGACATTGCGATTGTCCTCGCCAGCCTGGTTGGCGCAGCCATAGACGACATCGTCCACCGCCGCCCAGTCGACCGAAGCGTTGCGCTCGATAAGGGCCCTCAGCGGCACAGCGCCAAGATCGTCGGCCCGAACCGAGGACAGCGAACCGCCAAAACGGCCGATCGGCGTGCGGATGTAGTCGCAGATATAAGCGTCAGCCATGTTCAAACCTCCGGAACAACAAGATCTTTGACGGTGCCTTCGACCACCAGCGTGGCTTCGGTCAAGGCCTGCAATTCGTCCAGGCTGATGCTCGGCAGTTTTTCCCGAAGAACGAAGCGAGCATTCACGATGTCGACCACGGCAAGGCTGGTATAGACCGTCGTCACGCAGCCGACGCCGGTCAGGGGAAGCCGGCACTGCTTGAGCAACTTGGGCTTACCGTCCTTCGTCGTGTGGTCGGTGATGACGCAAACCCGCTTGGCGCCATGCACAAGGTCCATCGCCCCGCCCACTGCCGGCACCGAGCCCGGGCCCGTGCTCCAGTTCGCCAGATCGCCGTTTTCGGCAACCTCATAGGCACCCAGAATGGCGACATCCAGATGGCCGCCGCGCACCATGGCAAAGCTGTCGGCGTGGTGGAAGAAAGCAGCGCCCGGATTGAGGGTGACCGCCTTCTTGCCGGCGTTGATCAGGTCCCAGTCCTCCTCGCCGGCGGGCGGTGCCTCGCCGAAATCGAGGATGCCATTCTCGGTGTGATAGATGACCTCGCGGCCCTTGGGCTTGAACTTGGCGACCATCTCGGGAAAGCCGATGCCGAGGTTCACATAGGCATCGTTGGGAATGTCCTGCGCGGCGCGCCATGCGATCTGCGCATTCGTCAGTTTGGCGGTCATCACTTGGTCACCTCGCGCAACAGAGCTTCTTCCTGCTTCGGGTTCGGCACTTCCACGATCCGGTTCACGAATATGCCCGGGGTCACCACATGTTCGGGATCGATCCCGCCCGGCTCCACGATCCGGCTTGCCTGCACGATGGTGACTGCCGCCGCCGTCGCCATCAGCGGCGAAAAATTCCGCGCCGCCATATGATAGGTGAGGTTGCCCTTGCGGTCGGCGAGTTCGGCCTTGATCAGGGCCACGTCCGCCTTGAGCCAGCGCTCCTGAACGTATTTCCTGCCGTCGAATTCGCCGACCGGCTTTCCTTCCGCGACCAGCGTGCCGAAGCTCGTCGGCGTGTAGAAGGCGGGGATGCCCGCACCGCCGGCGCGGATGCGCTCGGCCAGCGTTCCCTGCGGCACCAGCTCAAGCTCGATTTCGCCGGCGAGATATTTTTCAGTGAAAGCCTTGGGATCGGATGAGCGCGGGAACGAGCAGACCATCTTGGCGACCATGCCCGCATAGATCATCGCCGCGATGCCGACCGCGCCGTTGCCGGCATTGTTGTTGACGACAGTAAGCCGGCCCGGTGACCCGGTCTTCTTGTAGCGCTCGACCAGCGCGTGGATGAGCTCGATCGGCGCGCCAGCGCCACCGAACCCGCCAATCATCACCACCATGCCGTCCCTTATGTGGGAGACCGCCTCCTCCACGCTTGGACTGATTTTGCTCATCGTCGATCCTCACCCATCGTGACTGGCAGTGGCGACAACCGCAGCCGGAAACCGCCGCTACCGCCTCGTTCGCATCTCGCCAGCACCAATCAAAAAGTTCGTATTGCGAACATTTGTTTTACATGCGATACTTTGTGAATGAACCATGATGAAAAGTCAATCCGGCTCCCTGGCCGGAAGCCCCACTTCGGGAACCACGCCAATGCGCGATGAAGAGACCGCCCGCGATCACGTCGGCTCGCTGGAACGCGGCCTCGGCGTGATGGAGATTCTTGCCGCGCACCCGGCCGGGCTGACGCTGACGGAGATGGCCGAAAAGGCAGGGCTGACCCGCGCCGGGGCAAGGCGCTTCCTGCTGACGCTGACGGCTACCGGCTATGCCACGCAGACCGGCCGCCAGTTCGCGCTGTCGCCGCGCCTGCTTTCGGTGGCGCGCACCTGGCTGCAGGGCACATCGCTGTGGGGTTTTGCCGAGCCCTTCATGCGGCAGACGGCGACGGCGTTGCAGGAATCCTGCTCGGCGACGATCCTGTCGGGCGAGGACGTCGTCTATGTCGCCCGCGTCCAGGGCCCGCGCATCGTCAGCCTTGAGCTTCACGTCGGCGCGCATCTTCCGGCCTATTGCACCGGCATGGGCCGCGTCCTTCTATCCGGTCTGAAGCCAGAAGAACTGACCGCATTTCTCGACAGGGCGAAACTCACGCCCAAGACGGAAAAGACCGTCACCGACAAGAAGCAACTCGCCGCGATCATCGCCGGGGTGAAGCAGGACGGTTACGCCGTCGTCGACGAGGAACTCGAGATCGGCCTGCGCTCGGTCGCGGTCCCCCTGCGCGACCGCTCCGGCGCCATCGTCGCGGCGATCAACGTCTCGACGCAGTCGGCGCGTTATTCGGTGGCGGAAATGGAACGGAAGTTCCTGCCGCTGTTGCAGGAAACTGCGGCGCGCATCGAGGATTTTTTCGTGTAATAATGGATAGGTTTGGGCTGCAGAAGACCCCCTCTCCGATTTGCTTCGCAAACCACCTCTCCCCCATTTCATGGGGGCGAGGAACCCAAGTCCTGAGAGAGCCGCGACCTCGGCGAGTGCCGGTTCCTCGCCCCTGCGAAGCGGGGGAGAGGTGGCTCGGGCTAAGCCCGAGACGGAGAGGGGTTCTTCAATTCTCTCGACGTTGCATAGCGAGATACGAAGCGGCTCCCTACACGATCTGCATCAATGCAGCCCGCCAACCCCCAGCAGCCTCTCAACCACCTCCGGCTGCGCCGCAAGCTCCGCCGGCGTTCCCGCCCACGCCACACGCCCGCGCTCCAGGATGATCGCGCGATCAGCAAAATCCAGCGCGCTTTGAATGCGCTGTTCGACCAGAACCACCGTCATCTCGCCGCCCGAAGCGAGCTTCGAGAACGCAGCCATCAGCTCTTCGCAAATGACCGGCGCCAGCCCTTCCAGCGGCTCGTCCAGCAGGAGGACGGTCGGCTTGCCGAGAATGCTGCGCGCGGTGGTCAGCATCTGCTGCTCGCCGCCGGAAAGCTGCGAGCCGAGATTTTTCCGGCGCTCGGCCAGGCGTGGGAACATCTCATAGGCTTCCGAAATCGCCGAGCGGTCGCGGTCCTTCAGGCCGACGAACAGGTTTTCCTCGACCGTCAGCGACGGAAAAATGCAGCGCGCCTGCGGCACATAGCCGAGGCCGCTTCGGGCGCGCGATGAGCTTTCGAGGCTCGTCAGCTCGGTGCCGCCCATGCGGATCGCGCCGCCATAGCGCTTGGTCTGGCCGGCGATGGTGGCGAGCAGCGTCGTCTTGCCCATGCCGTTGCGGCCGAGTACGGCAAGGCGCGAGCCGGCCGGCACGGAGAAGCTGACGCCCTCCAGCACACGCGTCGGCCCGTAGCCGGCGCTGAGATCGGTGACTTCAAGCAGCGTGGCTGGCATTGGCATAGTTTCCGAGATAGGCCTCGCGCACGCGCGCATCCCTGGTCACGTCCTGCGGCGAGCCGTCGAAGATAATGGCGCCGGCCGCGAGCACGATGACGCGCTTGGCGAAGCGAAAAACGAGATCCATGTCGTGCTCGATCATCAGCACGGCGAGGTCCGACGGCAATCCGGCAAGAGCCGCCTCGATGCGCGGGGTATCGCTCTGCGGCACGCCTGCCGCCGGCTCGTCGAGCAGCAGCACTTTCGGCTTGAGCGCCAGCGCCAGCGCGATTTCCAGCAGGCGCTGCTGGCCATAAGCGATCTCGCTGACCTTGCGGGTTGCGATATGGTCGAGCCCGAGCGTGGCGAGCAGCGCATCGGTCTCCTTCATCACGTCAGGCATCGCATGAAAATTGCCGAAGACGCGGCCCGAGCGCCCGGTGCGCTGCAGGATCGCAATGGCAATATGCTCCTCCGGCGTCATCTCCGAGAACAGCCGCGTCACCTGGAACGATCGCACCAGCCCCTGCCGCACGCGGCGCGTCGGGCCCTGGGCGGTGACGTCCTCGCCGCCGAGCATCACCTTGCCGGCATCAGGCTCCAGATGCCCGGTGACCAGATTGACGAAGGTCGTCTTGCCCGCGCCGTTCGGCCCGATCAGCGCCACACGATCGCCCGGCTGCATCGAGATCGACACATCCTGTGTAACGGCAAGCCCGCCGAAGGACTTGCACAGTTTTTCGACCTGGAAGACCGCGCTCATGAACGCCCCCTGTAGCGATCCAGAAGCTGGGCAGCCGTGCCGTAGAGGCCCTTCGGCGCGAACAGCACCACCGCGATCAGCAGCGCGCCGACGATTGTCAGCCAGTGGAACGGATTTGCCGCCGAGACGAAATCCTCGAACCACATGAATGTGACCGTGCCGATCAGCGCGCCATAGAGCGAGCCGGTGCCGCCCAGCACCAGCATGACCAGCGCCTCTGCCGAAGTGGTGAAACTCAGACTGTCCAGCCCGACGACCTGCGTGGAGATGGCGTTCAGCGCGCCGCCAACGCCGGCGACCGCACCGGAAATGACATACATCTTGATCAGCGTGCCCTGCACCGAAGCGCCCATGGCGCTCACGCGGATCGGGTCTTCCTTGATGCCGCGGCACAGCATGCCGAAGGGCGAGCGCACCAGAAAGCGCAGCAGGATGAAGACGATGACCAGCAGCGCCACGCCGAAGCCATAGGCCGTGCGGCCCCAGAGGTCGAAGCCGAACAGGCCGAACACCGGATCGGGCGCAATGCCGGCAAGGCCGTCGCTGCCGCCGGTATAGCTCGACGCCTTGTTCGCCGCCTCGTGGAACAGGTGGATCACGGCGATGGAAAGCACCAGCTGCGCCAGCCCATGCCCGCGCAGGATGATCGCCCCGGAAACAAGCCCGGCTAGAGCCCCGCCAATGGCGCCCACACCGACCATGGCGATCGGGTCGGTGATACCGAAATGCACGGCGACAATGCCCGACGCATAAGCGCCCGCGCCGAAGAGTGCGGCATGGCCGAGCGTCGCCACACCGCAATATCCGGTGACGAGATCGAGCGACAGGACCAGAAGGGCGATGCCGAGTATGCGCGTCAGCAGCGCGAGATTATTCGGGAAGAGAAAATAGCCGATCGCGGCAACGATGAGGATGATGGCAAGGCCGGTCAGATCACGCAGCAGCCAGTTCGGGCGCACCGTTTCGGGCCTGGCAGCAGCCGTGTTTTCGATCGCCGCCATCTATTTGTTCCTGCCCAGAAGGCCGCGCGGGAAGACGCAGACGATCGCGATCACCGCGAGATAGAAGAAGAACTCGCCATATTCCGGCACCAGATAGCGCCCCGTCGTGTCGATGGCGCCGAGCACGAGGCAGGCAAGCAGCGCGCCGGGAATGGACCCTGCCCCGCCGACCGAGACGACGACGAGGAACGTCACCATGTAGCGCAGGGCGTAGTATGGCTCGATCGGCAGCAGTTCCGCCCCGACGATGCCGCCGAAGGCTGCCAGCCCGACCGCAACGGCGAAGCTGACGGCATAGACGATCTTGGTGCGCACGCCGAGCGATGCGGCCATCGCCGCATTGTCGACGGAAGCCCGTAGCTTCACGCCGAAGGACGTCTTCTCGATCAGGTACCAGAGCGCGCCCGCGACCACGACGCCGCAGGCGATGGCGAACAGCTTGTGCGCGGCAATCGAGCGGAAGCCGAGATCGACCGGCCCGCGCAAGGTTTCGGGCAGCGGAATGGTCTTCAGCGTCGGCCCGAAGACATAATTGGCGATGCCGATGACGCAGAAGGTGATGCCTATGGTCATCAGCACCTGCGTCAATTCCGGCGCGCCGTAGATGCGGCGGTAGAGAAACCGCTCGATCGGAATGGCGATGATGATCGTGCCGGCAACCGCGATCAGAATGGCAAAGCCGTAGGCGAGGCCAAGGTCGCGCGCCGCATAGGAGGCGATATAACCGCCGATCATGGCGAACGCACCATGGGCGAGATTGACCACGCGCATCAGGCCCATGGTCACCGACAGTCCGATCGAGATGACGAACAGCACCATGCCATAGGCAAGCGCGTCCACCCCAACACTGAAAACAGTCTGCATCGCTTGATCCAACAATCGCCCGGAAGCCGGCTTTCGGCCACCGGGCGCGTTTCCTAGACGGCTTCGCCTACTTTACGTGAGCCAGACCCGGATCAGGCTGCTTCTCGAAAGTCGCGATTTCCTTGTTGTAATAGGTGCCGTCCTCGGCCTTGGTGACCTCGCGCAGATAGATGTTCTGCGTCATGTGGCGGCTTTCGGCGTCGATCGAAACCGGGCCGCGCGGGCTTTCCCACGCCATCCCCTTCACCGCATCGACGGCCTTCTGCGCATCCTGCTTGCCGCCGGTCGCCTCGATCATCTTGTAGATGACATGCATGCCGTCATAGGCGCCGACCGAGGGGAACGACAGTTCCGCCGGGTTGCCGATAGCCTTGTGGGCGGCTTCGACGAACTTCTTGTTCTCGGCCGAGTCGTGCGAGATCGCGTAATGGAAGGTGGTGAGCATGCCTTCTGCGGAAGCACCAAGTGCCGGCAGGTCGGACTCCTGCGTCAGGTCGCCCGGCGCGAGCAGGGTTATGCCGGCGTTCTTCAGGCCGTTGTCATTGTAGGCCTTGACGAAGCCGAGCGTCGTCGGGCCGGACGGCAGGAAGGCGAAGACGGCGTCCGCGCCGGAATCCTTCACGCGCTGCATGATCGGGCTGAAATCATTGGTCGACAGCGGCATGCGCACCGACTCGGCGATCTCCCCGCCCTCGGCCTTGAACGTCGTAACGAAGGCGTTTTCCGAATCGACGCCCGGACCGTAGTCGCTGACCACGGTGATCACCTTCTTGACGCCGCGCTCCTTGGCGACCTTGGCCATCGGCACGGAGGTCTGCCATGTTGTGAACGAGGTGCGCACGACCAGCGGGCTCTTGGTGACGATCGCCGAGGTCGCGGCATTCATGACCACCAGCGGCACGTTTGCCTGCTCGAGCAGCGGCGTCACCGCCATGGCGTCCGGCGTGAAGTAGAAGCCGGCGAGATACTGCACGCCTTCCTTGACCACCAGTTCCTGCGCCAGCGCCTTGGACTGCGCCGGATCGGCCTGCGGCACATCGCGATAGACGATCTCGATGTCGTCGTCGCCGACCTTGCTGCCGTTCAGCGCCATCCAGGCGTCGATGCCAGCCTTGAAATTCTTGCCCTGAATGGCGAACGGCCCCGAGAACGGGCCAACGACGCCAACCTTGATCGTGTCGGCATAGGCCGACCCGCAAAGAGCGAGTGCCGCAGTCGCGGCCAAGAGAAGCTTTTTCATGTTTTCCTCCACCAGATCACAGCGGCTCCTCCCACCGAGCCATACCAAACCCACCATCGCAAATGTCATGCTCGAAACGGTAATGTAAAATGAAAAGAAACGAGCAATGCATAATCACTGGGATATACATCCCTACGTCATGGCCGCGTCTAATAAGGCAGCCCGACATAGTTCTCGGCAAGTGACGTAGCGGCCGCCTGGGAATGCACGAGATAATCCAGCTCGGCCTCCTGAATGCGCTGTCCGAAGGCGTCCGTGTCGGGGAAGCGATGCAGCATCGTCGTCATCCACCAGGAAAAGCGCACCGCCTTCCACACCCGCGAAAGCGCCTTGCCAGAGTAGGCGTCCATGCCTGCCGACGATCTGTCGAGATAGAACTCCCGCAACCCCGAAAACAGATAGCGCACGTCGCTTGCCGCGAGGTTCAGCCCCTTGGCGCCGGTCGGCGGCACGATGTGGGCAGCATCGCCCACCAGCGACAGCCGGCCAAACTGCATCGGCTCGGCGACGAAGGAGCGCAGCGGCGCGATCGACTTTTCGAAGGACGGCCCGACCGTGACTTTTTCGGCAGCTTCCTTCGGCAGCCGCAGGCGCAGCTCGTCCCAGAAACGCTCGTCGCTCCAGTTCTCGACCTTGTCGTCGATCGGGCACTGCACATAGTAGCGGCTGCGATGCTCGGACCGCATCGAACACAGCGCGAAGCCGCGCGGATGGTTGGCATAGATCAACTCGTGATCGGCCGGCGGCACTTCGGCGAGAATGCCGAGCCAGCCGAACGGATAGGCGCGCTCGAACAGCTTCAGCGCATCCTGCGGCACCGACTTGCGGCTGACGCCGTGAAACCCGTCACAGCCGGCAATGAAATCGCAATCGATGCGGTGGGTGACGCCGTCCTTCTCATAGGTGACAAACGGAAACGCCGTATCGAAGTCCTGCGGCATCACATTCTTGGCGTCGTAGACCGTGAGCAGCCCGCCAGCGGCGCGCTTGTCCATCAAATCGTGGGTCACCTCGGTCTGGCCATAGACCGTCACGCGCTTGCCGCCGGTCAGTGCGGCCAGATCGATGCGGTGCAGGCGGTTGTCGAAGGCAAGTGAGATGCCGTCATGCGGCAGACCCTCGGCATGCATCCGGGCACCCGCGCCAGCCTCGTCGAGAAGATCGACAGTCCCCTGCTCCAGCACGCCGGCACGCACGCGCCCCAGCACATAGTCGCGGTCGACACGTTCGAGAATGACGTTCTCGACGCCTATGCCGGCCAGAAGCTGCCCAAGCAGAAGGCCGGACGGACCGGAGCCGATGATGACGACCTGCGTGCGCATTCTTTTCCTTCTTTATTCACTGCATCCAGTCGGTCGAAGGCTACCCCCACCCCCTAACCCCTCCCCACAAGGGGGAGGGGAACTTTGCTGGACTGCCGTCACGAATCTTCGCCTGTCGGCAACCGCTACAATTTCCGTCCCCCTTGTGGGGAGGAGTTAGGGTGGGGGTACAACCGCCTGAGCCCGGTCCCGCCCTACGTCCCCAAGCTCTCGATCTGTCCCACAAGCTCGCCGCCGAGCCGCAGCGAGGCAGCCGTCGCAGCCACCATCTGCGGCAGGATCAGCCATTCCAGCGTCCAGGCCGAGCCCGAGCGCTCCTGCTCATGAACCAGCGCCTGATGCATTCCCGAAAGCTGGGTCGCATTGAACCGCGCCAGCGACACCAGCACCTCCGCCGCCACCGGGTTCAGCTTGTGCGGCATGGCCGACGAACCGCCGCCACCCTTGAGCGCGATCTCGCCGCCGGCCTGCGCCATCAGCGCCACATCCTGCCCGAACTTGCCGAGGCTACCAGACACCAGCGACAGCCAGCCCGCAAAATCTGCCAGCCGATCCCGCTGGCTGTGCCATTGCGGCGCATCAGTGAGTCCGAGTTTTGCCGCCAGCGCCTTGCGCAGGGATAGCGCCTTGTCGCCGAATTTCTCCAGCGTGCCGGCCGCGCCACCGAATTGGACGACGAGCAAATCCTGTTTCTGCTGCGCCAGTCGCTCGCGATGCCGCACCAACGGCTCCCGCCACGAACGAACCCGATCCGCGACCGATATTTCGATCGCCGCCTGCATTCGGGTCTTGCCCATCAAGGATCGTACACCGAAACGATCTTCAAGCGCTGCAAACGCATCGACCAGCCCCGCAAGCTGCCGGTCGAAATGCTCGATCACCGGCTTCAGCCGCAGGATCAGCCCGGTATCGATGACATCCTGGCTTGTCGCGCCGAAATGCACGGCTTTGTCATGCGGCTTGCCGACAGCCTCGCGAAGCTGGCGCACCAATTCCGGCACCACAACACCGTCGCGCGCGGCGCCTGCCTTCAGCGCTGCCATATCCGGCTTGAACGCACCGAGTGCGGCCACGATTGCCGCCGCCGCTTCCGCACCAATAATCCCCTCGCCCGCTTCGGCCTCGGCCAGCGCCCGCTCGAAATCGAGCATCGCCGCGATCTCGGCCTCAGCCGAAAAATGCCGCGCGGTCTCCTCGTCGCCGAGCAGACCGGACAGGAAGGGGTGATCGAAGGGCGATACGGTCATGATTCAGATATCGAAGAAGACCGTTTCTTTCTCCCCCTGGAGATGGATGTCGAAGACGTAAGAACCGTCCGCTTGCCGGACTGCAATCAGTGTCGGCACGCGCACGCGGTGTTCGATGCGGGCCAGCACCGGATCTTCCGCATTGGCCTTTTCCTCGTCGGGAAAATACATGCGCGTGTGGAGCCCGATATTGATGCCGCGGGCCACGATCCACACGGTGATATGCGGCGCCATCAGCCTGCCGTCCTTGAACGGCACCCGGCCCGGCTTGACCGTTTCGAACACGCATTCGCCCGTGTCCATGTCGGTCGCCTTGCGGCCCCAGCCGACGAAATTCGGATCGGCAGCACCCCGCATTTCCGAGGGCGAATTGTAGAGCCCATCGCTGTCGGCCTGCCAGATTTCGACCAGTGCATCCTTCAGCGGCGTGCCGGTGCCGTCGAGCACCCGCATGCGCACGCTGATGCGCTCGCCTTTGGTCTTGTCGTTGACCATCGAGATGCCGAGATCGTTGTCGTAGACACCGCCGATGCCGCAAAAATTCGGCGTCAGGCCGATATGCACGTAAGGCCCGGCGGTCTGCGAGGCGCTTTCCCTGAGGCGATCGAGTGACTGCGCCATCAATTGCCCTCCAGCCTGTTTTCGAACAACGACGAGCGCCGCCCGCGCAGCACGACGTCGAACTTGTAGGCGCGTGCATCCATCGGGATCGTCGCCTGCATGTCGAGTGCTGCGATCAGCGTTTCCACCGCCGCCCGATCGGGAATGGTCTTCACGATCGGGCACTGCCAGATCATCGGATCGCCCTCGAAATACATCTGCGTGATAAGCCGCTGCGCAAAGCCATGGCCGAACACCGAGAAATGGATATGCGCCGGGCGCCAGTCGTTGGGGCCGTTCGGCCAGGGATAAGGGCCTGGCTGAATGGTGCGGAAAGCATAAGCGCCGTCCTCGTCGGTGATAGTGCGGCCGCAGCCGCCGAAATTCGGGTCGAGGGCGGCGACATAGCCTTCCTTCTTGTGGCGATAGCGGCCGCCGGCATTGGCCTGCCAGAATTCGAGCAGTGCGCCGGGCACGCCCTTGCCCCGCTCGTCCAGCACCCGGCCATAGACGACGATGCGCGGGCCGATGGCGCTCTCGCCGGGCCTGGCGAAATTATGGATCAGGTCGTTGTCGAGTTCGCCGAGGATATCATGGCCGAACACCGGCCCGGTGATTTCCGACAGCGTGTTGTCGAGCGACAGCAGCGCCTTCTGCGGCGAGCGCAGCACGGAAGTCTTGTAGCTCGGCGTGAAAGCCGCCGGATGCCAGGCGCGGTCGCGCTGGAAGAAGGCGCCGGTTTCCGGCTTGCGGTTCGACAGTGGATCGGCAGTCATTTTGCGTTATCGCCCTGCGCGTCCATTTCGGCAAACACTTCCTTGGCGATCTTGATGGCGCGGTTTGCCGCCGGCACGCCGGCATAGATCGCGACATGCAGGAAGGCTTCGCAGATATCCTCGCGCGTGGCGCCGGTATTGGCGGTGGCGCGCACATGCATGGCAACCTCCTCGTCATGGCCGAGGGCTGCCAGCAGCGCCAGCGTCACCATCGAGCGCTCGCGCTTGCTCCAGCCCGGTCGTGCCCAGACGGTGCCCCAGGCCGCTTCCGTTATCAACTGCTGGAACGGCTGGTCGAAATCGGTCGAGGCCTTCGAGGCACGATCGACATGGGCATCGCCGAGCACGGACCGCCTGACGGCGAGCCCTTCGCGATACCTGGCCGAGTCCTGAGCCGGTTGATGCATGGTCTTAGTCTCCGGATGGAAGATCGGCGATGAAGCCGCGAATGAGATCGACCAGCGCTTCGGGCTGCTCGACGCAAGGAATGTGCCCGGCACCGGGGATAATCTTGAAGCGGCTGCCTGGAATGAGATCGGCCATCGAGCGCACGAGGTCGGGCGGCGTCGAGCCGTCCTGATCGCCGACGACGCAGAGCGTCGGCACCGCGATTGCCTTCGCCGCTTGCGTATAGTCGGCGTCGCGAAGTGCCGCACAGGTTCCGGTGTAGCCGGCCGCGGGCTGGCGCATCAGCATGTTGCTGTAGCCGGTCAGTTCGTCCTTGCGATCCTTGTGGAAGGCCGGCGTGAACCAGAGCTTCATCACCGGCTCGACCAGAACCTCGATGCCCTTGCTTTCGACGGTGGCAATGCGGGTGTTCCAACTATCGGCGGTGCCGATCTTGTGCGCCGTGTCGCAAAGCGCCAGCGCCCGCACGAGATCGGGACGCTTCGCATAAAGCCCCTGCGCGATCAGCCCGCCCACCGAAAGGCCGCAGATGATGGCATTCTTGACCTTCAGATGATCGAGCAACCCGGCAAGATCGTCGACATGATCGTCGATCGAATAGGGTGCAGCACCCACGTCCGACAGGCCGTGGCCGCGCTTGTCATAGGTCACGATCGGGAAATCGCCGGCAAACCGGATGATGACGTCGCGCCAAATGCGGAAATCCGTACCAAGCGAATTGGCGAAGACGATGACCGGCTTGTCCGCAGGTCCGCCGATAAGCTGGTAGTGCAGCGTAACGCCGCCGATTTCGATGAATTGCAATGGCTTGGCTCCTCGCTTCGGAAAATGACCTAGTTGTTTGGTTTGGTAAAATGATATTTTGTGGCATTCTCTTAACTCAGGGGTTATGAAAATCCATGATCGAGAGCCGCGTCAGGTTTCGTCACCTCCAGACCTTCCTTGAAGTCGCGCGCCAGAAAAGCGTGGTCAAGGCGGCGGGGCTGCTCAATGTCAGCCAGCCGGCCGTCACCAAGACCATCCGAGAACTGGAACAGGCCCTCGGCGTTGCCGTCTTCGAACGCGACGGGCGCGGCATCAAGATCACGCGCTCGGGCGAGATCTTCATGCAGCATGCAGGCATGGCGATCACCGCACTCAGGCAAGGCATCGATTCCGTTTCCAATGCCGGCGCCGATGGCGGGCCGCCGATCCGCATCGGCGCGCTGCCGACGGTCTCGGCGCATATCATGCCGCGCGCCATGAGCCTGTTCCTGAAGGAGAAGACGGGCGCGACGATCAAGATCGTCACCGGCGAGAATTCCGTGCTGCTCGATCAGTTGCGTCTTGGCGAGCTCGATCTCGTGGTCGGCCGCCTGGCCGCGCCCGACAAGATGACAGGCTTCTTCTTCGAGCATCTTTATTCGGAGCAGGTGGTCTTCGCGGTGCGGCCGAAGCACCCCCTGCTGCGCGCCGGCGCGGACGTTTTCGAGCGTCTCAGCGACTACCCGGTGCTGATGCCGACGCGCGGCTCCATCATCCGGCCCTTCGTCGAGCGCTTCTTCATCACCAATGGCATCGCCGCCATCCCGACGGAGATCGAAACCGTCTCAGATTCCTTCGGCCGCGCCTTCGTTCGCCAGAGCGACGCCGTCTGGATCATCTCCGCCGGGGTCCTCGCCGACGACCTGAAGACCGGCGTGCTCACGACGCTTCCCATCGATACCAGCGAAACCAAAGGCCCGGTCGGCCTGACCATGCGCACCGACACCGCAACCTCGGCTGCCTTCTCCATCCTGCTCAAGACGGTGCGCGAGGCAGCACAAGGGCAGGGATAGGGCTCATCATTTGCAGCCGGTTGGCGTCCATTTTTCGAGAGACTGCCGCTCGTGATTGCAGCGCCCTTTGCGTTTCGAGAAATGCCGGCTTTCGACTGGAAGCCGATAACGACGTAGAGCGCGATATGTGGACAGAGACATCGAGCGATTGAACAGGCGTCCGTGTTTTCCTAACCCGGCTCCAGAAATGGAGCCTAGCATGCAAATCATGTCCGTCCCGGCAGTCGTCGGAATATCCTTTGGGGTTGCGATTGCCGTCACATTCGCGAAAAAGAACCGCGAGAGATCGAAAGGCCAGAAGGCCTGGCTGTTGCTTCGCGGGTTTCTGGCCGCGCTGGCGGCCCTGCTGCTGGTGAACTTCGGGATTTTCTACTACCAGAACCGTTGATTGGCGTGGCGGGACAAAAAACTTTCGATTTTCGACCCATCAAAAAAAGGCCCGCCACCAGAGTTCGGCAGCGGGCCAAGGGCCATTCTGCCGCAAGGTTTACTCGCGTGGAAAAGCCCTGACTATTTCATTTGACATAGGAAGCGAAAAAACGCGCTGCGAAGGGCAACGTTGTTGCCGCTTTCGAGATCGAGCACGCGAAGGTCTTGAAAATCTTTGGTACGCCCAAGGGGAATCGAACCCCTGTTCCCGCCGTGAGAGAGCGTGATCATTGGGCCCCGATCCAATTAACGAACGTCAGTGGACGCCAATATACTCAATGGGTTAGAGGGAATTCGTGCACGCTTGTCCATTGCCGTACGCTGCTTTATATTCGATGAATATTCGACGTATTCCCGGAAAGGCGCAATGGCAAAGGTTCTGAAAGAAGCCGAACTCACAACAGCGAAGGCTAGGTCGCGGTTACCCATGGGAGAGCATGCCCGGCGGCTCGATGCGGAGGCGCACCTCTATTACCGGAAGGGCGTCCGGGCGGGCGTGTGGTTTGTTCGGTGGCGAAATTGGGGGGCGGGTGCGAACTACAAGCAAGCGCCCATTGGGTCGGCGAACGATATCAACGACAAGCCCGCCGAAGGCCTTCTAACGTACCTGCAAGCCGAGAGGGCCGGACGCGAGCATGTCGAGAAGGCGCGGGCGGACGCGAAGGCCGCAGCAGAGGGGCCGATCGTCACGGTTCGAATGGCTATGGAGGCCTACGTTGCCCGGCGCGATGCGCGGGACGAAGGGCGCAATGGGCGCGCGGGCCGTTCTGACGCGAACAGACGCCTATCCCGGTATGTGCTAGGCCAAGGGAAGCGAGGCAAGCAAGCCGCAATTCCTGCCTCGCCGCTCTCTGGCGTGGCGCTCCATGCTCTAGGCGACAGCGATCTAGCTACGTGGCGATCGAACCTGCCTGCCGACGTGAAAGCAACAACCGTGCGGCGGCTCATGAACGATCTCCGGGCCGCACTAAATGCAGCTTACGACGCGAACCGCGCCAGGATGCCCGCTTCTCTGCCAGGAACAATCAAGCATGCTTTCGCAGCGCCGGCTCACCATGACGATCCTGTCGCCGATGGCGAAGCTGTCCGCGAGGGCCAAATTCTCTCAGATGCCGACATCTCACGGCTGCTCAAGGCTGCAAGGGAAATCGATACCGAAGATGGATGGGAAGGCGACCTATTCCGGCTCATTGTCTCACTGGCGGCAACGGGCGCACGGTTTTCGCAGGTTGTCCGGATAAAGGTGGGCGACGTACAGCGCGCCCAGGGTCGGGTCATGATCCCCGTATCGCGCAAGGGACGTGGGGGCAAGAATGGCGCAACGCCTGTGCCCGTTGGAAGCGACGTGCTCGACGCGCTGTTGCCTGCCTCTACGGGGCGTCCGAATGACGCCCCGCTGCTCGAACGTTGGCGGCAAAAGCAGGTTGGGCCGGCAAAATGGGAACGCACCGGGCGCGGACCGTGGCTTAACGGTGCCGAATTGCGCCGACCATGGATCGCGTTGAAGAACAGGGCGGGTCTGCCGAACGTGATCCCCTACGCGCTACGCTATTCGAGCATTGTTCGCGGCATTCGGGCAAACCTGCCGATCCGGCTAGTCGCGGCCATGCATGATACCAGCGTCGCGATGATTGAGAAACATTACGCCAAGTGGATCGTTGACGGGCTGGATGAGCTTGCGGCTCGGGCCGTCGTGCCGCTGTTGCCGCAAGACGGCAGCGTGACACAACTCGCTGACCATCGGCGCAAGGCGGCCCATAGCGAGTGATGGACCCGATAAATCCCCACTGAAATTTCCCAAGGGTTGCAATTTTTTTGCCTTAAAGCCCCAAACTTGGAATTCAGCCACCCGATCAAGGTGTTGACACACGGTGCAACGATGGCGACCCGACTTTCTTGTGGCCTAAATATAGGCAAGTAATGAAATTATGATGAAAGTTGCATTTCTGTTTCTGTAGACATTTTCGGTGCAAATCACCCTTTATTCCAAGGCGATCTACGGGCGACGCTGGCCCGCTTCTGATGATTAACCTTGTCCAGAGAGGGATGACCCTTGAATTTCTTTGACGCTTATTCCGACCGTGCCGTGCTAACCGTGCCGGAAGCCGCTCGGTGGGCCAACATCTGCCGCAGCAAACTCTACATGGAGATCAACGCCGGTCGGCTTCGCCCGACTAAGATTGGGAGGAAGACCGTCTTCAGGAAAGATGATCTGCTGACATGGTTCAACGGCTTGCAGAGTGAAAATCGCCGTGCCGCTTAACCGTAAACCCGCTTCCGGAAAGGTCGGGCGGGCGAAGGTGATAGACGCTCATCATCCCTATCGATTTCGAAAACGGCCTGCGCCTCCGGGCGCTGCTATGGCCTTTATCGAACGTGCCCTTACACTCGACACTGATGATTGTGTGCTGTTTCCGTACGGTCGAAATGCGTCCGGTTACGCGCGTCTTCGTGTCGGCGAGAAACACGCCTACGGGCACGTGATCGTTTGTCAGCGCGCTCACGGCACGCGCCCCACGCCGGAGCACCAAGCGGCGCACTCATGCGGGAACGGCCATCTAGGCTGCATCAATCCGAAGCACTTGTCGTGGAAGACCCCGGAAGGAAACGCATCCGACGCCGTCGCGCACGGCACTGTGGCTCGCGGCCCGAAGCTGACGTTGGAGGGCATCAAGTCGATCCGCGCCATCGCAGAGGTCATGCGATATCGGGACATCGCTCGCATGTTCAGTGTTGGCGGCGACGCGATTAGCAATGCCGTTCGGGGCAAGACGTGGAAGCATGCGCCCGACCATCGAACGGGAGCTAAGCGCCTTACGCGATGCCGTCAGCGTCGAAATGGGTCGCCTTCAGCATCACAGCGCCGGGGCGGCATCGTGAAAAGCCAGAGCCAAGCGGTGACACCGCGCCACGATCACGACTTCAAGGCCGGCGATCTGATTGCATGGCGTAACAGCCTCGATCTATCGCAAAACAGGGCGGCCAAGGCGCTTGGGGTCGCAAGGCAGAGCCTCATTGAATACGAAGCTGGGAGGCGTCCTATCCCGAAATACATCTGGCTCGCGTGCCAGTTGCTCGCACATAGAGCCGGGATCGCGCTTCGCAGCATATAGCTGACAAAGAAAAGGCCGGGCTTCACCCGGCCTCGATATTGCGAATTGAGATGACGATCTAAGCGGCGACGGGCTCTTGCTCGAAGAGCACGACGCGACCGAGGCGCATGAGATCGGCGGAAATGGACCTGCGAAGGCCGGCGGTGAGCGGATCGCCGCTGTCGTCTTCGAAGCCTGCCAGGACGCGATCGACATGGTCGGCAATCTTTTTCTTGGCTGCAAGATCAGCGGCGTTCTTCGCAGGCGCGCGAGCGGCCTCACGCATGATCTCAATTTGAAGTTCTGTGGTGATGTCGAGAAGGTCGCCGGGCTCCACGTCAGCGGCGCAAGGATTTGCTTCGTGCTCCGCCCATAGAGCGGAAGCGCGGTCGAAAGGGGTCAACATATCGACAGTGCTCATGTGATTTTTCTCTTCGCAGCTATGTCAAATTCCGCCGAAGGCGGCTCGTTGTGGCAGGAAATGCGGGCTTAGGCTGTAAGTGCGGAGAGTTGAGCTTCGAGCGTCAACCGCATGCCGGAAGTATCGAAGCGGATCGGCCCGAAAGACAGGGCCTCGATTTTCGTCGCGGTATCGATGCGATTGCGAACGGAAGCGGCTAGCCGATCCCGGATGTCGATAATATTCCCTTGAGAAATGGTGATGTCGTCAATTTCTGGCGCTGATGTGATATCAGATGCATTAGCCATGCGATGATCCCTTCGATCGTCGTTTCGGTTAGGGCCGATGCGAAAGCTGCAACTTTCTATCGGCCCGAAACTGTGCTATCACGGTTTTACAATAGAGGCAATGCAAACTGTGATAGCACGAAAAAAGCGCGGGCCGGCTCCAACCGGCAAAGGGGAACTAATCGGCGTTCGGATACATCCCAAGTTGTGGTCTGCGCTCGATGAAGCGCGTCACGAGTGCTCGGAAGAGGAACTTCCCAGTCGACCAGAAATGATCCGGCGCATCCTTCATAGCTGGCTCATTGAGAACTCGTTTATGTCTTCGCCGGATGAAGTGCTCGCCAGATTGAAAATGCGCAGCGATGAGGCGCTCCTGTCGGCTCGGAACGTGGAAAGCCGCATTCGTGCAAGCTCCTTTCTCGATGCGGATGGCGTGGAGGATGCGGTGAAGACCCTATATAGGGATGGAGGCAGATGCGGTGGCTCTGACTGGCCCAGTGACGCGTCTAGCGAGGAAATCGCAATCCAACTGGCCGCAGAAACGGCGCTCAATCGCGCGTTCGACGAGATGTGGGAGCGCGATAGCGAACTAGCACGGCGGATCGACTGGCCTCGGGCTGACCCTGAAGACTTTCTCGACTGATCTCGAACCAAAAAACCCACAGGAAGCCGGAAGGCAGCGCCGCCAGAGCGCGAAAGCCGCTTCTCCGGCAATTGGACCGCGCGACAAAGCGCCGAACGCGCTACAAGCCGGTTTCTGCCCGAATGCGACGACAGCAGCCGTCAGAGCAACAGCGCAATCGCCAGCAAGCCCCACGGAAGCACGCGACCGACAGCGCACCCAATGGCGAAGCCGGCGCGCCACGATGCTGTCTGCTGGCGCAAAGGCGTCCGGTCAAGCCGGATCGCCGGGACGGATCGCGGGCACCGATAGGAAGCGATCGATGCGGGGCGCATTAGAGGCGCTGGCCGAACCGTGCGTCTAGCGTCTTGCGGTAGTTCTCGATTAGCGCCCGAACGAAATACTGCCCGCCGTCTGGCCCGGTGAAGCCAACTGGCGAACGCTGGTCGCGCTCAAGTTGGCGGTGAAATCCCTCTCCATCCATCCTCATGATCTGCGCGGCCTCGGCTTCGGCGCAATAGACGTTCGTGTTCATTGTCGCTCTCCAAACTAGTTACATATGAAACATATAAGTTGAAACTAATAGATTTTGTGATAAAGTTCAAGCTATTGATTTAGCGACAAAAAATTTTGTCGCCGGCCGGGGATTACATGGTGAAAGAAGCCCATATCGAACAAGTCGCGACTTCCCTTAAGGTTAGCACTCTTGCCGCCCTGGACGCCGCCGCCGCGAAAGCCGGAATGACGCGAGCGGCCTTCATCCGCTGGTCGATTGTGAAGGCTGTCGAGCCGAAGGGGGCCCGCTAATGGGTGCCGCCTTAGACGTAAAAATGATCCTTTCGCTCGTCGACAGGGCAAGCGGTCCCGCTCAAAACATCCTTGGCCGGATATTCGGCGGCACCGGCAAGGCCGGCAAGCGCGTCGGTGGAGAGATCGACAGCGCCGGCATGTCAGCCCGCGCAGCCAACGGCGCAATGCTTGCGCTCAACCGCTCGATGATGACGTTTGCTGCCGGCGCGGCGGGGTACATCGGCTTCAAGGGCATGATTGGCGGCGCGATCGAGTTCGAAAGCTCGATGGCGGAGGTCGCCAAGCTGGTCGAGGCCACGCCGGAGCAGATGGCGCAGCTTGAAAAGGCGATCAAAAAGGTCGCGAGCACGACGCCGATCGCCTCGAAGGAGATGGCCGGTCTTGTCGCGCAAGCTGGTCAGTTCGGTATCCCGACGAAAGACTTGGCCCGCTTTGCGGAGTTCGGCGCGAAAACGTCTGGAGCTTTCCAGATGGGCGCGGAAGAAACCGGCGAGGCGCTATCGCAAATCCGCAACGCTCTCGGTCTGACCATGACCGAGATGGAGCATTACGCGGACGCGATCAATTACGTGGCCGACAAGAACGGCTCCAGCGAACGGCAGCTAGTCGACTTCGTGCTGCGCACTGGCGCGGGCGCGAAGGCGGCGGGCCTCGATCCGAAAGACCTACTGGCGATCGGTTCGGCCATGACCGAAGTCGGCCTGTCGTCGCAACGATCCGGTACGGCTGTCAACGCCATGCTGACCAAGATGACGGAAGTCGGGAAGAAAGGCACGATCCTCGACAAGATCGGCGGCAAGGGCTACTCGAAACGCCTCCAGAAGCAGTTCTTCGAAAACCCGCGCAAGGCGCTGGTCGACATGCTTCGCGTGACGAAGCAGATGTCGCGGCCAGATCGCGCCGGGTTCTTCAAGGAGTTGTTCGGCCTCGAAACGCAGGATGAAGCGAACGCGCTCGCCGGCAATATCGACAAGGTCGTGCAGACGGTCGAGCAGTTGGGCGACGCCACCAATTATGTCGGCTCCGTCCAGCGCACCTTCGATATCTTCCAGAAGACAACCGAAGGCCAGTGGAAGACGTTCAAAAACAACGTCGAGATGGCGTCCGCCGCGATGGGTGCGAAGCTTCTGCCGGCGATCAATGGCGGCCTCGGCTACCTCAACAATTTCTTCGCCACGGCGGAAGGTCGCATCGATATCTTTGAGCGCCTGTCCGAAGCGACCAACGGCTTTTTCACCGGCCTTGGGTATACCGGCGGCACGGCGGATGCTTTGGAGAGGATCGCCGATGCAATGGCTCCGATCCGCGACTTGCTCTTCGGCGTCCAGGGTGATGCAAACTTCGGCGTCGGCGGCCTCCATATTTTTGAGAGTTGGCGGAAGTTCGGCGAAGAGATGGCGAATTCGCCGATCACGAAGACGCTCGACACCATCAAGAACACCGATCTCGGCGGCTTGGGTAGCGGGCTCATGGCTGGCGCGGCGGGGCTAGGAGCACTCGGCTTCCTCGCCAAACTCGCGCTCTCCCCGCTCCGAGCCATTTTTGCCGTGCTGAAGGCAACCGCTGGCGTTGCCCTCACTCTGTCCGGACTGCGAACGGCGAAGTGGCTGTTCGACGTTATCGGCAAGGGCGGCGGTCCCGACATCGCCAAGAGTGCGAGCAAGGGCGGCGGCCTGTTGGCGGCGCTCGCCCCATGGATTGGGGCCGTCCTGAAATCGCCAATTGGCAAGGGCGGTATTCCGGCTATCGCTGCCGCCGTGACAGCTAAGGCGCTGATTGAAAAGGGTCCGAATGATCCTCGAATGATCCACCCCGGTCAGGCTCCAATCAATCGCAACGAGAGCGCGGCGCGCACCGGCAATCCGTTGACTGGAGCGACACTGCCGGCACCACAGGCCGGCCCTACGCAAGAGCCGGTCCCATTCTCATGGGGTCAGCTTTGGCGCGATCTTGCGTCGCCGGTTGGCGGCCAGAAGCAAGGCTCCAGTTCCGGCCCGCAGGCGGTCAACGTCTCCGGCCCGGTCACGACCGTTCCGTCTGGAATTCAGCAAGTGACGGTGACTAACCCGCCGCCGGCTAACGTCATAAGCGTGACGGTTCACGCCGTTACCAATGCTGCCCCGGCAGAAATCGGCGCGGCTGTAGGTCACTCGGTTAGCGCCGCGCTCCGGGGGGCCTACGGCGACGTGGAGTAGTTTGATGTCTGGACCCGTTACGTTTTAACGCGTCGTCGCCCATTCGGCGGGAGCGTCATCGTCATCGCGTTCGCCCAACAAGGCCATGCGCCAGAACTTCTTAGCCCGTTCTGTGAAAATCCGCTCCTGATCCTCAAGGCTCGAATTGGTTCCGCTCACGGCTAGTCGCGCATCCCCAACGAAGTCGCGGGCGCAATCGGTCAGGCGGAACAATTGATTGTAGATCGGCTTCACATCTACGTCGGTCATCAGCGAATGCGCCATGAACGTGTCGCGGAACACCTTCAATGTCTTCAAGCCGCTTCGGCCAAACTTACCCCTGAAGGTATCCGCATAGCCAGCGGATGCCCGAGCGAGCGCCGATGCACAATCCTGTTCAAACATGTTCGCGAAGGTTCGATCATCGGGCAGCCACTTTCGCGCGCGAGCTTTGAGTTCCCTTTGGCATCGCTTCTGACGTAGGAGGCGAACAGCGAGAGGTATAGAGGCAACGTCCCGGCTATTCACAGGACGGTTGCGGCTCCCTACGTCGTAGAGCCGGGCAAGGTGCATGGCGAGGTCAAAAGCCAAGCTCTGCATGATGGTGTTAAACGCGTCTGCACCGGGAAACGCCTTATCTGGCATCGCCTGTACGACACTATTGCCCGCCTCCATCGTAGCTTCTATGCGGATAGCATTGACGACGTTCCGATAGAGGATCGGCATCATTTTATCGAGACGAGCTATCGCGTCCGCTTTGGACAGAAGCACCCGTTTTTTCTTTTTTGCCATGTCATACTTCGGTTTTGCAAGGCTTGCCGGGGTATCAGGAAGGCTCAACCCCTGCGATCGACCACCGGCAGAGTATAGTCACGGTTGCCCCTCACGCGCCGCCCTCCATCGTGAACACGACGCCGAATATTGAGGTCCAAGTGTTGGATACTTCCCCCTTGCAGGTGAAGTTAGCTCCCTTTCGCAGGGACTGCACGGTTGATTTGAATTCGTCGCCGAAACCACACTGCACGCGAATATTGCGCCCGATGTTCAGGCCGACCCAATATCCGGAGAATGTGCCTTTCTCCACCTCTGCAACCTTGCCACTAATTTCATGGGTCTTGCCGCCCATGTGTTCTTCCCACCAACTTTCCTGCTCAAGCTCGGTCTTGCTTTCGGAAACGCCGGCTGCAATCTCTTTGGCCGTGATCGTGTCGGCCACGGCAAAATTGCCCGACAGCGCAACGAGCACTGCCGCGAATGCGATACTCTTCATCTAAATTCCCCGCCCCTATCCCATAGGCCCAATGGGCCATAAGGAAGTAGACTGGTCAAGATCGTGATGGCGGCGCACGGAAGTGCCAACAATGCGCGTTGCCTTCAGAGCAGCAAGAATTTCACTTTGCGCGGTTGATGGGCGGTTTGCGTCGGCAATAGGCAACGAAAAACGGCGCGGCGATCATGGCGATGACGCCAGTGACCAAGCCGTTCGCGATATACTCATTCGGCGTGATCTCGGCGGGGCCGGTGTAGGCGAGCAATCCGCCGCAAGCAAAGCCGATGATGGGCGCGAATACGGCAACGATCGCAGCGATCAATACGGAGTACCGGAAGCCAAGCGGTGACTTTCTGGACAACCAGTAAGCGAGCGACATCGTCGTTCCAAACACAAACAGCATTGCAATCATTCGATCCCCCCATTGCCCCGCATAGCAGTACGCGCGAGCCGTCCGACAAATCAATGCCGCCGATGCACTCTCAGCTTTCAGGCGCGCGCCGTCAGCGATCCATTTGTCACCCACAACGAGCGTTGACATTTGACAAGCGAACTTTCATATAGTTTGTCAGGCACAACACTTATGCGGAGACAAAGCAGTGAAGAAGTATGTCGTTTACACCCGCGTAAGCACCAAGGGCCAGGGCGATAGCGGCCTCGGCCTTGAGGCACAGGATCGGGATATCGATATATTCCTTGCCAATTTCTCAGAAGCGCCGTTTGAAGTGATCGGTCGCTTCTGTGATGTGCAATCCGGCGGCGATAACGATCGTCCCGAATTCTTGTTGGCTCTCGAAATGGTTCGCAAGACAGGCGCGGAATTGCTCGTCTCCAAGCTCGATCGATTGAGCCGCAAAGTTTCCTTTATCGCTCAACTCATGGACGATACGAAAGTGCGGCTCCGCGTTGCGCAGATGCCGACTGCCGACAAATTCCAACTTCACATATACGCCGCCCTTGCCGAGCAAGAACGAGATTTCATTTCAGCGCGCACGAAGGCCGCACTCGCCGCCGCCAAGGATCGTCATGAGATGAAGCGCCGGGAAGACCCTAACTATACAAAGCAAATTGGTGGCCTTCGCGACAAGACCATGAAGCGCAATGCGGCCATTCAGGCCAAGGCAGCTACGGAAGCGGCGAAGCTGATGAAGATCATCGGACCGTTGAAGGCAGCGGGGCAGAGCCTAAGCGCGATTTCGTCGATTTTGAACGAAACCGGCCAGCCAACATCGCGCGGGGGTCGCTGGACGGCGAAACAGGTGAGCCGCGTGCTAGCGCGGGCCGAGTAGTTGAGGTCGACGCCTGGGCGATTGCATCTGATCAACGTGAAGCGGGAACTTCGACGCCAGCAACGCCCATAACAGGTGGATCGATGGTCACGATGGCCGTGCTAGGTGCAACCCTTGGTTCACCAATGCTGACGCTCGGTGAGACCGTCGGTGCATAGAATGCCGCGCTATACCTCACATCATCGGGCATGTTCTTAACGGTTACGATAAGCGCGCCCATGCTGAACCAAATGCCGCACCACATGCCGACCTTGTCGCCCGCGCCACGTCGATTGAAGATGTACCAGACGCCACCGATGAGAGCGACTAGGGCAGGGATTAGTGCGGCCATGATGTGGAACCTGAATGCAAAGAGATGAAAGCGCGTTGAGTGCCCCGTTCTGTATATCGCGACACGCGCACGAGGGACAGAGGCCGCCTTTTTGGGAATTTCCTCGCGCGCGTGCGCGAGCGTACCGTGGAAACTCCTATTAATTCCAACGTCTTCACCTGGAGCAACTAACTGAAATCGCTTAATAAAAATAGCTTCTTTATCGAATGAGTTTCGAGAATAAAAACTTGTCGAAACTCCAAGATTTCGACAATGCATGATTAAGTGGTGGACGCCGCTTTGAGCAAGGCGGCCGATTTTTCACGGTCCCCCGTAGCGCGGGCGTAGCCGATGTGCCGCATCACGGCTTTAGCGTCGTTCTCCCCCTCATTTTTGCCGCCAGACGCCGCGACCATGGCGACGGCCTTCCTCCGAGCTTGTTCAATGACGCCATTCACGAACTCTCTGGCGAGATCGGCGTTGAGATGAGGCGTGAATTGTGCCTGAAGTTCAACCGCAACACTTAGATAGCCCAGTCGGCGGGATACGCTGGAAGTGGTGGACGCCTGCTGGATAAGGCGAGCGGCAGCATCGAGCTTTAGATCGCGTTTAACATCGTCATCGGTATCAATGCCGTCGATAGGCTCGTCTCCAGACACAAGGTTCCAAGCCCACATGACGGCCTCGACGAAGTCGACAGCGTCGGGGCCGGATACCTTTTCGGAATACTCTCGGACCTGAAACGCGACGTTCAAAAGCTCTTTTGCTCGCGTCTTCTCCTTTGCCCTCTTACCAAACCCAAACATGCCCCGTTTTCCCTTCCTTGCCGCAGCCTGTGACCTGAAGCCCGCCCATGTAGATGATAGCGCAATAGCTCTCAAGAGTTTACGATGCCGGCGGGTTTGTGGCGCGAACCGGAGGCGGGCGAACGCGCTCAAGCGGCCCCGCAGGCGGTTGCAGCATCCATGCAGGCGGAGCGAAGACGTACCGGCGACGCATATTCGGTCTCGATGACGGCAGCGAGCACGCAATGCGGCGACCAATGGTTTGCGAATGGCTGGGGTTTTCCGACGTTTTCGGCTTTAAACCTTGGTTTTCCGGCGTCTTTTCTGCTAGATTGGCGATTGAACATTTTTGGGAACTTGTTCGCTTGACGGCCTCCGGATTTTTCCGTGAGGTCGTTTTTCTTTTGGGCGGCGGCCTGTCCGGCGGCTCAACCCGATCCCGGTACGTCCGCTTCCAATCTTCGATGCGCCCAGCTTCGCTGCAATCAGCCTTCAGGGCTTTGGAGAGCCGGACCCGATCGCCGCCGCCTTCGAGCCGATGCGAACCATCCCGACGCTTGCCGATTGCAGCGCCAAGTGCATATTTCGCCTGTGGTGTCGCTTCCTTCGCGAGGTAGACATTCACTAAATTAAGCGCAGTCGGCGCACGCTCAATGCGCAGGATGGGCTTTCCGAATGGCGTACAGAGCGCGAATTTTTCCGATTTTCTAAGGCTCTCCACGATCTCCCGGTTAGCCGGAAAAATGATGTTGAAGTGTGCGCCGCCTTCGACCTCAATCAATTCGACCCAATGGCGAGGGATGCCGGCTCGCCGTTGTGCTGTCGTCAGCAGGTTTTTGAGGCTTCGGGAAAACTCTTCGCAGTCTTTCCGAGTGAAATCCAGACCCGGAAAGCCTAGTACCGCGTAGTACAGCCGATGCCCACCGTCGAGCATGTGTTTGACAGCACTATTGGCGCGCGCAATCTCTGCCGATGTCAGGCCATGAGGGGCTGTGGTTTGGGTGAGAGTTGGTAGACACAAACGCGCACTACGCGCCCGCCCGCGAGGGAAGCTTCCGATAGACGCGACGAATGGCCGGAAATCCGGGCTTTCATCGCGATTGTCGTTGGATGCCAGCGATCGGAAGCTTGATTGCAAAATTGCAGCATCCGAACGCACCGTCGCAGCGGTAGAAATCATCACGCTTCGCGTCCCGTCAACGTCGATTTACGACAGAGAGAGCCGGGTGAAGGCGGTACGGGCGTCGACGATCTTTTCGATCAAATCTGCCCGCAAGCGGCGAGGCCGCGCGTTGTCAGCAACGATTTCGGGGAAACGCTTGACCCACAGGCCAACCCCTTGCCGCGTGACGCCAAAGCGCCGGGCGGCCTCCAGAGCGGAGATGAGTTCGGGGAAGTTGTTATTCGTCATATGTCCTACCATCGGTTCGATCGATCGGACGCAGCCGGGCCGAAGCTCGGATGCCGTCCGCTTGCGATTTTTCCCTGTGGTAGGAAGCTTAGATTTGCCGTAGTTCGCCGACGAGCGAAAGCCCCGTTTCCCCGAACGCCACAGGGAAAATGAACTGCCATCTCTAGGCGAGACGGACACGGCACAAAGCGGAGGCGTACTACAAATCGCCATGCAAGATGGGGCGAGATCGACGCGGCGAGTGCTCACCTGCAATCGCGCTTGTTTATCTTCGTCCGCAGGCGTTTATTCGACGGATATTCGACGCGTCGGCGCGCGAAACGTCTAAGTCATTGATTTTGTTGGTACGCCCAAGGGGGATCGAACCCCTGTTCCCGCCGTGAGAGGGCGGTGTCCTGACCGCTAGACGATGGGCGCGGAAGACTTCCGCGATATAGGCGAGCATTCGGGAAAAGGCAACCGCGATTCTGGAAGGGACGCTACACAACGCGCGACGCGGAAAATCCAGCCCGGAATTCGCAAGGCCGGGAGCTATTGCTTCGGCTCGATCAGGTCCCAGAGGTTGCCGTAGAGATCGGAAAACACCGCAACCGTGCCATAGCCTTCACGGCGCGGTTCCTCCCTGAACGTCACGCCGCGTTCGCGCATCTCTTGATGGTCGCGGTCGAAATCGTCGGTTTCCAGAAACAGGAAGACACGGCCGCCGGTCTGGTCGCCGACGCGCGAAAGCTCGTGCTCGTCCTTGGCCTGCGCCAGAAGCACCCTTGCTCCCTCGCCGCCCGGCCCGACGACCACCCAGCGCTTGCCGTCGCCGAGATCGATGTCCTGGTGCAGCGAGAAGCCAAGCTTTTCGACATACCAGGCGATCGCCTCGTCATAGTCGCGCACGACCACCGCAACCGTTGCGATCCGGCGGACAGCCGCGCTCATTGCGCTATTATCTTGAACTGGCCGATGACGCGGCGCTCGGCGATGTCATAGAGGAAGATGGCGCGGCTGCCGTCGGCAAGCTCCGCGTCGATCGAAATGCGATTGCCCGACAGCGATTGCGAAACGACCTTCGCCCCCAAAGGCAGCGCGATGTCGCCCGACAGGAAGGCGCCCTCGGCAGGAGAGGGCACGGTCGCGCCGTTGACGGCAACCGGCGTCTCGCTCTTCGAACCGGATTTGTAGACAATCGCCCCCAGCACGGCCATAAGGGCAAGAAACAGCAGGCCGAGATTGATGGCGACGAAGCGCACCAGCTTGCGCCTGACCTTTTCGACCGCAGGGTCGAGCGGCTTTTCGTCTTCGTCGTTCAGGTTCGGCGATGCCATCGTCTCAACAGTTCCGGATTTTTGAAGCGCAAATGAGCGACCCTGATAGCGAAGCCGGCGGCGTATTGAAAGAGCTCAGCACTGAGGCGGCTGCCGCCGGCACCCGGCTCGACCAGTGGCTTTCCGCCGCACTCGGCCCCGATTTCTCGCGAAACCGCGTCCAGGCGCTGATCCGGCAGGGTGCGGTCCTGGTCAACGGTACGGCCGTTACCGAGACCAAGCGCAAGATGGCCGCGGGCGAAACGGTGACCGTCGAGATGCCCGAGGCCGAACCGGCCGAGCCGCAGGGCGAGGATATTCCCCTCGACATTCTCTATGAGGACGACCAGCTCATCGTCATCAACAAGCCGTCTGGCCTCGTCGTCCATCCCGGCGCGGGAAACTGGACCGGCACGCTGGTCAACGCGCTGATCCACCATTGCGGCGACAGCCTGTCCGGCATCGGCGGCGTCAAGCGCCCCGGCATCGTCCATCGTCTCGACAAGGATACTTCGGGCGTGATGGTCGTGGCCAAGACCGACAAGGCCCACAAGTCGCTGTCGGAAGCCTTTGCCGACCACGGAGCGACCGGCGATCTGGAACGCGCCTATGTAGCGCTTGTCTGGAACATTCCGGCGCGGAACAGCGGCGTCATCGACGCACCGCTCGGCCGCGCTTCCGACCGGGTCCGCCGCGCGGTGGTGCCGGCGGGCCGCGACGACGCCCGCCACGCCATCACGCATTACACCGTGCTCGAGCGCTTCGGCGAGCGGGACAAGGAAACGGTGAAGGCAGCGCTTGTCGAATGCCGGCTCGAAACCGGCCGCACGCACCAGATCCGCGTGCATATGGCCCATATCGGCCATCCGGTCGTCGGCGACCCCGATTACGGCCAGGCCTTCCGCACCAAGGCCAACCGCCTGCCCGAACAACTGAAGCTGCTGGTCGACAATCTTTCACGGCAAATGTTGCACGCCAGGCTACTGGCATTTCGCCATCCCACTACCCATATATTGATGAGGTTCGAGGCGCCTCTGCCGGGGGATATGGACGGGATCGTCCGGGGTTTCCGCACTTTGTGAAAACTTGACAACCATTGTTCACTTCGGCGTGACACACTGTTTCGTGTTGAACAATATGGATGCGTTTCTCGATTTGTTCCTGTATAAAGGTGGCTGTCGCAGGGGTGCATGAAGCACCTGCGACACATGCCTGCCTTTATCAGGGGGCACATTCCGCTTCAAATAGGGAGGGCGCTATCATGGCCCAGTCACTACCCAGTATCGTTTCCGGCGAAGGCGGCCTCAGCCGCTACCTGGAAGAAATCCGTCGGTTCCCGATGCTTCAGCCGCAGGAAGAGTACATGCTCGCCAAGCGGTATCAGGAGCATGAGGACACCGGCGCTGCCCACAAGCTCGTCACCAGCCATCTCAGACTCGTGGCCAAGATCGCCATGGGCTATCGCGGCTATGGCCTGCCGATCGGCGAAGTCATTTCCGAGGGCAATGTCGGCCTGATGCAGGCCGTGAAGAAATTCGAACCGGAGCGCGGCTTCCGCCTGGCGACCTATGCCATGTGGTGGATCAAGGCCTCGATCCAGGAATACATCCTGCGCTCGTGGAGCCTCGTGAAAATGGGCACCACGGCCAACCAGAAGCGCCTGTTCTTCAACCTGCGCAAGGTCAAGGGCAAGATCCAGGCACTCGACGACGGCGATTTGAAGCCCGAGCAGATCACCGAGATCGCCACCAGGCTGAACGTCAGCGAGGCGGAAGTCGTCTCGATGAACCGCCGCCTGTCGGGCGACGCCTCGCTCAACGCGCCGATCCGCGCCACGGAAGGCGAGTCGGGCGAATGGCAGGACTGGCTGGTCGATGACCACGAAAGCCAGGAAGCCATGCTGATCGAGCAGGACGAGCTGGAAAACCGGCGCGGCATGCTCGCCGGCGCCATGTCGGTGCTCAACGATCGCGAACGGCGCATCTTCGAGGCGCGCCGCCTCTCGGACGAGCCGATGACGCTTGAGGAACTGTCGAGCGAATTCGACATCAGCCGCGAGCGCGTCCGCCAGATCGAGGTTCGCGCCTTCGAAAAGGTGCAGGATGCCGTCAAGGCGGCAGCCAAGCGTCAGATGCAGTCGCTGCGCACCATCGAAGCCCAGCCGGCCGCCTGATCTTTCGGGCAACGGCATAGGCCAGAAACATCAAATCGCGTCGGCTTCGGCCGGCGCGATTTTTTTACGTCCTTTTGTATCTTAAGATTCCGGCTGAACTTTCCGGGCAACCAGCTTCTGCGCCAGGTCTTCCATGCGCTGGGCAAGGCCGCTGAGCGCGCCGGTAAGGGCGGCATCGTTCTTGTCGGCCTTCAGCAGGGCTTCGTCGCGGGTCTTGCGCAGCGTGCTGATCTCGCTCTCCATGCCCTTGAGGCGCTTCGAAAGCTCCGACAGCTCGTCCATGACCATGATGCCGGCCATGACGGTGACGCGCTGGTCGCCGATCTCGCCGAAGGATTCCTTCAGATGCGAGACGTAGCGGTCGAACCGCTCGGCCAGGCTGATCAGATGTTCTTCCTGGCCTTCGTCGCAGGCCATGCGATAGGCCTTGCCGTCGATGGTAACCGTAACCTGTGCCATGGCGTACCTACCTGTCCAGCACCGCGCGGATGGTTTCCATCGCCGTCACCAGCCTGCGCGATACTTCCTTGTTGGCTTCCTCCAGCCGTTCGGCGCGCGCTTCGGAATTGTCGAGTTCCTGCGCGAGCCGGCCACGGTCGGCATTCATGCGCTGCACTTCGGCCTCGGCTTCGGAGTAATCCTGCTCATGCTCAAGTCGCGATGCGACATTGTGCTCAAGCACATCGATCGCCTTGCCGAGCCGGCTTATGACTTCCTTGAGTGTCGTTTCCCCGGTCATGGCTCCGTCAAACTCCCGCCCATCACCGAATCGTTCGCATTCAGAACGACTTACCAGTGAAACATTAGGCATCGTGCAAACGAACCGTCAACAAAGCGATTCGTCCTTTCCCCCGCTATCGTGCGCAGACATGCCAAATCACGGTCATCTCTGTGTCCGGAAACCATGCTTTTGTTGACTCACGCGGCGCGCCTGCTATGTGTCCCCGTGCTTTCTCCAGGGGTCTGCCCCCTCAAAATTCAAGGCTTGGCGAGCAATCATGACATCACGCGAAAAACACGACCGGATGGCCAACGCGATCCGCTTTCTGTCCATGGACGCCGTCGAGAAGGCCAATTCCGGCCATCCCGGCCTGCCGATGGGCGCGGCCGACGTTGCCACCGTGCTCTACACCCGCTTCATGAAGCACGACCCCAAGGCGCCGCACTGGGCCGACCGCGACCGTTTCGTGCTGTCGGCCGGCCACGGCTCGATGCTGCTCTACTCGCTGCTCTATCTGACCGGCTACGAAGACATCACCATCGACGAGATCAAGAATTTCCGCCAGCTCGGCTCCCGCACCGCCGGCCACCCGGAATATGGTCACGCCGCCGGCATCGAGACCACCACCGGCCCGCTTGGCCAGGGTCTTGCCAATTCGGTCGGCATGGCACTCGCCGAGCGCATCATGAACGCCAAGTTCGGTGACGACCTCGTCGACCACTACACCTACGTGCTGGCCGGCGACGGCTGCCTGATGGAAGGCATCTCGCAGGAAGCCATCGCGCTTGCCGGGCACCTGAAGCTCAACAAGCTCATCGTCATGTGGGACGACAACAACATCTCCATCGACGGCCCGGTGTCGCTGTCGGATTCGACCGACCAGCTCGCCCGCTTCGCCGCCTCCGGCTGGAACGCCTCGCGCGTCGACGGCCATGATCCCGAAGCGATTGCCGACGCGCTGGAAGCCGCGCGCCGCTCCGACCGTCCGACGCTGATCGCCTGCAAGACCACCATCGGCTTCGGCGCTCCTACCAAGGCCGGCACCAACAAGGTGCACGGCTCGGCGCTGGGTGCGGAAGAAATCGCCGGCGCCCGCAAGGCGCTGGGCTGGGACTACCCGCCCTTCGAGGTTCCGTCCGACATTCTCGACGCCTGGCGCCTGTCCGGCCTCAACGCCGCCAAGAAGCGCAAGGAATGGGAGACCCGCCTCGCCGCTACTGAGAGCGAAATCCGCGCCGAGTTCGAGCGCCGCATGCGCGGTGAACTGCCGGGCAATTTCGACACCGTGATCGCCGACTACAAGAAGAAGCTCGCAGCCGACAAACCCAAGGTCGCGACCCGCAAGTCGTCGGAAATGGCGCTGGAAGTCATCAACGGCGCGGTGCCCGAGACGATCGGCGGCTCGGCCGACCTGACTGGCTCCAACAACACCAAGACCACCCAGACCAACCCGATCGCGCCCGGCAAGTATGACGGCCGCTATGTCTATTACGGCATCCGCGAGCACGGCATGGCCGCTGCGATGAACGGCATGGCGCTGCATGGCGGTGTCATCCCCTACTCCGGCACCTTCCTGACCTTCTCCGACTATGCCCGCCCGGCGATGCGCCTTGCCTCGCTGATGGGTATCCGCGTGATCTTCGTCATGACCCATGATTCCATCGGTCTCGGCGAGGACGGCCCGACCCATCAGCCGGTCGAGCATCTGGCCGCCCTGCGCGCCATTCCGAACCACAATGTCTACCGCCCGGCCGACGCGACCGAAGCCGCCGAATGCTGGCAGCTTGCGCTGGAAGACACCAAGACGCCTGCGACCATCGCGCTGACCCGCCAGAACCTGCCGGCCGTGCGCACCGAATTCGTCGAGGAAAACCTCTGCGGATACGGCGCCTATGAACTGGCGACCGCCGACGGCGACGCAGCCGTGACGATCTTCGCCAGCGGCTCCGAGGTCGAGATCGCGCTTGCCGCCCGCACCGCATTGCAGGCACATGGCCACCCGACCCGCGTCGTCTCGGTTCCTGTGTTCGAACTGTTCGAGAAGCAGAGCGAGAAGTACCAGGCCGCCATCATCGGCAACGCCCCGGTCAAGGTCGCCATCGAAGCCGCCATCCGCCTCGGCTGGGACCGCTTCATCGGCCAGGACGGCATCTTCATCGGCATGCATGGCTTCGGCGCCAGCGGCACGATCGAACAGCTCTACCCGCATTTCGGCATCACTGCCGATGCCACCGTGAAGGCCGCCGAAGCGCGTCTTCACAAGAAGTCGAACTGATCTTTGGCTCCAATGGAGAAACAAGCATGACCGTCAGAGTTGCCATCAACGGATTTGGCCGTATCGGCCGCAACATCGTGCGCGCCATCTACGAATCCGGCCGCAAGGACATCGACGTCGTCGCCGTCAACGATCTCGGCCCGGTCGAGACCAACGCCCACCTGCTGCGCTACGACTCGGTGCATGGCCGCTTCCCGCATGAGGTCAAGGTCGAAGGCGACTCCATCAACATCGGCACCGACAAATTCAAGGTCACCGCGATCAAGGACCCGTCGCAGCTGCCGTGGAAGGAACTCGGCGTCGACATCGCGCTCGAATGCACCGGCATCTTCACGTCCAAGGATAAGGCCTCGGCCCACCTGACCGCCGGCGCCAAGCGTGTCCTCGTCTCGGCGCCTGCCGACGGCGCCGACCTCACCGTCGTCTACGGCGTCAACCACGACAAGCTCACCAAAGATCACATCGTCGTCTCCAACGCCTCCTGCACCACCAACTGCCTGGCGCCGGTCGCCATGGTCCTCAACAATGCCTTCGGCATCGAAAAGGGCTTCATGACCACGATCCACGCCTACACCGGCGACCAGCCGACGCTGGACACGATGCACAAGGACCTCTACCGCGCCCGCGCCGCCGCCATGTCGATGATCCCGACCTCGACCGGTGCCGCCAAGGCCGTCGGCCTGGTTCTGCCGGAACTCAAGGGCAAGCTCGACGGCGTCTCGATCCGCGTGCCCACCCCGAACGTCTCGGTCATCGACTTCAAGTTCGTCGCCAAGAAGAATGTGACCGTCGATGAGGTCAACGCAGCCCTCGTTGCTGCCGCCGACGGCCCGCTCAAGGGCATTCTGGCCTACACCAACGAGCCGCTGGTCTCGATCGACCTGAACCACAACCCGGCCTCGTCGACCTTCGCGCTCGACCAGACCAAGGTCATCGAGGGCAACCTCGTCCGCGTCATGTCCTGGTACGACAATGAATGGGGTTTCTCCAACCGCATGGCCGACACGGCGGTTGCGGTCGGCAAGCTCATCGGCTGATCTGCGGTCCACTTCATATTTCAGGAACGCCTGGCTTCGGCCGGGCGTTTTCGTTTGCGCTGGAGAGCCGCCCGGCGCCGCATGAGCCCGACAAATTTCTCATATAAATGCGCAACTTGCTTGCGCATGGCCATGTCTTCGCCGCACTGTACCTTGAACTGGAGAGTCACAGGCGGAAGAAAAGGCGGCTCATGGATCATGTTATCTATCTCGCAACCCTGGTCGGTACAGCTTTGGTGCTGGCCGCAGCGTTTTCGAGCCTGATAGCTTTCCGTTTCGGCGCCCCCCTGCTCCTCCTGTTCCTCGGCATCGGCCTTGCCAGCGGCGTCGACGGCCTCGGCCTTCGCTTCGACAACGCCCCTGTCGCTTATTTTGCCGGCTCACTGGCGCTTGCCGTCATCCTGTTCGATTCTGGCTTCGGCACGCCAGTCAATGTCATGAAGCAGGCAGCCTTGCCCGCCGTGACGCTGGCGACGGTCGGCGTCTCCTTGACGATGGCCATTTTCGGCGTTGCCACCCACTATCTCACCAATTTCACCTGGCTCGAATCCTTCCTGCTCGGCGCTGCCGTCGCCTCCACCGACGCGGCCGCCGTGTTCTTCCTGCTGCGCGCCGGCAACATCCATCTGCGCGACCGGGTGCGCTCCACGCTCGAAATCGAATCCGGCACCAACGACCCGATCGCCATCTTCCTGACGATCACGCTGGTCGAGATCATCGCCATGGGCATCGACCCCGAAGCCAAGGTGCTGGTGACCGACCTCATCGTCGGCTTCTTCCTCACCATGGGCCTGGGGGCCGCCGTCGGCATTCTCGGCGGTTTTGCCATCGTCCGCCTCGTCGAAAGGCTCAATCTCGATCACGGCCTGCTGCCGATCTTCGTGCTGACGCTGTCGCTGCTCGTCTTCGCCGGGGCCGGCGCGATCGGCGGTTCGGGTTTCCTCGCCGTCTATCTCGCCGGACTTGTCGCCGGAAACTCCAACATCCGCGCGGCCTCGGTGCTGAAGCGCTTCCAGGACGGCATGTCGTGGCTGGCGCAGATCATCATGTTCCTGGTGCTGGGTCTGTTCGCCACGCCGTCGCAGTTTCCGGCCATCCTCGGCGTTTCCATCGTGCTGGGCCTGTTCCTGATTTTCGTCGCCCGTCCGTTCGCGGTGTGGCTCTGCCTCAAGCCGTTCCGCTTTCCCAAGACCGAAACGGCGTTCATCTCCTGGGTCGGCCTGCGCGGCGCGGTCTCCATCCTGCTTGCCATCACGCCGCTTCTCAGCGGGCTGGAGCACGGCCGCGATATCTTCAACTCCGCCTTCATCGTCGTCCTCGTCTCGCTCGTCGTCCAGGGCTGGACGGTCGGGCCGCTTGCGCGTCGTCTCGGGCTGATCGTGCCGCCGCGTCCCGGTCCGATCGAAAAGGTCGAGCTGGAGCTGCCCGGCTCAGCGCACCATGAACTGCTGAGCTACCGCGTCGTGCCCGGCAGCCCGGTGCTGCGCGGTGAGCGGCTGCCGCGCTGGGCGCGGCCTTCGCTGGTCGTCCGGGAGGGGCGCTCGATGAAATTCCCCGACTTCGGCCGCCTGGTCGCGGGCGACCGCGTCTACATCTTCGTTTCGGATCGCTATCCGGCCCTTCTCGACCGCTTGTTCGCCAGCCGCGTCGAAGTCGACCCCGAGGATGCCGATTTCTTCGGCGCCTTCGCAGTCGACCCGGAAAGACCGGCATCCGAGCTTGAGGCGGCTTACGGGCCCGGCCTGGCTGAAGCCGAGATGAAGATGACCATTGGCGAACTGATGCTGTCGCGGCTCGGCGGCCGCGCCGAATACGCCGACCGGCTGACACTCGGCCCGATCGAACTCATCGTCCGCGACATCGACGAGAAGGGCAAGATCAGCGGCGTCGGCCTGTCCTTCGAGCCGACACCCCCGCAGCCGGTGATCCCGGAAAACCTGCGCGAGCGCTTCGGCGGACTTTTCGACCGCCTCCTTCGCCGCCCGGTGAAGGCGAAAGCTGGCGAAGAAGCTTAAGACTGATCGAGAGATCGTTTGATAATTCGCCCTGCCGAGACATATGGCGTGGATTTTCGAGAACCGGAGCGGAGTGGACATTGAGTCCATGAGCACCGGAAGCGCAGAAAGCCGCGTCAGATGGCCGGCAGGGTAGAATTAGCAGGCGGTCTCTCAGCTTGCTGCGATTCGCCGCGTCCCTCAGACCAAAGCCAATCTTGCATCGCGCGCAATGCACGGTAAGGTTCCGCCGATTTCAGCGAGGAGACAAATTGCCATGGCCGGTTTCAAGACGCTCGACGATATCGGTGATGTCAAAGGCAAGCGTATCCTCGTCCGCGTCGACCTCAACGTACCCGTCGCCGACGGCAAGGTGACCGACGCCACCCGCATCGAGCGCGTCGCGCCCACCATCACCGAGCTTTCCGGCAAAGGCGCCAAGGTCATCCTGCTCGCCCATTTCGGCCGCCCGAAGGATGGTCCCGATCCCGCCCTCTCGCTGGCGCCCATCGCAAAAGCCACTGGCGAGGTGATCGGCAAGCCCGTCGCCTTCGCTGCAGACTGCATCGGCGACAAGGCCGCAGCCGCAGTCGCCGCCATGAAGGACGGCGATATTCTGCTCCTTGAAAACACCCGCTTCTACAAGGGCGAGGAAAAGAACGATCCCGACTTCACCAAGCAGCTCGCCGCCAATGGCGATCTCTATGTCAACGACGCCTTCTCCGCCGCCCACCGCGCCCATGCCTCGACGGAGGGGCTTGCCCACCTGCTGCCCGCCTATGCCGGCCGCACCATGCAGGCAGAGCTGGAAGCGCTGGAAAAGGGCCTCGGCAATCCGGTTCGTCCGGTCGTCGCCATCGTCGGCGGCGCGAAAGTCTCCAGCAAGATCGACCTGCTCATGAATCTCGTGAAGAAGGTCGACGCGCTGGTCATCGGCGGCGGCATGGCCAACACCTTCCTGGCGGCACGCGGCAGCGACGTCGGCAAGTCGCTGTGCGAGCATGACCTTGCGCCCACCGCCAAGCAGATCATGATCGAGGCCGCCCAATCGGGCTGCGCCATCATCCTGCCGTCGGACGGCGTCGTCGCCCGCGAGTTCAAGGCCAATGCCGCCAACGAGACCGTCTCCATCGACGCGGTGCCGGCCGACGCCATGATCCTCGATGTCGGCCCCAAGACCATCGAGACCGTCAACCAGTGGATCGACCGTGCAGCAACGCTGGTCTGGAACGGCCCGCTCGGCGCCTTCGAGATCGCGCCCTTCGACCGCGCGACCGTTGCGGCTGCGAAGCACGCAGCAAGCCGCACCAGGGAAGGCAAGCTCGTCTCGGTCGCCGGCGGCGGCGACACGGTAGCAGCACTGAACCATGCCGGTGCTGCCGACGATTTCAGCTACGTCTCCACCGCCGGTGGCGCATTCCTGGAATGGATGGAAGGCAAGGACCTGCCCGGCGTCGACGTCTTGAAGGCATGATATAAGAATCCGCTGGCCTGCCTTCTGGCGAGGTGAAATACTTCGTTGGCAGGTGTGATCGAGTTTCAATCGATTCAAGCACTTCGGCGGCATTCCGTTCGTCACACACTTCTGTTATTCGCCGCTGATCACAGAGGAGATTTTGAATGAGCGAACGTCTCGAAGATATCGCAGCCGCAATGGTTGCCGACGGCAAGGGTATTCTGGCTGCAGACGAAAGCAGCGGCACGATCAAGAAGCGTTTCGACGTGATCGGGGTCGAATCCACCGCCGACTCCCGCCGCGATTACCGCGAGATGCTGTTCCGCGCCACCAACGCCATGAAGAACCACATTTCCGGCGTCATCCTCTATGACGAGACGATCCGCCAGAAGGCCGCCGACGGCACGCCGCTGGTCGATCTCATTCGGGCCACCGGCGCCATTCCGGGCATCAAGGTCGATGCCGGTGCCAAGCCGCTGGCCGGCTTTCCGGGCGACACCATCACCGAAGGCCTCGACGGCCTGCGCGAGCGCCTCGCCGAATATTACAAGCTCGGCGCCCGCTTCGCAAAATGGCGCGGCGTGATCGACATCAACGAAGAAGAGAACGTTCCCTCCTCGACCGCGATCGACGCCAACTGCCACGCGCTGGCGCGCTACGCCGCTCTCTGCCAGGAAGCCGGCATCGTGCCGATCGTCGAGCCGGAAGTGCTGATGGACGGTTCGCACGACATCGACACCTGCTACGAGATCACCAAGGTCACGCTGCTGCAGCTCTATTCCGAGCTCTATGCCGCCAACGTGTCGCTGGAAGGCACGATCCTCAAGCCGAACATGATCATCGGCGGCAAGAAGTCGGGCATCAAGAACAGCCCCGAGGAAGTTGCCGAAAAGACCATCAAGCTTTTCCGCGAGACGGTTCCGGTCGCAGTGCCGGGCATCGCCTTCCTGTCGGGCGGCCAGTCCGACGAGGAGGCTACCGCCAACCTCAACGCGATCAACGCCATCGGCCCGCATCCGTGGAAGCTGACCTTCTCCTATGGCCGCGCGCTGCAGGCAGCCCCGCAGAAGGCATGGAGCGGCAAGGTGGAAAACATCGCCGCCGGCCAGGCCGCCTTCGCCCATCGCGCCCAGATGAACAGCCTCGCCGCCCTCGGCAAATGGCAGCAGACGGCCGAAAAGGCCGCCTGAGTTAAAAGCACCAACAAAAAGCCCCGCTTCGGCGGGGCTTTTTTCATTCGGCATCCAGACCGGCTTGCCCCTTCGGCAAAAACGCTTCGATCCATTCCTTCGGGAAACGACGTGGCCGCCCGCTCTCGCCGATGATGGCGGCTTCCACCCGGGCTTCGACCAGCACATCGTCACCGCGCTTCAATTGCTGCCCCATCCAGATGCGCGCGCCCGAAATCTTTTCCGTGCGGGTATCGACCATGAGGATATCGTCGATGCGGGCGGGTCCGCGAAAATCGATCTCCATGCGCCGCACCACCCAGACGATCTTCTCGCCATGCTTGCCGTCGGCAAGCTCGGTGTGGTGGACGCCTGCCAGCCGCAGGAAATCAGAACGCCCGCGCTCGAAGAATTCGAGATAGCGCGCATGGTAGACGACGCCGGAGAAATCGGTGTCGGCATAATAGACCCGCGCCATGATGCGGTGGCCGAACGAAGTCAGCTCGCCCGACAGCCCCGCCATCAGCCTTTCGCGTTCACCATGATCGTCCATCGCTCTTTCCTTTTCGCCGGCGACCTGACAGGTATTACACGAGGGTAATTCCGTCGAATTGGGCTTGGGGCAAACCCGATGACTTCCCGGATGACATCATTGGCGTCGATGTTCAAGGCTGGCCTTCTGGGTCTCGCCCTGCTTTCCGTCGCCGCACCAGCCGCCGATGCCGCCAGCTTCTCCATGAAGCGCGGTATCAATCTCGACATCTGGGTCACCTGGCCGGACGAAAGCCAATGGGGCGACGAGAAGGCCATCCTGCCCTTTCCCGAATGGCGCAAGTCGGTGACCGAGGCCGACCTGAAAAGCCTGAAGGATAACGGCTTCGACTTCGTCCGCATGCCGGTCGACCCTTCACCCTTCCTATCGGGCAAGACGACTGGCCTTCGCGACAAGCTCTTCGCCTCGGTGCTGGAATCTGTCCGGCTGGTCAATGCGAGCGGCCTGAAAGTCATCGTCGACATGCATCTCGTGCCGGCAGGCGGCAACCGTTCGCTCGGCATGGCCGAAGTGATGAACGACCCGAAACTCTTCGACGCTTATGTCGATCTCACCCGCGCCATGGCGAAAAGCCTGTCGAAGGAAGACCCGGCACTCGTCGCCTTCGAGGCGATGAACGAGCCGGTGATCGACTGCAAGGACGAAAAGACCAGCCTCTGGCCCGAAAAGCTGCAACGCCTGTTTGCCGCCGCCCGCGCTTCGGCCACGCGGCTGACGCTGGTGCTGACCGGCGCCTGCTATTCCAACGCCGAAAGCTTGGCCAAACTCGATCCGAAGACGATCCCGGACGACAATGTCATCTGGACCTTCCACTCCTACGACCCGTTCCTGCTGACGCATCAGGGCGCGACCTGGGCCGGCGATTTCATCCCCTATGTCACCGGCCTGCCTTACCCGCCCTATGCCGTGCCGCGCACTGAGCTCGATGCCGCGCTCGACAAGGTGCGCGCCAAGATCAAGGCCGAGGCGCCGTGGACGCGGCGCAGCGGCATGCTCGCCTATCTCGACGAACAGATCGCGACGATGGACACCGAAGACAAGCTGCTGGCGGTCATGGACGCGCCGTTCAAGACGGTGGACGCCTGGGCCAGGAAACACGGCATCAAGCCGGAAAACATCTTCCTCGGCGAGTTCGGAATGATCCGCCAGGAATATGGCAACCCTTACGTCATGCCGGCCAAATACCGCGCCGCCTATGTCCGCGACATGAGTGCCCGCGCCGAAGCGCACGGCTTCTCCTGGTCGGTATGGTCCTATGGCGGCGCATTCGGCGTGGTCGAGCAGTTCGACGGCAAACCAGCCGAGCCGGACGTGCTGGAGATGGTGCGGGGGTTGGAGTAGCGTCAGCCCTGCCAGACGAAATGTTCTGGCGATGACGGAATCTGTGTCAGCTTTTTGCGAAGGAAGGCTGGATAGAGCGAAAGGCCGGTCAGCGTTGCTTCATCGACCGGCCACCACGCAAACTCCAGTTCCGTGCCATCATGGTCGACACGCTTCACAATTGTCTGCCTTGCGTCCGGAACGTCGGATGGAAGGTGCATCTCGTAATAGAAAGCCATTTCGTGACAGAGAATTCCTTCTTCGAAGAAGTTCTCGACGATGAAGACCAGTCGGCCGATTTCCACGCCGGCTCCAAGCTCCTCGGCCATCTCCCTCGCCAGGCCGGTCTTTGTGTCTTCGCCCAGTTCCAGCCTGCCGCCGGGAAGCACCCAATAGCCACCATATGAATGCACACGCTGGAGCAGCACATGGTTGTCGCTGATGGCAATACCGGCAACACGGAAATTGAACCTGCCCCACTCCCCGTCGAGCATGAGCATTTGACGGGACGGCATCACTCCTCCTGAAACAGGCTGATCTGCTGCTGCGCCAGATCATTCGGCGCGTCCAGCCCGAGATGCTTCCAGGCATTGGCCGTCAACACGCGGCCGCGTGGCGTGCGCTGGATGAAACCTTGCTGGATCAGATAAGGCTCGATGATGTCCTCGATGGCGTCGCGCGGCTCCGACAGGCCAGCCGCGATCGTCTCAATGCCGACCGGGCCGCCGCCGAAATTCAGCGCGATCATCGAGAGATAGCGCCGGTCGAGCTGGTCGAGGCCGAGCGCATCGACCTCCAGCCGTGACAGCGCTTCATCGGCGATCTTGCGGTTGACGTGATCCGCCCCGGCCACGCTGGCAAAATCGCGCACGCGCCGCAGAAGGCGGCCGGCAATGCGCGGCGTGCCGCGCGCACGCCGCGCGATCTCCAGCGCGCCGTCATCACCGAGTGGCATGCCGAGGATGCGCGCGCCGCGCCGCACGATCTGCTCAAGCTCCTCGACCGTGTAGAAATTGAGCCGGACCGGGATGCCGAAACGGTCGCGCAGCGGGTTGGTAAGCAGGCCGAGCCGCGTCGTTGCGGCGACCAGCGTGAACTTTGCCAGGTCGATCTTGACCGAGCGCGCCGCCGGCCCCTCGCCGATGATCAGGTCGAGCTGATAGTCCTCCATCGCCGGATAGAGGATTTCTTCCACCGCCGGGCTCAGCCGATGGATCTCATCAATGAACAGCACGTCGCGCTCTTCAAGGTTGGTGAGCAGCGCCGCAAGGTCACCGGCCTTGGCGATGACCGGGCCGGAGGTGGAACGGAAATTGACGCCGAGCTCGCGCGCCATGATCTGCGCCAGCGTCGTCTTGCCGAGGCCGGGCGGGCCGACGAACAGCACATGGTCGAGCGCCTCGCCGCGCCCTTTGGCCGCCTCGACGAAAACCTTGAGATTGGCGCGCGCCGCCGCCTGCCCGACAAACTCATCGAGGCTCTGCGGCCGCAGCGTCGTGTCGGTGTCTTCGCCGCGCTTGTCGGGCGTGATGAGGCGGTCGTTCACGCGAGGAGTTCCATGGATGGGATGGCCTTTGCTGCGCGCTGGTCGAAGGTGACGGTATGGGTGCAGCCGGCGCGCGTCGCGGAGTAAGCTATCAGGTGGTCGGCAACATCGCCCCTGCCGGACTCTGCGCTGTTGAACAGATCGACAAGCAGAGCTTCCTCCTCGAAGATGAACTCCCTTGCCTCGAGCATGGCCGACAGCAGCCTGCGGATATCTTTCATGGGGTAGTCATAGCGCTGCCGCAAGGCCCAGACCAACTCGGCCACCACGATCAGACTGACGAAAGCCGGGTCGTCGGAAGTGCGGTTTTCAATGAACTCCAAGGCATTGCGCGTTTGCTCGGGCTCATCGCGCACGAGGATACGCAAGAGCACATTCGTATCCACGCCGATCACTGGCCGTTCCCATGCGTCTCGTTCCATTCGCGGACAATCCGCTCATCGTCCTGTGCAATGGCACTGCCAATGGCCTCGTCGATTTCCTCGATGCTTGCTCCGGCTCCACGAGGTGGCGGCCCAAGAATCGCGGCAAGATCGACGGCGCGCCTGTTCTTGGCCAGAATTCTCACCCCGGTTTCGTCGACGACATAGTTGATGCGGTCACCCGGCTTCAGACCGAGATGGTCCCGAACCTCAACCGGGATCGTCGTCTGTCCCTTTGACGTGATCTTGGATTGATGGCCCAAATCATTGCCCTCGCACAAATTCCTTACCATCAAAGAATAGCAAGGAGAGTGAGTAAAAACAAGGAATCACCGCGCCAGTTCCTTCAACCCGAACCGGATCAGCTTGGACGAATCCGCATCCTCGCCCGCCGTCTTCAGCGCTGCCGAGACCGCATTGGCAGCGATGTCGCGCGAATAGCCGAGATTGACCAGTGCCGAGACGGCATCGGCGATCGGCGCAGGCGCGACGCCCTCGCCGAGTTCCTGCTTCAGCCCGATCGTGCCGGTGGCCTCGCCGGCATAGGCCGGCGCCTTGTTCTTCAGTTCGGTGACGATGCGCTCGGCGACCTTTCTGCCGACGCCCGGGGCGCGTGAAACCATGGCGATGTCGCGCAGCGCAATCGCATTGGCGAGATCGGCCGGCGCCAACGTCGAGAGGATCGCCAGCGCCACCTTGGCGCCGACGCCCTGCACATTGTTCTGCAGCAGGCGGAACCATTCGCGCTCCAGGGTGGTCTTGAAGCCGTAGAGCCGGATCATGTCCTCGCGCACATAGGTCTCGATGAACAGCACCACCGCCTCGCCCGGCCCGGCAAGTGCGGCCAGCGTGCGCGCCGAGCAATAGGCGACATAGCCGACGCCGTGCACGTCGACGACACAATAATCCTCGGCGATCTCGTCGACGGTACCCTTGAGCTTGCCGATCATCTAGTCGTCCCCCAGGGGATATGTTTCAGGGCTCAGGATGTTGAGACCGGGAAAGTAGGATCGGTACCGGGCCGGATCGCGCGTCAACAGACGATGCCCCGCAACGAGAGCATGCGCGCCAATAAGAAAATCCGGCAGCGTTCTTTCCCGCCGCCCGCCACGCATGCGGTAAAGATTGTGAGCGGACCCGGCCGGATAGGCGGCGCTGAATGGCAGATCTTCACAAAGAGGCCGTAGCCAGGCTAATGCGCGGGCTAGCGCATCCTCGCCGAGGGACGGCTTCGAAAGCTCCGCCCAAACAATGGCACTGAAAACGATCGGTCCATCGGCAAGCGTCTGCTTCAACGCGGCCAGAGACCAGCGGCGAGCATCCATCTCGGCTGGACCAAGAATATCGATCAGGACGTTGGTATCAACGAGAGTCGAGATCGTCACGCGGCCCCCGCAACCAGTCTATATAAGCCTTGCCGTCCATACCCATTGAATCGAATGTGCCTGCTACACTTGCAGCCCATTCCTCAAAGGTTTTGTTTTCCTGCTGGGTGGGGGCATCCCGCTTTTCCAGGAACACCGCCGAATCCCGCTCGACAAACTCGACCTCGCTGCCCGGCTCGATACCCAGCCGGTCGCGGATCTCCTTGGGGATCGTTACCTGTCCTTTGGTCGTCACACGCATGGTAATACCTCGTTGGTATTACTTACGTCAGCGGCGAGAACAAGTCAAGAACATCGGCTGCTACTACCCCGCCAGCACGGCCAGTCTCGACATCGCGCTCTGGCGATGGTGGGCGTGGCAGATGGCGATGGCGAGCGCGTCGGCGGCGTCGTCGCTGTCATAGACGGCCTTGGGCATCAGCACCTTCACCATCATCTGGATCTGCTTCTTGTCGCCATGGCCGACGCCGATCACCGCCTTCTTCACCGCGTTGGGCGCATATTCGGCAACCACCAGTCCGGCGCGGGCCGGCACCAGCATGGCGATGCCGCGCGCCTGGCCGAGCTTGAGCGTCGCGCCGGCATCCTTGTTGACGAAAGTGATTTCGATCGCCGCCTCGTGCGGCGCCTGGCTGTGGAGGATATCGACAAGCCCGTCATGCAGCTGGCAGAGCCTTGTCGCAAGCGCCGCCTTGTCGTCGGAACGCACCGTGCCGGCCGCCACGAAGCGCAGCGAATTGCCAAGTGTTTCGACGATGCCCCAGCCCATGCGCCGAAGCCCCGGATCGATGCCTATGATGCGAATCGCTTGCTTCATGCGGTGACTGTACCTCCACCGCACCGGCATGTCAGGAAATTGTGAACAAACCGGAAACAAGCAAGCCAGATGGCCGGCAAGGTAGAGTTAGCAAGCGGTCTCTTCAGCCGCGGGCGAAGGCCGTGTTCAGAAGGCTGATCTGGTCGGAGACGGGATTGGTCCGGCGTATCGAAGCTGCCGTCGAAAGCTCAGTGCGGTCGCCATAGATCTCGTCGTCCATGCGGCGCACCAGCGCCTGCAGGCTGAGCGAACGGTTGACCAGGTCGAGAAACGCGGCGGGCAATTCGTTCCAGCCGACGGCGTCCTCGCGGGCGGAAGCCGTGTCGAGCCGCACCTTGGATTTTTCTGACGCGACCTGATCGCGCGTCATCTCGCCCGAATTGGCGGCGCGCTGCAGCAGCAGCCAGGATGCGACCTGCATCAACCGTGTCGTCAGGCGCATCGATTCGGCGGCATAGAGCGTGGCGGCCAGACGCGAAAGCTTCTTGGCTTCCGCACGGCCCTTGCCGTCGAGATATTCGGCAGTCTGTTCGACCAGCCCCATGCCTTCGTCGTAAAGCGGCTTGAAGGAGTGGGAGAAAACCCGCCGCTCCGCCAATTTGATTGTATTACCGCTTTCTTTCGAAGGCTCGATCATCATTACGCCTCTGTACTCACGCTCTTGCTGCGCACTGGTGCCATAACAAGTTGCCCCAGGTCGCGTGCCCCATCCTCATTGGCTGTGGAAAATGCGCCCGAGCCGGCGCGAACGCAAGCACATGTTTAACAAAAGGTTAATATGACAAAAGCGTGGACGCCTGGATAAGAATGGGCAAAAAAAGAGCCGCGGAAAGCGGCTCTCAGAAGTTAACAGGGAGGCGTCAAACGAAGTGGCTCCAGCCACTCGGTAAGAATCCAGGTAAACTGGATGAACATAGTAAACGCCCGTAAAGCTTAATGAGCGGTTAACCGGCTCGATATTTTTCGAGATAGCGCCCTTACCTGTCCCATAAGGGCACATTTTCGCGAGCCGGCCGCGATCCGTAGATCACCGGCAGGGCGATCCATGCGAACAGCAGCATGCCGAGGAAGAAGCCGATCGAACTGATCGCGACGAAAGGCTCTACCGCCTCATGTCCGGCAAGCAGGAAATAAAGCCCGACCACGAGGCCGACACCGCTCAAAGCCGTCAGCCAGAAGTGCACCACAGCCAGCCGCGAGGCACGCGCCGCCGGAAACAGATGATAGAAGAAGGCGAAGACGGCCGACATAAGCCAGCCCGCCACCATGATATGGGCGTGTGTCGGCATTTCGGTGTGATCCTGGCTCATCGCCATCGACAGCCCGAGCATCATCCCGCAGATTGCGTAGATGATCGCCAAGGTGAAGAAATTGCGTGCAACGCCTTGCATTTCGGTCCCCTCAATTTGCCTTTTCCCGAAGCGGGAATGGGTTGATTGCCCGGAGAACGCCTGTCCCCCGGCGGGGCGAAATATTAGCACGCGCGCAGAAAGCCAGACAGTCAGCCAAAAGGGTGTCCGGCCCTGAACCTGCGCGGCTGCGTCAGAGTTCCTTCGCCAGGTCCCGCAGCCGGAACTTCTGGATCTTGCCTGTCGAGGTCTTCGGGATTTCGGCGAAGATCACCGTCTTCGGCATCTTGAACCGCGCCAGAAACTTGCGGCAATGCTCGAGGAGTTCGGCTTCGGTCGCTTCCTTGCCCGGCTTGAGCTCGACATAGGCGACGGGCGTCTCGCCCCATTTGTCGTCGGCCTTGGCAACGACGCCGCAGAAAGCCACCGCCGGGTGCTTATAGAGCGCATCCTCGACCTCGATGGAAGAAATGTTTTCGCCACCGGAGATGATGATGTCCTTGGAGCGGTCCTTGAGCTGGATGTAGCCGTCGGGGTGCATCACACCGAGGTCGCCCGAATGGAACCAGCCGCCGGCGAAGGCCTCGTCGGTCGCCGGCCGGTTCTTCAGGTAGCCCTTCATGACGATGTTGCCACGGAACATGACCTCGCCGATGGTCTCGCCGTCACGCGGCGTCTCTTCCATGGTCTGCGGGTCCATCACCGTCAGCCCCTCGAGCGCGGCATAGCGCACGCCCTGCCGCGCCTTCTTTGCCGAGCGCTCTGCAGCAGGCAGTGCGTCCCATTCGCCATGCCATTCATTGACCACCGCCGGGCCGTAAGTCTCGGTCAGGCCGTAGAGATGGTTCACGGCAAAGCCGGCCTCGGCCATGCCCGAAAGCACTGCCTCGGGCGGCGGAGCGGCTGCCGTGTTAAAGGTAACGACCTGCGGAAACTCGCGCTTGTCTTCGTCCTTGGCGTTGATCAGCGCCGACATGACGATCGGCGCACCGCACAGATGCGTCACGCCATGGTCGGCGATGGCGGCATAGATCGCGCCGGGCCGAACCCAGCGCAGGCAGACATGCGTGCCGGCCTGCACGGCAAGCGTCCAGGGAAAGCACCAACCGTTGCAATGGAACATCGGCAGCGTCCAAAGATAGACGGCGTGCTTGCCCATGCCGGCATGGATCGTGTTGGCATAGGCCATCAGGGCTGCACCCCGGTGATGGTAGACGACGCCCTTGGGATTGCCGGTCGTGCCTGAGGTGTAGTTGAGCGCGATCGCGTCCCATTCGTCGTCCGGCATCGACCAGGCGAAATCGGGATCGCCGGTGGCGACGAAATCCTCATAGTCCAGCGTGCCGATGCGCTCGCCCTTCGGATACGGTGCATCGGCGGCATAGTCAGGATCGTCATAGTCGATCACCAGAGGCTTCACCTTGGCGAGCGCCAGCGCCTCTTTCATCACGCCGGAGAATTCGCGATCGACGATGACGATCTTGCTCTCGGCATGGTCGAGCTGGAAGGCGAGGACGGCAGCGTCGAGGCGGGTGTTCAGCGAGTGCAGCACGGCCTTCGTCATCGGCACGCCGAAATGCGCTTCCAGCATCGGTGGCGTGTTGGAAAGCATCACCGTCACCGTGTCGCCCTTGCCGATGCCCTGGCGGGCCAGCGCCGAAGCCAGCTGGCGCGAACGGCGCCAGAAATCGCGATAGGTGACGCGCTGGGCGCCATGAATGATCGCTACGTGATTTGGGTAAGTGGCAGCCGCCCGCTCCAGATAGGTCAGCGGCGTCAGCGGCTGATGGTTGGCGGGGTTGCGGTCCAGACCGCTGTCATAAATGCTTGCCACGATACCTCCCGAAGGCACTCAATTCGGGCGGACATTAGACCATGATCCCGCATGGTGGGAACATGATTTCGGCAGGGCTTGCGGTCAAAGCAGAGAACGCAAATCCCTTCCGGAGGGCCGGAAGGGATTTCTTTTCCGGTCTTAGCGATCCGGCGCCAGTCTTTATCGATCGGGCGAACGTGTCGCCGCAACTGCCGGCGTCTTGCCGCCCATCGGGCGCTGGGCGGCGGCCACGGCTTTCGCCGGCTGCACGGCACCCTTGCCGCCCCAGCCGATCCTCGGCAGCCATTCGAGATAATAGGCGAAGCCGAACTGCAGGGCGATGCCGGTGGAGATCAGCACCGTGTCGTAGAACAGCCCGCCGGGGCTGACCATCTTCATCACCTGCGCCACCATTGCCAGCAAGGTGCCGGCAATGAACACCGGCAGCGAGTGCTTGCCGAGAATGGCGAGCGGATGATCCACACGGGTCCGCGCCAGATTTGAAAGCGCCGGGATGACCGTGATGAGATAGGCCAGCGACAGGACATGGGCGAGGCGCGACAGCGACAGGAAGGTCTTGTCGAAGCCGGTCAGCACCATCGGCAGGCCAAGCGACGTATCGACGCCCCAGAACGGCACCCGCACCCACGCTAGCGACAACAACACATAGAACGCGGCGATACCGGCCAGCCAGGGGCTGAAGCGGATCTCGCCGCCGCGCTTCACATGCATGGTCGCGGCAATGCCGATGACGAACAGGAACTGCCACGACAGCGGGTTGAGGAACCACAGGCCGTCGCCGGGGAAGTTGCCCGGCGCGATCTGGTAGACGCCTGCGACAAGCCAGATGGCACCTGAAACGCAGACCATCAGAAGCAGGCTGATATTCCCGAGAAGCAGGAACAGCGGCATCATGAGGAGCACGATCGCATACATCGACAAAATGTTGTTGTAGCCGACCTGATGGCTGAGCGTGGCAATGCCGACGAGTGCTTCCGGCGTGTCCTCGATGATCATCTGGATGTTGATCAGCTTGAGCAGGTCCGGCCGCGCGAAATGGAGTGCGGCACCCGAAAAGATCGCCAGCGTCGCCACCGTCGTCATGATGTGCGAGACATAGAGCACACCAGCCCGCCGCCACGCCTTCAGCGCGATCAAAAGCCGGTTGCCCGGCTTGAATTTCGTCCCGTAGGCGAGCCCGACGGCGATGCCCGAAATCAGCACGAAAGCTTCGGCCGAATCCGAAAAGCCGAAGTTCTTATGCGTGAAATATTCGTAGATCGTGCCCGGCACATGGTTGATAAAGATCGTGAGCAGGGCCAGAGCCCGAAACACGTCTATACGGGTATCCCGTTGATTTGATGCGATATTCGTCATGGCTGCCATAAAACTCGTTGCGTATTACAGGTTTGCGACAGCCTGGCGCCCATAGCGCAACGCATGCCAGTTCGAACCTGTTGCTATGACGTGGAAATGCACAAATGAAGGCAAGGTTCGACGGGTTCCCGTCAAAAAATGTTTTAAGGCTGCAACAATTGCGCCCCGCCATCCCAGATCAGTTTTACCGCGATCAGCGCCACCGTCGCGTAGGTAAAGGGATAGAAGACCTCCGGCCGCATCCGCCTCACCAGCCAGGCGCCGGCAAGAGTTGATAGCGGCGCCAGCGGCATCAGCACTGCCGAGGCGGTCAGGTTCGTCGTGTCGAACTGCCCGAGTGCGAAGTAGGGAACAAGCTTCAGCGCATTGGTGATGGCAAAGAAGATCGCGGCAGTACCCGACAGCACTTTCGGGTCGAGCCTCAGCGGCAAGGTATAAATCTGGAAGGGCGGCCCGCCGACATGTGCGACGAAGCTGGTGAAGCCGGAAATCGCACCCCACAAGGCACCTGCCACGCGATTGGGTGCTGCCGAATACTCGGCCCCGTGGCGAAATTGCTGCCAGGCCCAGCGCAGGACGAAGACGATCGCAACCGCCCCGACGATGAAGCGCACCATGTCGACCGTCACTGCCGCGGCTGTCAGCCAGCCGACGCCGATGCCGACAAGCGCGCCCGGCATCATGTCGAAAAGCGTCTGCTTGTCGAACACGCCGCGCCACGCCCATAACGAGACGATGTCCATCAGCACCAGGATCGGCAGCAGGATGGCTGCAGCCTGCACCGGCGAGATCACCAGCGCCATCAGCGGCACCCCAATGAAGCCGACAGCACCGCCGAAACCGCCCTTGGACAGGCCGACGAGAATCACAGCGGGAAGAGCAGCCGCGTAGAACCACGGATCGAGAAGCAGCGCATTCATGGGAGGGATGCCTTTCGCCGGATGAAATAACCCGGTTCCTTCGTCTTGGCGAGATCGATCAAAGCACGATGCCGAAAAGTTGCAGACTTTTCGGACAAGATCATGCTTCATCTCGCTCCAGCCTCGCGACTGTTCAAGCAGCCCGTCTTCCTCTATGCCCAAATGCAACCACGATCACCCTGCATGGGGTCTGGCATTCTGGAAAGACGACAATGACCGAAGCTTCCTCACCCAATCGCTGCCGCATCGTGCTGATCGCCCCGTCAGGTGAGAAGCCGGACCATTTCGTCGAGCGGCTGCGCCAGGCGATTGCCGGGGGCGACATCGCCTCGATCATCCTGCCGCCCTATGATCTCGACGAAGCCTCGTTCCAGGCCTTTGCCGAAAAGGTCGTGCCGATCGCCCAGGAAGCCGGCATTGCGGCCATCATCGCCGATGACACGCGCGCCGCCGGCCGCGTCGGGGCGGACGGTCTCCATCTGGAAACGAAGAAGGCAGAGCTCGAAGAAGCGATCGAGCACTACCAGCAGAAAATGATGGTCGGCGCTGGTGGCGCCAAGACGCGCGACGACGCGCTGGAACTCGGCGAGTTGCGCCCCGACTACATCTTCTTCGGCCGCTTCGGCTACGACAACAAACCAGAACCGCATCATCGCAACCTGTCGCTCGGCCAATGGTGGGCGGAGGTGATCGAGATCCCCTGCATCGTCATGGCCGGCTCCGATGTCGCTTCCGTCGAGGCGGTCGCCGCCACCGGGGCCGAATTCGTCGCACTGTCGAGCGCGGTATTCGGCGAAGGCGTGGACCCCCGGGATGCGATCGCCCGCGCCAATGCCATTCTCGACGAAACCGCGCCGAGTTTCTTGTCGGCGGGTAATTGAGGAGTGGGCGAACCGTGAGGGGCCAGAAGACTTCCCGCGCCATCCTTTGCCTGACGCTGGCTTTATGCCTTGCGCCGGCGGCAGCACTTGCCGTGGACGATCCGAAGACGACGCCGACCGAGTCGAAGCCCTTGCCGACGACGACGCCGGCTCCCGCCGAGATGAAACGCCTGCCGGCGCCCACCGATATGGTCGACCCGCAGCGTTTCGGCGGCGGCAAAGGCAATGGCAGCGAGCCTGATCTGGATCGCTTCGGCGGCGCGAAAACCGACCCTGCCTATGGCGCGTTCCAGCGCGGCCTCTACATGACAGCCTACAATCTCGCTTTGCCGCGCGCCACGGCAGGTGATGCCGCCGCGCAGACGCTGGTCGCCGAAATCCTGTCGCGCGGGCTCGGCGTCCCGCGCAACGACAAGGAAGCGGCCAAATGGTATGCGCTGGCTGCCGAGCAGGGCATTCCCGAAGCGCAGTTCCAATATGCCCTGATGCTGCTCGACGGCGATTTCGTCAAAAAGGATGCTCAGGCCGCCTACGCGCTGATGCAATCGGCCGCCGAGGCCGGAAACCGGCTTGCCCAGTTCAACTTCGCGCAGATGCTGGTCGGGCGCGAATCCGAAGGCAAGGGGATGGACGACGCCGTCGTCTATTACCAGCGTGCCGCGGACGCCGGACTGGCCGATGCGCAATATGCCATGTCGCAGATCTTCGCCAACGGCGTCGGCGGCAAGAAACACGATGACGTCGAAGCACGGCGCTGGCTGCTGCGCGCCGCCATCCAGGGCTACGACACCGCCCAGCTCGACCTCGGCACATGGCTTATGGACGGGCGCGGCGGCGACCGCGACCGCAAGGCCGGTTTCAACTGGATGCGGATCGCCGCGCTCGACGGCAACGTCGCCGCACAGAACCGCCTCGCCAAATTTTACATGCAGGGCCTGGGCACCGATCCCGATTCCATCAGCGCCGCCGCATGGTACATGCTCGCCCGCCGGGCCGGGCTGAAGGATGCGGCGATGGACGATTTTCTCGACGGCCTGACCGACGAGGAGATGAAAACGGCGCTGCAGCGGGCCAACCGTTTGCGCTGACACAGGCGGTTTCAGGCCGTAAACACCGCGTTTTCAGGCCTCTCTCTTGCCTCTCCACGCAAATTGTGGTCTTGGAAGCGCCGAAACCGTCGATCAGACGGATAAACCTCTCCGGAACTTTACAACAATGGCCAAGATCAACGGCAACGAAATCCGTCCCGGCAACGTCATCGAGCACGATGGCGGCCTCTGGGTGGCGGTCAGGACCAATCACGTCAAGCCCGGCAAGGGCGGCGCATACAACCAGGTCGAGCTGAAGAACCTCATCAACGGCACCAAGCTCAACGAGCGCTTCCGCTCGGCTGAGACCGTCGAGAAGGTGCGGCTCGAGCAGAAGGACTTTTCGTTCCTCTACGAGCAGGGTGAATCCCTGGTGTTCATGGACACCCAGAGCTACGAGCAGCTCGAGCTCCTGAAGGACTTCGTCGGCGATCGCGCTGCCTTCCTCCAGGACGGCATGATGGTCACCGTCGAGCTCTACGAAGAGCGCCCGATCGGCATCGCGCTGCCCGACCAGGTGACGCTGACGATCACCGAAGCCGACCCGGTCGTGAAAGGCCAGACGGCTGCATCGTCCTACAAGCCGGCAGTGCTGGAAAACGGCGTGCGCGTTCTGGTTCCGCCCTTCATCGGCTCGGGCGAACGCATCGTCGTCGACACCAACGAAATCACCTATATCCGCCGCGCCGACTAAGCGCAGCGTTCGGAGTCCTGCAGATGGCGCGTTCGGCGATCCTCAATGTCATGGTCCAGGCCGCTATGAAGGCCGGCCGCTCGCTGTCGCGCGACTTCGGCGAGGTCCAGAACCTTCAGGTCTCGATGAAAGGCCCCGGCGACTATGTCTCGCAGGCCGATCGCAAGGCCGAAGAGATCATCCACGCCGAACTGGCCAAGGGACGGCCGGGTTACGCTTTCCTGATGGAAGAGCGTGGCGTGGTGGCAGGCGAGGACGACCAGCACCGCTGGATCGTCGATCCGCTGGACGGCACCACCAACTTCCTGCACGGCATCCCGATCTTCTCGATCTCGATCGCGCTGGAGCGTCAGGGCCAGATCGTCGCCGGCGTCATCTACAACCCGGCAATGGACGAGCTCTACACCGCCGAGCGCGGTGGCGGCGCCTTCATGAACGATCGCCGCCTGCGGGTCGCCGGTCGCACCAAGCTCACCGACTGCGTTATCGGCACCGGCGTGCCGCATCTCGGCCGCGGTCACCACGGCAATTTCCTGGTGGAACTGCGCAACGTCATGGGCGAAGTCTCCGGCATCCGCCGCCTTGGCTCGGCAGCGCTCGATCTCGCCTATGTCGCCGCGGGCCGCATGGACGGCTTCTGGGAAGAATCGCTGTCGCCCTGGGACGTCGCAGCCGGCATCCTGATGGTGCGCGAGGCCGGTGGCTTCGTCTCCGACAAGAATGGCGGCAATGATATGTTCGACACCGGCGCGATCGTCGCCGGCAACGAAACGATCCATCGTGCCCTGCTCAAGACGCTGAAGAAGCCGGTAGCGGCGCGCTGAAACGTCGGCATGTCTCCGCCGGAAGGCGCAAACCGTCGCCCCGTCTTCTCCCAATTGGCGTCTTGAAAAAGCCTGCCTCAGTCGTTCATATCGTCGGGTATGACGAAAGCCGCGCAACCGAACACTGATCGGAATGCAGAAAGCGCCCTCCCTCTCCCCGGGCGCTTTCATTATTCGCGCGCCGAACTGATCGCCGACGGCATCGTCCATGCGGTCGGTATCGTGCTCGCCATCGCTGCCGGCTCCGCACTTCTCGCAATCTCTGCCTTCCACGCCGGTCCGGGCGAATATATCGCCGCGGTCTTCTACGTCGTGTCGCTGCTCACGGTCCTGTCGATCTCGCTCGCCTACAATCTGTGGCCGATATCGCCGGCGAAATGGATCCTCCGGCGCTTCGACCACGCAGCCATCTATCTTCTCATCGCCGCGACCTACACGCCGTTCCTGGCCCAGTTGAACGACACCGCGCTGACGCGCCGGATGCTCATTCTCGTCTGGTCGGCGGCAGCCCTCGGCATCGCCCTCAAGATGCTTTTCCCCGGCCGCTTCGACCGTATCGCCGTCGGCTTCTATCTCGCCATCGGCTGGAGCGGTGTCGTGGTGCTTCAGCCCCTGCTGCATACGCTGCCGCCCGCAACGCTCATGCTGCTGCTGGCAGGCGGCATCGTCTATTCCTGCGGCGTGGTCTTCTTCGCGTGGCGGGGCCTGCGTTTCCAGAACGCCGTCTGGCACGGCTTCGTGGTGACCGGCGCCGGGCTGCATTTCGCCGCCGTATTGGATGTTCTGGTCGTCAATCGGCTCTGATATCGCGCTTCGCTTGCGACAAGCTGCGCCTTGCGTCTTTCAATTTCGTCACATTTCCGTTTAGAGTCGCGGGCAAGTTGATTGCGGGCACGGAATCGGAGCGGCAATGGCATTCATGAGAATTTTCGGGATAGGCGAAGCCTCCGATGCCGAAGGCTACGATCCCTACAAGCTGTCGAGCCCGCAGGTCTTCCTTCTCTCCATGGTGGTGTTCCTGGCCATCGTCGCCTTCATCGCGGCGATCCTGACGCGGCAGATTTCGTCGGCCTTCACCACCAATCCCGGTCTCAACGGCCTCATCCTCGGCGTACTTCTCATCGGCATCCTGCTCGCCTTCCTGCAGGTGACGCGGCTGTTCCGCGAAGTGCGCTGGGTAAACACCTTCCGCGCCGGCTCCGAGGAGGCAGAACCGGTGCTGCTGGCGCCGATGAAGGCGCTGCTCAGCCGCTCGTCGTCGATGGCTTTCTCGACCAGTTCGATGCGCACCATGCTGGATTCCATCGCCACCCGCCTCGACGAGACGCGCGACATCTCGCGCTATCTCATCGGCCTGCTTGTGTTCCTCGGCCTGCTCGGCACCTTCTGGGGCCTGCTGCAGACGATCGGCTCGATCGGCGAAACGATCCAGTCGCTCGACCCCGGCACCGGGGACACCGCCGCCGTGCTGGACTCCCTGAAGGCCGGTCTCTCCGCCCCCCTGGCCGGCATGGGCACGGCGTTCTCGTCCTCGCTCTTCGGCCTTGCCGGCTCACTGGTGCTCGGCTTCCTCGATCTGCAGGCAGGCCGGGCTCAAACGCGCTTCTACACCGAGCTGGAAAACTGGCTCTCCTCCGTCACCGACCTTTCCTCCGACATCCAGGTGGTCGCGCCCACCGGCAGCGGCTCGGCGGATGAAATCCGGGCTTTGTCGGAGAAGCTGCGCAACATGCAGGAAACCGGCGGCTCCAGCCCGCGCGTCGCCACCGCCATGGCAAATCTCGCCGACGGCATTTCCGGCCTGGTCAAGAACATGCGTTCCGAGCAGCAGATCATGCGCGACTGGGTCGAGGCGCAGTCGCAGGAACAAAAGGCGATGCGCAACACGCTCGAGAAAATCGCCGACGCGCTCAAGAAGCGGGAACATAACTGATGGCGCTTGGTCGTAGGCGCACCGACCGCCGCATCGACTACTGGCCGGGCTTCGTCGACGCACTGTCGACGCTGCTTCTGGCCATCATGTTCCTGCTATCGGTGTTCGTGCTGGCGCAGTTCCTGCTCAGCCGCGAAATCACCGGCAAGGACGCCGTGCTGAACCGCCTCAACTCGCAGATCAACGAGCTGACGCAGCTTCTGGCGCTGGAGAAATCCAGCACCCAGGACGCGCAGGATTCGCTCGCCAATCTGCAAGCCTCCCTGTCAGCCGCCGAAGCCGAGAAGAGCCGGCTCGAACAGCTCCTGTCACAAGGTGCCGGCGCGGGTGCTGCCGCCACTGCCCAGATCGGCACCTTGTCGGGCCAGCTCGACAATGAACGCCAGGTCAGCCAGCGCGCGCTGAGCCAGGTCGAACTCCTCAACCAGCAGATCGCAGCCCTGCGCAAGCAGATCGGCGCGCTGGAGGACGCACTCGGCGCTTCCGAAGCCAAGGATCGCGAATCCAACGTCAAGATTGCCGATCTCGGCAAACGGCTGAATGTCGCGCTTGCCCAGCGCGTGCAGGAACTGAACCGCTACCGCTCCGATTTCTTCGGCCGCCTGCGCGAAATCCTGTCCGACCGCGAAAACATCCGCATCGTCGGCGACCGCTTCGTTTTCCAGTCGGAAGTGCTGTTCCCGGTCGGCTCGGAGGTCATCAACGACGCCGGCCGCGGTGAGATGAAGAAGCTCGCCGACGCCATCATCGAACTGCAGAAGGAAATTCCGCCGGAGATCAACTGGGTGCTGCGCGTCGACGGCCACACCGACAACCGCCCGCTTTCCGGCACCGGCCGCTATCGCGACAACTGGGAGCTTTCTTCCGCCCGCGCCACCTCGGTGGTGAAATTCCTGATCGAAAACGGCGTGCCGGCCAACCGGCTGGTGGCCGCTGGCTTCGGCGAATTCCAGCCCCTCGACACCGCTGATACGGACGATGCGCGCAACAAGAACCGCCGCATCGAGCTGAAGCTGACAGAGCGCTAAAGCAGGAAAACAACGCCGAATTCATGCCATATTCGCTCAAATATGTTCGCAAATGCGGCATTTCCCATCAAACGCGAATTATCTTTTTGTAATTTGCGCGTGATGGGAGGCCGGGCGTAGCTTCGCCGCACAGGTCGGGAACTGCCGGCGATACTCCCATTCGCGACGCGACAGAACCGGACGGCCTGACTTGCGGGCGACATTGCCCGCCCGCGCAGAACAGAGGACGCAAATCATGCGCTCTTTTCTCATCAAGGCGGCACTCGCCGCAGCCCTCGCTTCAACCTCCTTTGCCGGGGCCTACGCAGCAGATCACTCCGGCGGCCATGGACATGAACACAACTTCGATGGTGATCGATTCAGCAGCGGGGACGACCCATCCACTCCGGATTCGATCGCCTCACAAACCGACGCTGCCCTGGGAACGCAGGTCATGCCTGCCCCGCAAGCCACGGCTGCGGTCCATCACGATCGGCTCGCCAGGATCGATCGCGAGATCAGCAGGGTCAACCACCGCATCATGCTCGATCGGCGGGATGGATATCTGAACAACGCCGAGGCGCGTAACCTGGAAAACCGTTCGAGGATGATCCGCACCGACGCACAGATGGTTGCCGAAAACCATCGCGGCGCCCTGCCTGAAGCCCGGTTCGACAGGCTGCAGACCCGCATCGCAAACCTTAACCGCACCATCCACCGGGATGTCGCCAACGCCTGACGGCTAAAGCAATTCCAGGAAAAGTGTGCAGCGGTTTTCCGTCCGGAATTGCGCAAATACAAAACGGCGGGCCGCTCCCAGTTGGCGGGGAGCGGCCCGCAATGCCGGCCAGAAATCACCAGCCGGCAAACAGCGCCACCAGCGCAAGCGCCGCCGGTGCCGCCTGAATGAAAAGGATCTTGCGGCTGACGGTCGCCGCTCCGAACAGGCCGGCAACGACGACGCAGATCAGAAAGAACGTCTTCACCGCAAAGCCGGCTTCCCCAAGCCACAGCCCCCAGATCAGCCCGGCTGCGAGAAACCCGTTATAAAGCCCCTGATTGGCCGCCAGCACTTTCGATGCGGTGGCAAACTCCGGCGTCAGGTTGAACGCCTTGCGCCCCGCCGGCGTGTCCCACGCAACCATCTCCAGATACATGAAATAAAGATGCAGCGCCGCCACCAGCGCGATCAGAATATTGGCGATCATTCGTTTGTCTCCCCCTCGCGACATGCGGCAAGTCCCGCCAGCACCATCATGATCACGCAGGATAGCGGTTCGGCAAGACCCAGCGGAGAGCTGGTGCATCACACGAGAAAGCTTGATGCTTGCGATCGTCCCCGACTTGGTGTCCTCTCCCGCCTTCCAAAAAATCCGGAGCAGCCATGTCTTTCGCCAAACTCGACCAACTCGGCCACAAGCTCGAAGCGCTGGAGCATGCGCTTGCCATTCTCGGTGCGGACGAGGCCACGCACATGGCTGTCGGCGGCGGCGAGAAGCGGGCCGAGGCGATGGCAGCCCTTGCCGGCATGCATCATCGCCAGGCGACAGCGCCGGAAATAGCCGACTGGATCGAAGCGGCCGAGGGCGAAACGCTGAGCGAGGAACAGCAGACGGCTTTGCGCGAATTCAGGCGGCAATACACCAACATGACCTGCCTGCCGACCGAGTTCGTCGAGCGCCAGACCACCGCGCGCATGCGCTGCGAGCAGCTCTGGCGCGACCTGCGCGCCAAGAATGATTGGGCGGGCTTCCTGCCCGCACTGGAAGGCGTCATCGCGCTGGTGCGCGAAGAGGCCGCCATGCGTGCCGAAGCGCTCGGCCTCGCCCCCTATGACGCGCTGATGGAGCAATACGATCCCGGCCATCGCGCCGGCGACATCACGCCGGTGTTTTCCGAGCTCAAGACCTTCCTGAAGGGCTTCGTGCCCGAAGCCCTTGCCGTCCAGGACGAGCGGCTGGCCAAGACACCCCTTCGCCCACTGTCCGGCGTCTATGCCATTGAGCGCCAGCGCGAGCTTGGCCTTGCCATGATGGCGGCGGTCGGCTTCGACCTCACCCATGGCAGCCTTTCCGTCTCGCATCACCCCTTCTGCGGCGGCGTGCCGAGCGATGTGCGCATCACCACGCGCTACAAGACGACCGAGTTCCTGTCGTCGCTGATGGGCGTGCTGCACGAGACCGGCCACGCCATGTATGAGCAGAACTTGCCCAAGCAATGGTCGCACTGGCCGCTGGGCAAGGCGCGCGGCATGGCCATGCATGAAAGCCAGAGCCTGTTCGTCGAAAAGCAGCTCGGCCGCAACCCGGCCTTCTGGGACTGGGCGCTGCCGCTGGTCGAGCAGCACCTCGGCGAACACTGGAGCAAGGCCGACATCCTTCCCCATGTCCATCTGGTCAAGCCCGGCCTGATCCGCGTCGACGCCGACGAGGTGACCTATCCCCTGCACGTCATCCTGCGCTTCGAACTGGAGCAGGATCTTGTTTCCGGCAAGCTCAACGCCGTCGACCTGCCGGAAGCGTGGGACGCAAAGATGCGCGACTATCTCGGCCTTTCCACCATCGACACGCCGCAGGATGGGCCGATGCAGGACGTGCACTGGCCAGGCGGCGCCTTCGGCTATTTCCCCTCCTACACGCTCGGCGCCATGATGGCCGCGCAGCAATGGGCTGCACTTGAAAAGCAGCATCCCTCCATCAACGACGATGTCGCCAAGGGCAAGTTCGACGCCGTTACCGACTGGCGGCGGCAAAACATCTGGTCGCAGGCATCGCGCTTTTCGACGCCGGAAATCATGGAGCACGCCACTGGCGAAAAGCTGAATGCGGCGTATTTCACGAGCCATTTGAAGGAGCGGTATGGGAGGTGAGGTAGACGGCGGGCGCTGGCGTCTCGCTGGAGTTGCCCCTCTCCGTCTCGGCTTCGCCGAGCCACCTCTCCCCATTTCATGGGGCGAGGAACCTAGATTCTGCGGGGCCGAGTCATTTCAGAACTTGGGTTCCTCGCCCCGCTCGCGGGGAGCAACCATGTTTGCATCATCGCGTATGGACTGGTGTCCAAGGTGTTCCCCTTGCGATGACGGCATTGGCCAGAATGGCGAGTTTTCGGGTTACTGCGACGATTGCCAGGAGGTGATGTTTGCCGGCGGCGCGCATGCGCTGATAGTGGGCCCGGAGATCTGGATTATGTTGGGATGCGGTGAACGCGCTCATGAACAGGCTCTTGCGCAGCCGTGTGCGTCCGGCGCGAATATGTCGACGGCCGCGCCTGCCACCGCTGTCGTCGTCGTAGGGCGCCACGCCGATGAGAGCGGCGATCTGGCCCCGGCCGATGCTGCCGAGTTCGGGCAGGCGGATAGCGAGCGACAGTGCGGTGCGCAGGCCGATGCCCTTGATGGAGACGAGCAAGTCGAGGCGATGCGCCAGCGTGGCGTCCTGGGCCGCTTGCCTGGCGATCAGCGCGATCCGGGCCTTGCGACGCGTCTCAAGGCGGGCGATGTCGTGTTCGTGCAGGCGCTTGAGCCGAGCGAGGATTGTCGTCTCCGCCATCGTCTTCAAGACGGCGATCCGCGCCTCCAATTGCTCAAGATAGGTCATCTCGGCATTGAGCTCGTCGAAGCGCGCATCCGGCAGCGGCGGCAGTTCCTCGATACTCGCCGTGAAGGCGGCGATCAGCGCCGCGTCGAGGCGGTCGTTCTTGGCCCATTGCAGCCGGCTCTTGGCGAAATGCCTGATCTGGCCGAGCTGGAAGCGCGCCGCCGCAACCGGCCCACGGCGCAAATGCGCCAAAAGCCGCCATTCATAACCACCAGACGCCTCGAAGCCGACACGGGCGACACGATGCTTCTTCAGGAAGGCATCGAGCTGTTTGAGCCCGGCCGCGTCATAGGCCACGCTCAGGAACGCAGTGCCGGGATAGAGCGCAATGTCCAGCTTCGTCTTGGACACATCGCATCCGGCGCAGATCATGCTAATCTCTACCATCTTCCTCGTCCCTGTCTTGGATTCGAACCGAAGCGTTCACGCAACCATGCGGGCCTGATGAAGAACCGGTCGCGATCTTGCTCCCCGCAGTCCAAAAGACTTCGAGATGGACGATCCGACAACCGGATGCCGGGTGGGCTGCTACCCACCCGGCAATCCAGTCTATACCGCAACTCAAACATCCAAGAGGTGGCTCGCGCAGCGAGACGGAGAGGCGCCCCTTTCTTTCTGCACGCCCCTTCCCCACCGTCACCCCCTCTCCCAGAATTTCCCGCTTGATCTCAAAACCCATTCCCCCAAACTGCTCGCGGCACCAAGCCGCCTTGGGAGGGGAGCAAGATGGCAGAACAGGCAGATGCGATCATTGTCGGCAGCGGGCTGGCAGGGTTGGTGGCGGCGGCTGAGCTTGCCGATGCCGGCAAGCGCGTCATCATCCTCGAGCAGGAAGGCGAGAACTCTCTTGGCGGGCAGGCCTTCTGGTCGCTCGGCGGATTGTTCTTCGTAGACAGTCCCGAGCAGCGGCGGTTGCGCATCAGGGACAGCCGCGACCTCGCGCTGCAGGACTGGCTCGGCTCGGCGCAATTCGACCGCGCCGAGGATTTCTGGCCGCGAAAAGTCGCGGAAGCCTTTGTCGATTTCGCCGCCGGCGAGATGCGGCCATGGCTTCATGCGCAGGGCATGCGCTGGTTTCCGGTCGTCGGCTGGGCCGAGCGCGGCGGCGCGCTGGCGCATGGCCACGGCAATTCCGTACCGCGCTTCCACATCACCTGGGGCACCGGGCCCGGCGTTCTGGAGCCTTTCGTCCGCCGCGTACGCGAGCATGTTTCCACTGGCCGCATCGAACTCAAATTCCGCCATCAGGCAAGCCGGCTGATCAAGACCCGGGGCGCGGTCACCGGTGTTGCCGGCGAAATACTCGAGCCATCGACAGTCGAGCGCGGCCAGCAATCCGGGCGTAGCGTGATCGGCGAGTTCGAGCTGAATGCCAATGCCGTCATCGTCACTTCCGGCGGCATTGGCGGCAATTTCGATCTGGTCAGGAAGAACTGGCCGAAGGATCGCCTTGGCCCACCGCCGAAAAACATGATTGCCGGGGTGCCGCATCATGTCGACGGCCGCATGGTGGCGATCACGCAAAAGGCCGGCGGCGCGGTCATCAATGGCGATCGCATGTGGCACTACACCGAGGGCGTCAAGAACTGGGCGCCGATCTGGCCGAACCACGGCATTCGCATCCTGCCCGGGCCATCCTCGCTGTGGCTCGATGCCACCGGCAATCGCCTGCCTGCGCCCTACCTGCCCGGCTTCGACACGCTGGGCACGCTGAAGCACATCCTTTCGACCGGCTACGACTATTCCTGGTTCGTGCTGACGCAGAAGATAATCAAGAAGGAATTCGCCCTTTCCGGCTCCGAGCAGAACCCGGATTTCACCTCGAAAAGCTGGCGCGCCGTGCTGAAAAGCCGCCGGGCCAAGGGCGCGCCGCCGCCGGTCGAAGCCTTTAAGCAGCATGGCGAGGATTTCATCGTCAGGGACAATCTCAGCGATCTGGTCGAGGCCATGAACACCCTGACCGGCGAGAGACTCATCGACCAAGACCATCTGCTGATGCAGATCGAAGCGCGCGACCGCGAGATCGACAACCCCTTCGCCAAGGACGCGCAGATCACCGCCATCAACGGCGCGCGCACCTATCTCGGCGATAAGCTGATCCGCACGGCCAAGCCGCACAAAATCCTCGACCCGGCCAACGGCCCGCTGATCGCCGTGCGGCTCAACGTGCTGACCCGCAAGACGCTGGGCGGCCTGCACACCAACCTCGACTCACAGGTGCTGGACAAGAATGGCGAGCCGATCCCCGGTCTCTACGCAGCCGGCGAAGTCGCCGGCTTCGGCGGCGGCGGCTATCACGGCTACAACGCGCTGGAGGGGACTTTTCTGGGCGGCTGCATATTTTCGGGCAGGAATGCCGGGAGGCATGCGGGGCGGTAGCGGGGCACAAAGGCCCCTCTCCGTCTCGGCTTCGCCGAGCCACCTCTCCCCATTTCATGGGGCGAGGAACTCAAGTCCTGAAATGTCGCAACCTCGCAGAACCTAGGTTCCTCGCCCCCGCAAAGCGGGGGAGAGGTGGCTCGGCAAAGCCGAGACGGAGAGGGGGAACCTAGACGCTACCCGCCCGGCCGCTCCCTCACCAAACCGCCCCATCCAGCGCGTCCAGCGGAAACTTCAGATAGCGCTTGCCGTTCGCCTCCGGCTCCGGCAGGCGCGCGCCGTTGATGTTGACCTGCAGCGCATGAAGAATGAGCTTGGGCATCGGCAGCGTCCTGTCGCGCGCCTCGCGCACGGTGACGAACTCGGCCTCGGTCCTATTCTGCGTCAGGTGCGCGTTCTCCCGCTTCTGCTCCGCCACCGTGCTTTCCCAGCGCGGCTCGCGCCCGCTGGGCTGATAATCATGACCGGTGAACAGCCGCGTATCCTCCGGCAACGCCAGAATGGCCTGGATCGACCGCCACAGCCGGCTCGCGCTGCCGCCCGGAAAATCCGCCCGCGCCGAACCGCTGTCGGGCATGAACAGCGTGTCGTGGATGAAGGCGGCATTGCCGACGACATAGGTGATCGAGGCCAGCGTGTGCCCCGGCGAATGCATGACGGAAACGTCGAGATTGCCGATCCTGAACCGCTCGCCGTCAGCGAAAAGCCGGTCCCATTGCGAACCATCAACCGCCAGTTCCGGCCAATTATAGATATCGCGCCAAAGCTTCTGCACCTCAACGATCCGCTCCCCGATCGCCATGGGTGCGCCGGTCTTTTGCTTCAGATAGGCAGCTGCGGAAAAATGGTCGGCATGGGGATGGGTGTCGAGAATCCACTCCAGTTCCAGCTTTTCCGTAGCGATATGGTCGAGCAGCCGGTCGGCATTGCCGGTGCCGGTCGCGCCGGACTTTTCATCGAAATCCAGCACCGGGTCGATGATCGCGCATTTGCGCGTCGCGGGATCGGCCACGACATACTGGACCGAAAACGTGCGTTCATCGAAAAACGCCGAAACAAGAGGATTATTTTCCACGAATCTTTCCTGAAATGCAAAGCCATGCCAATTTTTCCCCGGAATGAAGCATACCGGCCATGGAAAAGGCAATCGCCACGATCGACGCAGGGTCGTCTTGAAGGCGTAGGTTTAGGATGCGCCCAGGATGCGTTGAGATTCAGGTCAGGACGAGGCGAAAATGGTGGATTTCGAGAACCGGAACGGAGCGTACGTTTGGGTACGTGAGTACCGGAAGCGCAGAAAGCCGCCATTTGCAGGCCGTCATGGCCTGAATATCAGCGCATCCTATTCCGCCGCCTGAAACGCGGTCGCCCCCGTCTCGAACTGCAGCTTGGCAAGACCGGCATAGACGCCGCCCTTGCGCACCAGGCTGCGATGGGTGCCTTCTTCGACGATGCGCCCGCCATCCATCACCAGGATACGGTCGGCCTTCAGCACGGTCGCCAGCCGGTGCGCGACGACGATGGTCGTGCGGCCTTTCATCAGCCGTTCGAGCGCGGTCTGCACCAGCGTCTCGCTCTGTGCGTCGAGCGCCGAGGTTGCCTCGTCGAGCAGCAGGATCGGCGCATCGCGCAGGATGGCGCGGGCGATCGCCACGCGCTGGCGCTGACCGCCCGACAGCATGACGCCGCGCTCGCCCACCTGCGTGTTGTAGCCCTGCGCCAGCTTTTCGATGAACTCGTCGGCCAGCGCGTCCTTGGCCGCCACCTCGATCTCGGCCTGCGCGGCACCGGGCCGGCCGAAGCCGATATTCTCACCCGCCGTCGCTGCAAAGATGGTGACGTCCTGCGGCACGATCGCCGTGCGGTTGCGCACGGCCTGCGGATCGGCCTTGGCGATATCGACGCCGTCGATCAGGATGGAGCCGGAAACGGGATCGTAGAAGCGCAGCAGCAGCGCGAAGATCGTGCTCTTGCCGGCTCCCGATGGCCCGACAATGGCAACCGTCTCGCCCGGATTGATGGTGAAGCTGACGCCGTGCAGCGTCGGCCGGTCCGGCCGCGCCGGGTAGGCGAAGGAAACGTCGCGGAATTCGACGAGACCCCGCGCCGGGCTTGGCAGCGGCAGCGGGTTCGCAGGAGCTGCGATCGCGGGCTCCTCGGCCAGGATCTCGGTCAGCCGCTCAGCCGCGCCTGCCGCCTGCGCCAGTTCGCCCCAGACTTCCGACAGCGCGCCGAGCGCACCGGCGGCGAACACCGAATAGAGCAGGAACTGGCCGAGCGTGCCGGCCGACAGCGTGCCCGAGAGCACATCACGCGAGCCGAACCACAGCACCGCCACGACCGAGGCGAAGATGGTGAAGATGGCGAAGAAGGTCAGGAACGACCGCGCAAAGACGGACGAGCGCGCCGCCTCGAAAGCCGTATCCACGGCCTTCGCAAATCGCCCGGTCACCAGCTTCTCGTTGGTGAAAGCCTGCAGGATGCGCATCGCGCCGATCTGCTCGCTGGCATAGGCGGTCGCTTCTGCAAGCGTGTCCTGCGCCGCGCGCGACTTGCGCCGCACCGAACGCCCGAAGGCGACCAGCGGCAGCACGATGACGGGAATGGCGACCAGCACGAGGCCGGAAAGCTTGGGGCTGGTCACCACCATCATGCCGACCGCGCCGAGGCCGAGAATGACGTTGCGCAGCGCCATCGAAGCGGTTGCCCCGACTGCCGACTTCACCTGCGTCGTGTCCGCCGTCAGCCGCGAGATGATCTCGCCCGACTGCGCCGTGTCGAAGAAGGACGGCGAAAGCTTGGTCACATGGGAAAAAACGTCGCGGCGCACATCCGCCACCACCCGCTCGCCCAGCGTGATGACGAAATAGTAGCGGCAGGCCGAGGCGAGCGCGAGCAGCGCCGCCATCACCACCAGCATCGAGAAATAATTGGCGATGAAGCCGGAATCGGAGGTCGAAAAGCCGTGGTCGATCATCCGGCGCACGGCAATCGGCAGCGCCAGCGTCACACCGGCAGCGGTCGCCAGTGAAATACAGGCGCCGACCACCATGCCGCGATAACGCATGATATAAGGGGAAAGCCGTCGCAGCGGCTGAAGCGAACGCCGGCGATCTTCCTCCGCGCTGCGCCCTGTCTCAGCCATGTTGCCATCCCTGTGCAGCCGCATCTGGCAAAAGCGCCGAGTGCGGCCTTGTGATTCATTTTCGCCTGATGTATAGGCACCGCGACCGTTTTAGAAGCCGTGGCTCTTCAATAGCTGCGGCTTCGAGTTTTCAAAAGAGGCGCATCGCCGCAGGCGCAAGCCGTGAGCCGCAGCGCGACAGCCAGGAACAGACCGATGAAGACCGATATCCATCCCGACTACCACACCATCAAGGTCGTCATGACCGACGGCACCGAGTACCAGACCAAGTCTACCTGGGGCAAGGAAGGCGACACGATGAACCTCGACATCGACCCTTCGACCCACCCGGCATGGACCGGCGGCCAGCAGACCCTGCTCGACCGCGGCGGCCGTCTCTCGAAGTTCAAGAAGCGCTACGAAGGCCTCGGCATGTAAGCTGGATCTTCGGATCGAGATTGAAAAACCCGCCTTCGAGGCGGGTTTTTTGTTTTGGACCCCAGGTCACAGCAACAGCGATCTGGTCAAGAAGGACCAACTCGCAAAGGTAGGCGCTGCCCCTCATCCCGCTGCCGCGACCTTCTCCCCGTATAGTGACGGGGAGAAGGGGACTTCCGCTACGGCTAGCATAATCATCAACGTTGAGAATATTTGCACCAGCGGCAATGACAGCCTTCTTCTCCCCGTCACTATACGGGGAGAAGGTGCCGGCAGGCGGATGAGGGGCAGCACCGGCGTAACGGAAGAAGCCTCCTTTCCCCTCACCCCGCCTCCATCTCCCGCAGCACCATGCGCTTGTAATTCTCCACCAGCGCGTCGCCCTCCTCACGCTCGACCGAGATCGCCAGCCGCATCGTCGATTCGCCCAGCGACATGATGAGAAACGCCGAGCGATCAAGCTCCGCTTCCTCCGCCTCGGGCCGCAGCCGCTTCAGCACGGCAGAAAGCAGCGCGCCGTTGAGCCGGCCGCTTTCCAGTTCGACATCGCGCAAACCCTTGTCGGCCTGCGTGCCGAACCAGATGTCGCGGATCACCGGCTCGGCCAGGAACAGCCCGTAATAGATGTCGATGAGCCGGTCGAAGGCCACACGCAGCCCCGCCATATCGCGCACATCGGCAAGCTCGGCCTCGATGCATTCGCGCCCTTGCGCGTTGTAGCGCTCGGCCAGCATGCGCAGGATCGCGCCCTTGTCGGGGAAATACTGGTACAGCGAACCGATCGAAATCCCAGCATTTTCAGCCACTTCGCTCATGCGCATGGCATCGCTGCCGGTTGTTGCGATCAGCGCGGAGGCGACTTCCAATATGCGCTCCACCCGCTCACGGCTGCGCTGCTGCGTCGGGGCGCGGCGCGGCATGGTCGGCGTGTCTTCGGCAGGGGCTGGGCTCGGCTCCATAGTGTCCTCGATGCAATTCCGGTTGACAGCTATAATATGAGGGTTTATCACATTTGCAAATATGAGGATTACTCACATTATGGAGGAAGTGATGAACACGATCAACCAGACCACCAAACCGACCCTCATTCTCGGCGGCACCGGCAAGACCGGAAGCCGCGTCGCCCAACGCCTCACCGCACGCGGCCTGCCGGTGCGCATCGGCTCGCGCTCCGGCCAGCCGCCCTTCGACTGGAACGACGACAAGACCTGGAAGGCAGTGCTTGAAGGAGTTGGCGCCGTCTACATCACCTATTATCCGGACATCGCCGTACCGGGTGCCACCGAGGCTGTCGGCGCCTTTGCGCGGCTGGCGGTGGAAAACGGCGTGAAGCGGCTGGTGCTGCTTTCCGGCCGTGGCGAGCCGGAGGCACAGCGCGCCGAAGAGGAACTCAAGGCCTCCGGCGCCGACTGGACCATCCTGCGCTGCGCATGGTTCGCACAGAATTTCAGCGAGAGCTTCCTGATCGATCCTGTCCTGGCCGGCGAGATCGCGCTACCGGTCGGCGACGTGAAGGAGCCCTTCATCGATGCTGACGACATCGCCGATGCTGCCGTCGTCGCTCTCACCGAGCCCGGGCATGTCGGACAGCTCTACGAGATGACCGGCCCGCGCCTGCTGACCTTCGCCGAGGCCGCCGCTGAAATCGGCAAGGCGAGCGGGAGGGAGATCCACTATGAGCGGATTTCCCACGAAGTCTTCTTCGAGACGCTGCAGCAGGCTGGCATACCGTCGGAGTTCTTCGGCCTGATGACGGAACTGTTTACCGAAGTGCTCGATGGCCGGAACGCCCATGTCTCCGACGGCGCACAGCGCATTCTCGGCCGCGCACCGAAGGATTTTTCCGATTATGCTCGCGACACCGCCGCCACCGGCATCTGGGAGGAGAAAAAATGATCGCGCCACTCTTCATCGCCCTCACCTTCGCCGCCGCGCTGGGCAGCGGCATCATGGCGGGCCTGTTCTTCGTCTTCTCGACCACCATCATGGCGGCCCTTGCGCGCCTGCCCGCAGGCGATGGCGCAGCGGCAATGAACGCGATCAACGTCGTCATCCTCAACCCGCTGTTCCTGACAGCCTTCATGGGAACGGCGCTGATCTGCGCGATCCTCGCCGTCAAGGCGATCATCGGCTGGAGCGAACCCGGCTCAGCCTGGCTGCTTGCCGGCAGCCTGCTCTACATCGTCGGCATTCTTCTGGTGACGATGATCTTCAACGTCCCGCTCAACGACGCGCTGGCTGCCGCCGGCCCGGAAACCAGCGAAGGCGCCAGCCTGTGGACCCGTTACCTTGCCGAATGGCTGCCGTGGAACCATGTTCGCACGGTCAGCGGCATAGCCTCGCTCGCCTGCTTCATCATGGCGCTGCGGTAGAAGGAGGCTGCGGCGGGCCGTGTCAGCCCTGCCGCTGCCAGCGCGCCACCGCATGATCGATCAGCCGGCCGACGAGGTCGGGATAGGCGATACCGCTGGCGGCCATCGTCTTCGGATACATGCTGATATTGGTGAAGCCGGGGATGGTGTTGAGCTCGTTGACGAGTGAGCTGCCATCGGTGCGCACGAAGAAGTCGACGCGCGCCATGCCCTCGCAGCCGAGCGCCAAAAATGCCTTGCGGGCGATCTCCTGCAGCGCGGTCGTTGTCGCTTCCGGCAGATCGGCGGGAACGCGCAGTGCAGCGCCATCGGCATCCACATATTTGGCCTCATAGGTGTAGAAGCCGTGGCTTGCAGCCGGCTCGATCTCGCCCGGCACTGAAACGATGAACGTCCCATCGGCCTGCTCGAGCACTGCGAATTCGACTTCGCGCCCCGCCACGAATTCCTCGATCAGCACCTTGCGGTCATGCCTGAAAGCCTCGTCCAGCGCCTTGTCCAGCTCGGCAGCCGTTTCGGCCTTGCTCACGCCTACCGAAGAGCCCTGGCGCGCCGGCTTGACGAAAACCGGCAGGCCGAGTTCGGCCTTGACCGCTTCGAACGAAGGCCGCTCGCCGGCATGAACGGTCACGCCACGCGCCACGGGCACCCCCGCCGCCTTCAGCAGCCGCTTGGCCGCGTCCTTGTCCATGGCATTGGCCGACCCCAGAACGCCGCAACCGACGTAAGGAACATTCGCGGTCTCGGCCAGGCCCTGCACCGCGCCGTCCTCGCCGAACGGCCCATGCAGCACCGGGAAAAGGACGTCGATCTTCGGCAGTTCGAAAGGCGCAGCAGCATGGGGAACGGCAACCAGGCGTCCCTTGCCGCCCGGCAGGAGGCTCACCTCGGCGCCGGTTTCGGGCACCGAGGAAGGCAACGCGCCGTCGCCATCGAGCGAAGCCAGGAACCAGCGGCCGTCGCGGCCGATGCCGATCGGCACGATCTCGTATCTGGCGGTGTCTATCGCCTTGACCACGTTGCTCGCAGAAAGGATTGAAACCTCATGCTCGGCCGAGCGGCCGCCAAAGAGAATGGCGATGCGTGGTCTGGATGTCATTCCTGGTTCCCCTCACGATGAATTGCCGCCCCAGAATCAGGGGCGCATATCGAATGAAAGCCTATATGCGCTTTTCTGTGGCGGTGCGGGATCAGGTGACGGGTTGCCGATATGGTAGACTGCTTCGGCGCCGTCGTTTCAAGGCACTCGAAAGGAAATTCGCGATGAAAGACCCCTATTCCAACATGGCAGTCGGCATTGCCCTGGGCGTTGGTATGGGCACAGCCCTGGGAATCGCCTTCGATGATCTGGCGATGGGCATCGGCATGGGCATAGCCATCGGCGCCGGCCTTGGCGCAGCACTTGGTCCGCGTGGCGGCAAATGATCGAGCGGGCCGCTACTTGCGGTCCGAATGGCCGAGATCGCGTTCGGGATCAATGATATCGCGCACGCGCTGCTTCAGCACCTTGGCCTCGGGAAAACCCTCGTCGCGCTTGCGCTCCCAGATCAACGCGCCATTGCAGGTGATCTCGAAGACGCCGCCGGTGCCCGGCACCAACGCGACCTCGCCAAGCTCGGTGCCGAAGGTGGAAAGAAGCTCCTGCCCCAGCCACGCCGCGCGCAGCAGCCACATGCACTGGGTGCAGTAGGTGATTGCTACGCGGGCTTTTGGCGCGGCTTCGGTCATGCCGCGCTGAGCTTCGCCATCGTCTCTTCGTCGACCTCGAAATTGGCGTAGACGTTCTGCACGTCGTCATCGTCCTCGAGGGTGGCGACGAGCTTCAGGATCGACTGGGCGCGATCCTCGTCGACCGGAATGTTGTTCTGCGGCTTCCAGATCGCCTTCACCGATTCGGCTTCGCCGAGCGAGGCTTCGAGCGCCTTGGAAACCTCACCGAGATTCTCGAAAACGCAGAGGATGGTGTGGCCGTCCTCGTCCGACTGCACATCGTCGGCGCCCGCCTCGATCGCGGCATCCATCAGCTTGTCGGCGCTGCCGGCCGAGACCGGATAGAAAATCTCGCCGACGCGGTCCCACATGAAGGACACCGAGCCGGTTTCGCCGAGCGCCCCGCCGGACTTGGTGAAGGCCGCGCGCACATTGGACGCCGAGCGGTTGCGATTGTCGGTCAGCACCTCGACGATTACGGCAACGCCGCCGGGGCCGTAGCCCTCGTAGCGCACTTCGTCATAGTTTTCCGCATCGCCCGCCGACGCCTTGTTGATGGCGCGCTGGATATTGTCCTTCGGCATCGACACGGCCTTGGCGTTCTGCACGGCCAGCCGCAAACGCGGGTTCATCGCCGGGTCGGGCACGCCGACCTTGGCGGCGACGGTGATTTCGCGCGCCAGCTTGGAAAACATTTTCGAGCGCACCGCGTCCTGACGGCCCTTGCGGTGCATGATGTTCTTGAATTGTGAATGGCCGGCCATGGGACCCCTTAGTCTTTACTCGGCTATCTGGAATGGGCCGGCTTATAAACCAGAATGACGGTGAACGTCCAGAAGTACCGGCGTTTGCCGCCCTCGCGAAAACGTGACTCCCGATAATGCCCCGTAGCCGGTCATATTGCATTGCCGCATCATTCATCGCCGCCTGCGACGGGAGCCTTGGAATGCCAGCTTTTCGCCTTGCCTTTCTGCTCGCCTTCCTGCTCTGGCCATTGGCCGCATTCGCGCAGGAAGACCCGGTGCCGAGCCGCTGCATCGCCATCGCGCAGGCGCTGCCCGGCGTCACCTATGCGAATTTCACGCCGGCGCAGGCCAAGACCAGCGGCGAGGTGAAGATCACCTATGCCGGCCATTCCACCTACGTCATCGAAAGCCCCGCCGGCGTGCGCATTGCCACCGACTTCAGCGGCATCTATGGCAGCGATCCGCTGCCGCGCGTCGTCACCATGAACAAGGCACACCGCACGCACTACACCAACGCGCCCGACCCCGGCATCGAGCACGTGCTGCGCGGCTGGAACCCTGAAGGCGGGCCGGCGAAGCACAGGATCGTCGTCGACGATGTCTATATCCGCAACGTCCCGACCGACATCCGCAGCTGGGGCGGCGAGCTCGAACGCGACGGCAATTCGATCTTCATCTTCGAGGTGGCAGACCTGTGCATCGGCCATCTCGGCCATCTGCATACGCGCCTCAGCGACCAGCAATATGGCCAGATCGGCCGCCTCGACATCGTCATGGTGCCGATCGACGGCGGCCTGACCCAGTCGATCGGCTCTATCAGCGAGATCACGACGCGGCTTTATTCGTCAGTCGTACTGCCCATGCACCGTCACGCGACGCCGCTGGATGAATTCCTCCGCCGCGTGGGCGAAGGCTTCGCCGTCGACTTCCGCGACAGTCCCTCGTTCACGGTCTCGCTGAAAACCCTGCCGCGCCAGCCGACGATTGTCGTGCTGGAGGGGATTTGAGCAATGCTCAGTGCCCGCCGCCGCTTTTCGCCTTGCGCTTCCTCGCCAGCATGTTGAGCCCCTCGACCAGCGCCGAGAAGCCCATGGCGGCGTAGATGTAGCCCTTGGGCACATGGTAGCCCATGCCGTCGGCGATCAGCGTCATGCCGATCATCAAGAGGAAGCCCAGCGCCAGCATGACGATGGTCGGGTTCTTGGCAATGAATTTCGCCAGCGGATCGGCTGCCACCAGCATCACCGTCACCGCCGCGATGACGGCGATATACATGATGACGATCTCGTCGGTCATGCCGACGGCGGTGATGATCGAGTCGACCGAGAAGACCAGGTCGAGAACGAGAATCTGGAAGATCGCCGCGCCCATGGTCAGGTTCACCGTCTTGCCGACGATATCGTCCTTATGGTCGGTCGGGTCGACCGTGTGATGGATTTCCTTGGTCGCCTTCCACACCAGGAACAGGCCGCCCGCGATGAGGATGATGTCGCGCCAGGAGAAGCCGTGGCCAAGTGCGGTGAATACCGGCGTTGTCAGCTGCACGATGAAGGAGATCGTCGCCAGCAGTACCAGCCGCATGATGAGCGCAGCACCAATGCCGAGCTTGCGCGCCCGCGATTGCTGCTCGGGCGGCAGCTTGTTGGTCAGGATCGAGATGAAGATCAGATTGTCGATGCCGAGAACGATCTCCATGACCACAAGGGTCACAAGCGCGACCCACGCCGTCGGATCGTTCACGAAGGCGAAGTGCGGCGCCAGAAAGTCGATGATCGGCATCTGCTGAATGTCCCCTGACAATCTGAAAGAAAAATATTCCGGCAGAAGTAGGTAGGCTACAGGCTTACTTCAACGTCAAGACCAGAAAGAAGGCATTGTTTCTTCCAGGCGTGGCCCGAGCCGCAACGGCGCAACCCTCTCGGCAAGCCCGGTGCGGTCGGATATATCGGCGCCGAGCCCGCAAATCGTCGCAGGGCCGTTCGCGGCCTCGAAACGTCCCTTCGGCACTTTCGAAAGAAACCGGTTCAGCGGCTCTTCCTTGTCCATGCCGAGCGAGGAATCATAATCGCCGCACATGCCGGCGTCGGTCAGGTAGGCGGTGCCACCGTTGAGGATCTGGTGGTCGGCGGTCGGCTGGTGCGTATGCGTGCCGACGACGAGGCTGGCACGCCCGTCGACGAAATGCGCAAAGCACATTTTTTCGCTCGTCGCCTCGGCATGGAAGTCGATCACCACAGCATCCGCCTGCTCGCCGAGCGGGCAGGCGGCAAGCTCGCGCTCAACCGCCTGGAACGGATCGTCCAGCTCGGGATGCATGAACACCCGGCCCATGATGTTGGAGACGAACACCCGTGCGCCGTTCCTGGCGATATAGACGCCCGAACCGCGCCCCGGCGTGCCTTTCGGAAAATTCACCGGGCGCAGGAAGCGGTCCTCGCGCGGTGCGAATGTCAGCGCCTCGCGCTGGTCCCAGACATGGTTGCCGGTGGTCACGACATCGGCCCCGGCATTCAGCGTCTCGCGAAAGATTTCCTCGGTTATGCCGAAGCCGCCGGCGGCGTTCTCGCCATTGACGATGACGAAATCCAGCTTGAAGTCGGAAATCAGCCCCGGCAGCTTTTGCCACACCGCCGTGCGGCCGGATTTACCCACCATGTCCCCGAGAAAAAGAAGTCTCATGCAGCGTCCCGTGTTCCGAGCGCGCGCGATACGGTTTCCGGCTCCTTGGCGATAACGCGAAGATAGGCGCGCGCGGCCTGATCCGGTTCCGTCCTGCCCTGCTCCCAATCCCGCAACGTCCCCAGCGGGATCAGATAGCGGCTGGCAAATTCTTCCTGTGACAGATGTAGCGCGCGCCTGATGATCTTCACGCGCGGCACACGGCCAGGCGTGTTCAACGGCGCTTCGTCCAGCAGCATAGTGTCTGCGTCGTCGAGGGCAGCCGCCACCTCGGCAAAGCCCATGGACCGCAGCCGGTCCCAACCGCTCTTCATTTCAGCCTTGGCGTTCCTGATCATATGTTCTTTGTTCACGGCGCGTTGGAAATCAGTCTTATTCGCTCACCGCGCTCCGTGTAAACCACCGTTGTTCTGTCCGGTGGTCAAGCGTCGCCAAACCGGCGCAGGCCGCTTTCGGTCAGGATTTCCGGGATGATCACGTCATGCGGCTCGTCGGGCACCAGCGGCACCTCCTGGCAATCGAAGGCGATGCCGATCATGCGCGGGTCCAGGCCCTTGTCGCGCAGGCGTGAAATCGCCCGGTCGTAGTAGCCGGCGCCATAGCCGATGCGATGGCCGCGCGCGTCGAAGGCGGCCAGCGGTATCAGCATCAGCGACGGATCGAGCACTTCCGCATCCTCGGGCGGCCCTGCGGTGCCAAAACTCATCTCGACAAGCTCGGCGCCGCGCACCAGTTCGCGAAAGACGATCGTCGTCTTGTCGAGGATCGCCGGCAGGCAGAGCCGCGCACCCTTTTCGCGCAGGGAAAACATCAGCGGCCTGATATCGACCTCGGAGCGCATCGGCCAGAAAGCCGAGACGATCTGCCCCGGCTCGACCGGGATCGCAGCTGCCATATCCGCCATCTGCAGCGACGCCTCGATGCGCCACACCACCGGCAGCGCGTCGCGGCGCGCCAGCGCTTCCAGGCGCAGTTGTTTCTTGAGTGCTTTTTCCATCATCGCGCCCCTTATGCCGGGGCAGGATAAAAAATGCCAGTTCGAGGATGCCATCGCGGAAGCGACGTTTTTGAAAAGCGCAACGAAATTGGGGGAAGTGACGATCCACACAACCGGTGGAGAGAGCGATCCCGGGAACCTACAAAGTAGGTGGGCGCCGTATGAAAAGACCCACGGGTCTTCCCAGGGACAGCTCCCTAAGGATCGTTAAGGCCCCGGGGAAAATGTTCTCCTGCCGGGAAGCACAGACCGTCGTCGCTGAATATAGGACGCATCGAGGGTGCACGCCAGAGAATTGCCGGCTTGGAAAAAAATTTAGATGAAAGCGCCGGCGTTTTCTCCCCCCTTGAGGGGGAGATGGCGCGCAGCGCCAGAGGGGGTCGTTCATGCCGAGCGCAACGCAAAAAGAACGTCGAGCACTGCCGCAGCGACCCCACCCTGCGGCTTCGCCGCCACCCTCCCCTCAAGGGGTAGGGAAACGCGGGCACAACCCTTGCCCCGTCACCATCCCGCCCCTACTGTCTCGGCCAACACCAATCTGGAGTTAGGAATGCGTTTTGAAGGCACCTCGGCCTATGTTGCCGAAAAGGATCTGATGGTCGCGGTCAATGCGGCGATCGCGCTGGAGCGGCCCTTGCTGGTCAAGGGCGAGCCCGGCACCGGCAAGACCGAGCTTGCCAAGCAGGTGGCATCCGCCCTTGGCCTCGACCTGATCGAATGGCACATCAAATCGACCACCCGCGCCCAGCAGGGCCTCTACGAATATGACGCCGTGTCGCGCCTGCGCGACAGCCAGCTCGGCGACGACCGCTTCAACGACATCAAGAACTACATCAAGCGCGGCAAATTGTGGGAAGCCTTCGCCGCCGGCCGGAAGGTCGTGCTTCTGATCGACGAGATCGACAAGGCCGACATCGAATTCCCCAACGACCTGCTGCAGGAACTCGATAAGATGGAGTTCTTCGTCTACGAGACCGGCGAGACGATCCGGGCGGATGTGCGCCCCATCGTCATCATCACCTCCAACAACGAGAAGGAACTGCCCGACGCCTTCCTGCGCCGCTGCTTCTTCCACTACATCCGCTTCCCCGATGCCGACACGCTGACCAAGATCGTCGAGGTCCACTATCCCGGCATCAAGCAGAACCTCGTGCGCGCCGCCCTCACCCAGTTCTACGAAATCCGCGACGTGGCCGGCCTGAAGAAGAAGCCGTCGACCTCCGAGGCGCTCGACTGGATCAGGCTGCTGGTCGCCGACGACATCGACCCTGCCGACCTGCGCGCCGACCCGAAGAACGCCCTGCCCAAACTGCACGGCGCGCTTCTCAAGAACGAGCAGGACGTTCACCTGTTCGAACGGCTGGCGTTCATGGCGCGGCGGCAGGGGTAGCAAGTCCCCCTCTCCCTCTCGGCTTCGCCGAGCCACCTCGCCCCGCAAGCGGGGCGAGGAACCGGCACCCATTGAGGTTGCGGCTTTACAGAACTTGGGTTCCTCGCCCCCATGAAATGGGGGAGAGGTGGCTCGCGTAGCGAGACGGAGAGGGGGCGCTGAAGCGCGGACAACGCTTTTTCATCTCTGGACCGTTGGTAACAGCTTCGCACTCGGGCAGGCTCACCGCCAGCAACGACGATAGAAAGCGACAGCCAATGACCGAAGTCACCATCCGCCCGCTTGAACAGTCCGACCATGCCGAATGGCGCCGTCTCTGGACCGACTATCTGATCTTCTACAAGGCAACCGTGCCGGAGGAAGTCTACCAGACCACATGGAAGCGGCTGTTTACCGAAGGCGAGTACGAGCCCAAGGGTTTCATCGCGCTGCTCGACGGCAAGCCGGTCGGCCTGACGCACTATATGTACCACCGCTCATGCTGGTCGGTGGTCAACAACTGCTACCTTCAGGATCTGTTCGCCGACCCTGACGTGCGCGGCAAGGGCGTCGGTGCGGCGCTCATCGAGTCGGTCAAGCAGGAAGCCGCCAAGATCGGCGTCGCCAATGTCTACTGGATGACGCACGAGACCAACACCACCGCGCGCAAGCTCTACGACTACGTCGCGCGGCGCACCGGCTTCATTGAGTACGATCTGCTGTAAGCACCGCGGTCTGGTTCGACACCCAGCGGTGCCAGTCGCTCTCGCTGCCGTGGAAGACGTTGAGGTCGATCTTCCCGGCAACGCCATGCGACAGCCCGGACCCCGAATACTGCCAGAACACCCACTTGCGGCCGGGATAGACCTTGGACGGGTGCTGGGCGACGGCGCGGAGCCAGAACGGATAATCCTGGAATTCGCCCCTGAGATTGTCGCGGTAGAAATCCGGCGCGGTGTAGATGATCGGACGCTGGCCGTAGTGCCGTTCCAGCTTGTCCATGAAGACCTGCATCTTCTCCAGCACCTTGGCGCGCGACAGGCGGCGCTGGCATTTCGACTCGCCATTGTATTCGACGTCGATGACCGGCGGCAGCGCGCCTTCCACCTTCGGCACGTTGCGGATGAACCAGTCGGCCTGCTCACCGGCGGTGCGGCACCAGTAGAAGAAGTGATAGGCGCCGCGTTTCAGCCCGGCCTCCTGGGCGCCGCGCCAGTTTTTCCGGAACATCGGGTCGAGATGGTCGCCGCCGTCGGTAGCCTTGATATAGGCGAAGTTCGCGCCCTGGCTGCGCAGTCTCTGCCAGTCGATCTCGCCCTGCCAGCGCGAAACATCGACACCGTGCACAGCCAGCGCCCTGGGCGAGGCCTTGCCGAAATTGATCGGCTTGGCGTCGCGGAACTGGCGGCTGTAGATGCGGCTGCGCTCAAGCGGCACCATACCGGCCGATGGGTTGGCAGGCACCATCAGCGCGACCGGCTTCAACTCGGGCACCGGCATTCCTGCCGACTTGGACTCGACCGCAAGCGCCACCGCAGCCGGCGGAACCGGGGCAGCCGCCGCCAATGCCTGGTGCGGCAGCGTTTGCTGAGAATCGGCAATGACCGCACCCACGCTAGCCGCCGGCACCGGGCCGCTTGGCCTGACGACGGAACTTGTCGTTTCAAGCGACGGCTGCGCCAAGATGTCGCCCACGCCCGAACTGGATGTGCAGCCGGCAAAAGCCATGCAGGCGAAGAGGATTGCTGAAACTCCTGAGAAACGCATAGACACCCGCACGCAAACAAACACGTCGACAGCCAGGGAAAACGCCATCGAACCCCACTGACGGAAATTCCTAACGACAAATTACCAAGAAAGGTTGAATCCCCCCGTTAACCACGACAACTCGAAAGACACTGATGCTCGCATGCATACCGGCGATTTCATTGGATGCGATTTGCTGTAGCATCGACCGCCGCGTGGCCACGCAAGCCCATCGGCTCCATCGGAGGTATCCATGACTGAATTCACGCCGTTCGCTTCATTGATCGGCGGTGCCCTCATCGGCCTTTCCGCCGTGCTGCTGATGGCTCTGGACGGCCGTATCGCCGGGATCAGCGGCATAGCCGCGCGCCTGCTGCCGCCCTATCGGGATGGCACAGGCACCCTGTCGGCGCTCGCTTTCGTGGCGGGCCTCGTCTGTGCACCCTTCGTCGTGATGGCCGTGACTGGCCAGCCCGTCCTGCAGACGGTTTCATCGAACCTGCCCCTCATGGCCATCGCCGGCTTGCTGGTCGGCTTCGGCGCGAACCTCGGCGGCGGCTGCACCAGCGGGCACGCCGTCTGCGGCATATCGCGTCTCTCGACACGCTCGATCGTCGCTACGGTCACCTTCATGGCCACCGCCTTCATCACGGTCTTCGTCGTGCGTCACATGGTTGGAGGCTGAGCCTATGACATTCGTCGTCAATTTGCTGCTCGGCCTGCTCTTCGGCATCGGCCTCGTCGTCTCGGGCATGTCGAACCCCGCCAAGGTGCTCAATTTCCTTGATCTCACCGGAACATGGGACCCGTCGCTCGCCTTCGTGATGATAGGCGCGGTGCTTGTCGCGTTCCTCGGCTATCGCGTCGTGCTGAAGCGTGACCGCCCGCTGCTGGCGAATGCATTCCGGCTGCCCACGGCGAAGGATGTGGATGCGCGCCTGCTTGCCGGCGCTGCGATCTTTGGCGTTGGCTGGGGGCTTGGAGGTTTCTGTCCGGGGCCGGCGCTGACGGCACTTGGTCTGGCCGCACCCGGAGCGCTGGTATTCCTGCCCGCAATGTTCGCGGGCCTATGGGCTGCCCGCATGTTGACCCTTGCCCGATCGCCCCTGAAGGAGGCATGAAGCAAGCTATGTTCATTCCCTTCTTTCTCGAACTCAAAGCCGCCAAAGTCCCTGTGTCCCTGCGGGAATATCTGTCCCTGCTCGAAGGGCTGGAAGCGGGACTGGTCGACTACGACGTCGAAGGCTTTTACTATCTCGCCCGCGCAGCACTGGTGAAGGACGAGCGCCATATCGACCGCTTCGACCAGGTCTTTGCCCATGTCTTCAAGGGCATCGAGGCATTGGCCGGCGAAGGCGCAATCGATGTCGAGAACCTGCCCGAGGAATGGCTGCGGCGGCTTGCCGAAAAGCACCTGAGCGACGACGAGAAAAAGCTGGTCGAGGCGCTGGGCGGCTTCGAAAAGCTGATGGAGACGCTGAAGAAGCGCCTGGAAGAGCAGAAGGGCCGGCATCAGGGCGGCTCGAAATGGATCGGCACCGCCGGCACCTCGCCCTTCGGCGCCTATGGCTACAACCCCGAAGGCGTACGCATCGGCCAGAACGAAAGCCGCCACCGCCGCGCGGTGAAAGTGTGGGACAAACGCGAGTTCAAGAACTTCGACGATTCCGTCGAGCTCGGCACCCGCAACATCAAGGTTGCGCTGAAGCGCCTGCGGCGCTGGGTGCGCGAAGGTGCGGACGAGGAATTCGATCTGCCCGGCACCATCCACGCCACCGCCGAGCACGGTTATCTCGACGTCCAGACCCGGCCGGAACGGCGCAACGCGGTCAAGCTCTTGATGTTCTTCGATGTCGGCGGCTCGATGGACGACCACATCAAGGTGGTGGAGGAGCTGTTTTCAGCCTCGCGCGCCGAATTCCGCCAGCTCGAATATTTTTACTTCCACAACTGCCTCTATGAGGGCGTCTGGAAGGACAATCGCCGCCGCCATTCCGAAGTCATCCCGACCCACGACGTGCTCCACAAATATGGCCACGACTACAAGGTCATCTTCGTCGGCGACGCCTCGATGAGCCCCTACGAGATCGCCTATGCCGGCGGTTCCGTCGAGCACTGGAACCCCGAGCCCGGCGCACTCTGGCTGCAGCGCGTCATCGCGCAATGGCCGAACGCCATCTGGATCAACCCGACGCGCGAAAAGCACTGGAGCTACACCCATTCTATCAAGATGATCGGCGACATTTTTTCCGGTCGTATGTATCCGCTGACGCTCTCCGGCCTCGAAAGCGCAACCAGGGAGCTGTCGAGGAAGCATTGAGGATGCACTTGGTAAACCCGACTTTCGGTCTTACATTCGGCCGGAACAAAACTTCCCTGGAGGCGGCCTCATGGACACCCACACTTATCCCGTCACCCGCACCGACGCAGAATGGCGCGCGCTGCTGACACCCGAACAATATGCGGTCATGCGCGGTCACGGCACCGAGCGGCCGGGAAGCTGCGCCCTGCTTTACGAGAAGCGCGCCGGCACTTTTACCTGCGCCGGCTGCGACCAGCCCCTGTTTGAATCGAAGCTGAAATTCGAGAGCGGCACCGGCTGGCCGAGCTTCAACGACCCGGTCGAGGGTTCGGTGGAAACAACCGTCGACCGCAGCTACGGCATGGTGCGCACCGAATGCCACTGCGCGCGTTGCGGCAGCCATCTCGGCCATGTCTTCGAGGACGGCCCGCCGCCGACTGGCCTGCGCTATTGCATCAACGGCGTCGCGCTGAACTTCCAGCCTGCTTGAGGCATGGCCAGCAAGATCGCGGCGGACAGGATCAGGCTCAAGCGGGCCTACGAGCCGCCGTCCGCCGATGACGGCATCCGCATCCTGGTCGACCGGCTCTGGCCTCGCGGCGTAAGCAAGGCGGACGCGAAGCTGGACCAGTGGATGAAGGAGATCGCACCCAGCACCGAGCTACGAAAATGGTTCGGGCACGATCCGGCAAAGTGGCAGGAATTCCGCCGGCGATACATTGCGGAACTCGAAACGCATCAAGAGCAACTCGAGCATCTGCGCGAATTGGCTAAGACCGGCATGGTGACGCTGGTCTATTCCGCCCGCGACGAAACGCACAATGATGCCGTTGTGCTGCGTGAAGTGCTGTTTGGTTGAGGTTTAGCGCTCGCTGAGCAGTTCGGTCACGACACGCTCGAAGCGCGAGGCCTCGGTCACCAGCCAGTCGGCCATGGCCGGCCAGTTGTCCTCGGCAAAGCAGTTCACCCGCCATGTGCAGCCGAGGCTTGTGCCATCGAAGCGCTGCTCGGGCCTGATCTTCAGCCGCTTCTCGATAATGGCCTGGAAAGGCTTCAGCCGCGCTTGGGCATCGACCGCGCCAAGCTTCTCGTTGCGGCCGAAGAAAACGCCAACGAGATTGGGTTCCGGCGCCACATACATCGTGATGACGAGGCCGAATTCAGCCAGCCCGCGCTGCCAGAACCACGGTCCGTGCCGCGCCCGGCGAGACTTTTCCTCGGGGTGCCGCTCCTCGAACAGCGCCCAGAAGGCACGATGCCGGAATTCAGCCGCCCGGCGGGGGCCGAAGTCGAATTCTTCCATCGCTCGCCGCTCCCTCAACGCCTGCAAGGCCAGGTGTGGCGCGCTGGCCCGATCGAAGCACAGGATCAAGGACAGTTAGAGCGGTTTGGCGTTCTGTTAAGAACTGACCGTTCTAGACTGCCGACGACAACCCGCCGGTGACAACAATAGGCGTGCCATCGGGAACCCGGTCATAAAGATCGATGATGTCCTGGTGCATAAGCCGTACGCATCCCGACGAGACCGACTTGCCGATCGACGACCATTCCGGAGAGCCGTGGAGGCGATAGAGCGTATCCTTGCCGTCCTGGAAGATGTAGAGCGCGCGGGCGCCGAGCGGATTGCTGACACCGCCCTCCATGCCGCCCTCCCAATCGTTAGTCCGCGGTATCTGCCGGGCTCGATATTTTTCCAGCTCGGGTTGGCGATCGATCATTTCGTTGGGCGGGAACCAGCGTGGCCATTTCTGCTTCCACTGGATCACCCCCTGGCCCGACCACTCAAAACCCTGGCGGCCAAGACCAACACCATATCGGATTGCTTGCCCCATGTTGCCGACGAGAAAGAGGAAATGGTTTGCCGTGTCGACGACCACGGTTCCCGGCTGCTCTCCGGTCGGGTCCGGCACGACCTGTCGATAGAACTTCGGGTTAATCTTTTCGAAAGGCACGGCAGGAATGTCATGACCGTCGTCGGACATGGCGGCATACATCATGCGAGGATCGCCGAAGCTGGGACTGACGACGGGCTGTGGCAGCGGCGCGGGTTCTGCGGTTTGGACGAACGATCCCGCCTGGCGTGGAGGACCACTCGTGCAAGCGGCCAGCGCGGTCGACGCGGCGCTCGTCGCAGCCATTACCAGTATCTTGCGGCGGTTGAATTTCGGCATGCAACTTTCTACCCATGTTCAGGATGGAAGCAAAGCCGGGTTTCACAATTTCCCGCTCGAGCGCCCTCAAGTTTTATCAAGCGGGTTCCGCATCCGGACCCGATGTCGAAATTCAGCCGCCCGGAGGCGGCTGAAGTCAAATTCATCCATCGTCCCGCTCCCGGCTGCGTTTCACCGCTGAGCCGGGCGGCGATATGGCTCACTCCATGCCGAGGGCGGCCTTGTAGAGATCGAGGATCGCTTCCTCTTCCTGCCGCTCGGCCTGGTCCTTCTTGCGCAGGCGGATGATGGTGCGCACGGCCTTGGTGTCGAAACCGGTGCCCTTCATTTCGGCAAAGACGTCCTTGATGTCGTCGGCGATGGTCTGTTTCTCTTCCTCGAGACGCTCGACGCGCTCGATGAAGGCGCGCAACTGGCCTGCGGCAACGGTCTGGCTGGTTTCGGTGATGTCGTCGGCCATTTTTCCTGCTCCGAATGAAAGGCGGCGACTCGGGCCGCGGATGGGTCGCGTTCGATTGCCTTACCCAGCCTGAGGGGTCAAGGGCGGAAAAAGCAGCGTATCGTCGCTGTTGCCAAAGTTGAACGTCACAGCATCGGACCGAAAAGCGGAATCCGGTTTTCGGAATATTCCGATGCTCACTACAAGTGCTGGATCGTCCTTCGTGCGTCCGAATGGACGCACGGCGATCTAGTGGTCTTTCGGCCGGCGCGCTTCGAATTCGGCCTTCTTGGCTTCCGACGCTTCGGTCTGGTGCAGCGCCTGCCATTCGGCATAGGGCATGCCATAGACGATTTCGCGCGATGCGTCCTTGGAGAGGGCTACCCCTTCCGCCTCGGCCGCCTCGCGATACCAGTTGGACAGGCAGTTGCGGCAGAAGCCGGCCAGGTTCATCAGGTCGATGTTCTGGACGTCGCCGCGCTCGCGCAGATGCTCAACCAACCGGCGAAAGGCGGCGGCTTCGAAATCGCGTTTCTGGTCTTCGCTGAGATCGGTCATGGAAGGCTCCTTCATACTGGCCCCGTGCGCGAGCCGAATAGCTTGACCTCATGTATATCGGCGCGCGCATTGACCGCGTCAACGATCGGCGCGAGCCGGATTGCCCAATCTTCGGCGGTGGCATCGTCCGCGATCAGGTCCTGGCGGATCTCGATCAGCGCATGGGCATAGCCGTTGACGATGGCATGCTTGAACATGGTATCGCCGCGGAGCGCGCCGTCATAAGGCTCATTGTCGCCGACAGTCAGGGTGCCGTCCTCGGCAAGAAGCTCGATCAACGGACGAATGGCCCGGTCGTCGCTGTCCCACAAGAGGCCGATATGCCAGGGCCGGACATAGCCCTGCATTACCGGCGTGAAGGAATGCACCGAAAACAGGAAGGGCGCTTTGCCGGATTCCCGCGCGACGGAGGAAACCATGGCGCCGACCGCGTCATGATAGGGCCGATAATAATTATCGAGCCGGCGTTCCCGCTCCTCCGGCGTCATCGGATAGTTTCCGGGCACGACGGTGCCGTCATAGAGCTGGCGAATCAGTGTCGGGTCGTCCTCGCCGCGATTGGGATCGATCAGCAGACGCGAGAAGTTTGCCAGCACCGCCGGCGCGCTGAGAAGGGCCGCCAGCTTGCGCGTGACCTGCTCGACGCCGATGTCATAGGCGATATGACGCTGGAATTCGGCAGGCGGCAGGCCAAGATCGCCATATTCGTCGGGCAAAGCACGTTTTGCATGGTCGCCAAGCAGGACGACGCCGCGTTTGCGGTCTCCCTCGATGATTTCATAGGGGGCAAAAACTGCGGATCGCGTCATGGGCTTGCAAACGTCCCGTCTGCCGGTGTTGATGGGGATAGGCCCGTCATTTCATGAAGTTAGGCTGGGTGCAATGTCGTTGTTTGGTCAATGTTCTGGCAGAAATCATGCGAGAGCGATCAAGGATGCGACATGAAGCCACTTAAATCGATTGGATTGACGTGCTTGGGCGCGTTGACATGCGCACGGACTTTTCCGAAAAGGGGCATCCGACAATGCTGACAGCAGACAAGAGGGGTTCGAGGATGGATTTCGCCGGGGCATCGCGCATGCGTTCTGCATGGACGGCGCTGCTTCTTTTCCTCGCAATTCCTATTTTTTCAATTGCCACCGCAAGCGATGCGCACGCCGATTTCCGAGTCTGCAACGCCACGCAGAGCCTGATCGGCGTGGGCATCGGCTATCGCGCCAAGGCCGGATGGGTCACCGAAGGCTGGTGGCATATCGAAGGTTCGACCTGCAAGACCCTGATCGAGGGTCCTCTGTCATCACGGTTTTACTATCTTTATGCAGAAGACGCCGAGCGCGGTGGGCGCTGGGACGGTCCGATCAACATGTGCGTCGCTGAAAAGGAATTCAAGATTGCGGGCGTGACCGATTGCGTCGCCCGCGGGTTCCAGCGCGCGGGCTTCCAGGAATATGACACGGGCGAGCAGGCAAGCTGGATGGTCCAGCTGACCGACGAGCCCGCAACGGGCGGCGCAGCAGCCGTCACGGGAACGAATTCTCCATGAGACGTAGCCGCAAGGTAAAAATCCTCGCAACGATCGGACCGGCCTCCTCTTCCGAGGAGATGATCCGAAAGCTTTTCGAGGCTGGCGCGGATGTCTTCCGCATCAATATGAGCCACACCGACCACCCGCTCATGCGCGAACTCGTCCGCCGCATTCGCGCGGTAGAGACCGAACTTGGCCGGCCGATCGGCATTCTGGCCGACCTGCAGGGCCCGAAGCTGCGCGTCGGCAAATTCGCCAACGGCAAGGAAGCGCTTGAGCTCGGCCAGGAATTCACGCTCGACGACAGCCCGGCACCGGGCGACGCCAAGCGCGTCCACCTGCCGCATCCTGAAATCCTTGCCTCGGTCCAGCCCGGACATCGCCTGCTGATCGACGACGGCAAGCTGGAACTGAAGGCAGTCAAATGCGATGGAAAATCCATCGTATGCACGGTGATTGCCGGCAAAGGCATCTCGGACCGCAAGGGCGTCAGCCTGCCCGACACCGAACTGCCGGTCGGCGCGCTGACCGAGAAGGACCGCGCCGATCTCGACGCCGTCCTGGCGACCGGCGTCGACTGGGTAGCACTGTCCTTTATCCAGCGGCCCGAGGATCTTGCCGAGGCGCGCAAGATCGCTCGCGGCCGCGCGCTCCTGATGTCGAAGATCGAAAAGCCGCAGGCCGTGGCGAGGCTCGCCGAGATCATCGAACTCTCCGACGCGCTGATGGTGGCGCGTGGCGACCTCGGCGTGGAAATGCCGCTCGAATCCGTTCCCGGCATCCAGAAGCAGATCACGCGCGCCGCGCGCCGCGCCGGCAAGCCCGTGGTTGTCGCCACGCAGATGCTGGAATCGATGATCTCAGCCCCGGTGCCAACTCGCGCCGAAGTCTCCGACGTGTCGATCGCCGTATTCGAAGGCGCAGATGCGATCATGCTGTCGGCCGAATCTGCGGCGGGCGAATATCCGGTTGAAGCCGTGTCGATGATGAACCGCATCGCCGAGCGGGTCGAGCAGGACCCCACCTATCCCGGCATCATCAATGCGCAGCGTTCCGAGCCCGAAGCGACCGGCGCCGACGCCATTTCGCTGGCTTCGCGCCAGATCGCGGAAACGCTGAAGCTTTCGGCAATCATCACCTACACGGCTTCCGGAACGACCGGCCTGCGCGCCGCGCGTGAACGGCCGCAAGTGCCGATCATCGCGCTCTCGCCGGTCGTCGAAACCGCGCGCCGGCTTTCGCTGGTGTGGGGCACGCATTGCGTCGTCACCGAAGATGCCTTCGACCTCGACGACATGGTCGATCGCGCCTGCCGCATCGCCTTCGAGGAAAATTTCGGCAGACCGGGTGACCGCGTCATCATCACGGCAGGCGTGCCGCTGCGTACGCCGGGCGCCACCAACATGCTGCGCATCGCCTATATCGGCGCGGAAGGCCGCGGCGGCGCTTGAGGCCCGCTAACTCCGCCCTGCCGGCCATTCGGATCGGCAGGGCGAGTTGTCAGCCAGCTTTTCATTCCGGCGCGAGTTCACCGTCCATAACCGTCTCGTCGATGCAGCCCGCGCCATAGGCGTCACCGGCGATGCGCGCCTCCACAGTCCGCGCGGTGGCCTGCAGATCGACAGGTTTCCCGGCAAGTTTTTCGATAGCCGCGACGACAAGGTCCGGCGCGATCCAGTCCGGCTTGTGGCCGAGATTATGGACCCATAAGAGTTCCGAGTTCGGAATATCGCGGGCCAGCCCGACGGAATGGATTTCCTCGTAAACCACCGTATCGCGGTCCCCCGAGACCACGACAGTCGGCGCTTTGATCTCGCGATAGAGCGGTGCGGTCGCCAGGGCGTAGCGATAGAGGCCCTCGACATCGATGGCATTGGCGCGGAAGGCGCTCGGACGCAGCACCAGCGGGATCGACGCCCTCTTCGCATAATCGTCCGGCACCTTGTTGGGCGCAAAGACGCAGGTCGTGGCACCATCAAGCTGCATCAACCCGGCGGGCGTGGTGACGGTTTCGGCAAACAGCCGGCCGATCACCGGAACCGACGTCAGGCTGTAATACCAGGACGTCGCCCCGCCCGGCCACGGATGGGTAGCCGCCGAAAGGAATACCAGGCCGCGCGTTTTTTCAGGATGTTCGAGGCCGAGTGCCGTGGTGGCTGCACCGCCGAAGGAATGGCCGACGATGATCGCTTGCCTGATGCCGAGCCGGTCCATCAGCTTTGCGATCGTGGCAGCCTGCGCGCTAGGGTTCTCGTTGTTTCCCGGCCCTCGGCTTGACCAGCCATGGCCGGGCCGGTCGAAGAATAGCATCTCGGCACGGCCTTCGAGCAGCGGCCGCAGCGGCACCATCTGATCGTTCAGATTGGCGCTGGCGCCATGGATGAACACGATCGGCGGAAGATCGGCATTCGCACCCGGCGGGACGTGAACATAGTGGATGCGCGCGCCATCGATATCGATGAAACTTCCGACCGGCGGGTTGCGGCGCTCGATCAGCCACGAGCCCACGCGCGTCACGCCGACCATTACCAAAAGAAGCGCCAGCAGAAAGGCAGCGGCGGCGTAGAGCAGGTTCATTTCAGGGACGGTCGACGGGCGGCGTGGAAAACGGGCACCATAAAATCAGCATCGCCGGCGGGCCGATGCATCAGATGCCTTCACCGGCTAGCTCTTCCGAAAGCGTGGAAACCTCGTTCTGGGCGCTGCGCATCATCGGATAGATATCGAGCACGCGCTGCCAGGCATTGAGCGCCAGCTGCTTGTTGCCCCTCTCCTTCATGATCTGCGCCATGCCGGCCAGCGCCCCGAAATGGCGTGGCTCCAGCCGCAGGGTCTGGTTGATATCCGACATCGACTTGCCGAAGTTCTGCATCATGAAATGCACGGTCGCGCGGCGGTTCCAGCCCTCGGCGTAAGAGGGATCGAGCGTCACGACCTGATCGAGGAAATCGAGCGCGACATCGAACTTCTGATCTCCCATCGCCTTTTGCGACCACTGCATCATCAGGTCGATGGAGGCGCTGCCGGACCTGTTCCATTCCTCGCGGATGCGCTGGGCGATACGCTGGGCCGCCCGCTCGTTGCGCTCGCGCTTCAGGTCGCCAAAGAGCGCGTCGAGCCGATCGGGCTTGGCGACCACCTGCGTGCTTGTCGCCGGTCCGGTCTGCTGTGCGTAAACCGCCGGCACGAAAGCGCCGGCCAAAGCAAAGGTGAGAAAAAACGCAAAAACGTTCCGCATGCGAGAGAATCTATCCCCTCGCATCGGAACGTCAAACTGAATTTCGCGTGAAGGCCTAGGCCGTGAACCGGTCATCCCCGAGAAGCTTTGCTTTCGGGGTCGGTCACTCAGCCCTGGCGAGCCTTGTAGCGCGGGGCAGTCTTGTTGATGATGTAGATGCGGCCCTTGCGGCGAACCAACTGGTTGTCGCGATGGCGGCCTTTCAGGGCCTTGAGCGAGTTCTTGATCTTCATGGTCTTGCCTGTCGAATGCGGCCCGAAGGCCTAATCAAAAAGCGCGCCAACAGCGCGCCTCAAATTTGTAGCTGGCTCTTAGACGAGAGTGTTTGCCGATGTCAACCTCCGGCAGCCACTTGTCCGTCAAATTAGCGCTTCAGCCGGGTGAAATGACCCATCTTCCGGCCAGGGCGGGCTTCCGCCTTGCCGTAGAGATGCAGAACCACTTCCGGCTCGGCGAGCAGGCTCTCAGCGCGCTCGACCTCGTCGCCGATGAGATTTTCCATCACGCAATCCGAATGTCGCGCGGCCGCGCCGAGCGGCAGCCCGGCGATCGCACGGATATGCTGCTCGAACTGCGAGTTGGCGCAGGCAGCTTCCGTCCAGTGGCCCGAATTGTGGACGCGCGGCGCGATCTCGTTGACGAGCAGCGAGCCATTGGGAAGCACGAAGAATTCGACGCCGATGACCCCGACATAGTCGAGCGCCTCAAGAATGGCGAAAGCGGCTTCGGTGGCACTCCGGGCGGTCTGCGAAGAGATCGTCGCCGGCACGGTCGAGCTGTGCAGGATGCCGCTGCTGTGGACGTTCTCGGCGGGGTCATAGGCCGAAAGCGCCCCGTCACGGCCGCGCGCGGCGATAACGGAAATCTCGCGGTCGAAACTCACGAAGGCTTCCAGGACCAGCGGCACGCCGCCCATGGCGGTATAAGCGCCGTCGGCGCCATCCGGCGGGGTGTTGCGGAACAGGCGCTGGCCCTTGCCGTCATAACCCATGCGGCGGGTCTTCAGCACGCCGGCACCGCCGAAGGCTTCGAGCGCCGCGCCAAGGTCTTCGTCACTGTCGACGGCGCGAAAATCGGCGGTTGGAATGCCGATGCCGTTGAGAAAGCTTTTTTCCACCACACGGTCCTGCGAGACCTCGAGGGCGCGGGCCGGCGGATAGACCGGCACCGAACGCGCAAGAAGCTCGGCGGCGGACACCGGCACGTTTTCGAACTCATAGGTCACGACCGCACTTGCGCGTGCAAGTTCGGCAAGGGCGGCACTATCGTCATAGGCAGCAACGATCTGGCTGTTGGCCACCTGCGATGCCGGACAATCGGCCTGCGGCTCAAGGATCACCGTGCGATAGCCGAGGCGGGCGGCAGCCATCGCCAGCATGCGACCGAGCTGGCCGCCGCCGATGATGCCGATCGTCGAGCCGGCGGGGAGAGGTCCGCTCATGCGTCATCCATGGGATGGTCCGCGACCTTGGCGGTCTGCTCGGCACGCCAGGCATCCAGGCGCTCTGCGAGCTTTTCATCAAAAAGTGCGAGCACGGCAGCAGCCAGCAGGGCCGCATTGACTGCGCCGGACTTGCCGATGGCCAAGGTTCCGACCGGTATGCCAGCCGGCATCTGCACGATCGACAGAAGCGAATCCTGTCCTGAAAGAGCCTTCGATTCGACCGGCACGCCGAACACCGGCAGCGATGTCAAAGCCGCGGTCATGCCGGGAAGATGCGCGGCACCCCCAGCGCCTGCAATCACGATCTTGAACCCTTCGGCCTTAGCCCCCTTGGCGAAATCGTAGAGCCGCTGCGGCGTGCGATGCGCCGACACGATGCGCGTGTCATGCGCAATGCCGAGCGCTTCCAGCGTCTCGGCGGCGTGACGCATTGTCGCCCAGTCGGACTGGCTTCCCATGATGATGGCGACGTCGGCGCGCGCTGTGCTCAAATCTCTGGCCTCTGCTTTGCTGGAAACAGGCACGATAGAAATTGCTGCCAGCCGATTAGCGAAATGAACGGCGTCCCGCAAGAAGTCTTGCGACGAGAAGCGGCTGCGCTGCCGCTAGGCGATGATGTCCGGAATCATTTTATCTTCCAGCTTCGACAGCCGGTCTTTCAGCAGCAGCTTCTTCTTTTTCATGCGCTGAATTTGCAGCGGATCACAAGCCATCGCAATCATCGCGTTGATCGCCGCGTCGAAATCGGCGTGCTCCTGCTTTAGCTTTGCAAACTCGAGACGAATCTCGGTCTGTTCCTGATCTGACATGTCCACCGTCTGCAAAATTTCGGGTGCCCGAAAGCACCCAGAGGCAAGGCCGGACGTGGAATTCCCCCCGGCGCGAAGCCCATACCACATTTCAATCTTTCAGGAAATGCTACCACGCCACATTCGACATCCCGGTCATCTGGTGGCAGACTGTCATCGTGCCGTCACAGTACGGGACCTGCGGAGGAACCGTCTGTGGCGCGCAATCGAGGAAACCATGAAAGGGAGCTCCAATCATGTCTCTTGCCAACCATCTTGAAGAGTTGCAGCGGAAGCACGGCGACATCGAGCGCGAAATCGACACAGCGCTGAACCATCCATCGGTGGACGACCTCGAAATCGTGAATCTGAAGCGGCGCAAGCTGGCACTCAAGGACGAGATTGAAAAACTGAAGGCAAACCCGACCACCCACTAAAATCAGTTTTGCATAGACGCGCACTTTGCGCGTTCTTCCGCCGGCGGCGCGGTTAGCCGCCGGGTCAGTAGGTTTTTTTATCCCTGTCAGAAATACGGAGCGGCCTGCGACCAGATGGAAGCACGGCCGCTCTGTTTGTTTGGAGCCTCCGAAAGCCGCTTCATGCATTCGGTCCGATCCTGATTCAGGCTGAGATTTCCCCGCTATTCACAACCTGTTATTCACAGGCCGACGCGACGGCGTTGCCGGTCAGGCTTCCCAGAACTGATCGAGCCAGACATTAAGCTGGAGGAAGCCGCCGGCGCTGACGGCATAGACCCGCCTGGTGCCTTCGGCCGTTGCGTTGACCAGGCCGGCGTCGAGCAGGACCTTCAGATGCTGGGAGACGGCGGGGCGGGAGACGGGCAATCCGGACGCCAGTTCGCCGACCGTCTTGGGACCGCGCCGCAACTCCTCCAGGAGGTGGCGCCGGTTGGGATCCGCAATGGCCAGGAACGCATCGGAAAGGATCATTCCCTATTTGTGCGGCAATCTGCCGCCAATCTCAACCGCCTTGTTATTCCGCCGGTTCTGGCGGCGTGCGCGGGTCGAGCCGGCCGGCTTCCGGGGTCACGCCGCGCTCGGACGGCAGCGTCTTGAAGGCCTCGCGATCCTCCACCGGCACCGGCGCGCGGCGGCTGATGCGCAGCAGCGTGTAGCCGGCGAGCGAGAAATGCGCGAGCGCTGTGGCCAGGAACAGGCTTTCCGGGCTGAGATAGCCCATCAGCGCCGCACCGATGATCGGGCCGATCATCGTGCCGAAGCCGTAAAGCAGCAGAAGCCCGCCCGACACTTTTACGAAATCCTCCGGGCGGGCGTGGTCGTTGGCATGCGCGACCGCCAGCGAATAGAGCGTGTAGGCAAACGCGCCATAGGCGGCCGTCATGGTGATGACCAGCACGCCCGTGCGGGGGCCGGTGAGGAAGGTCAGCACGCCGACGATCGCAGAAATGAATGCGGCTGCTGCCAGCACGAAACGGCGGTCGGTTCTGTCGGAGATGCGGCCCATCGGCAGCTGCATGGCCGCCCCGGCAACCACGACAAGGCTCATCATCAGCGCGATCTCGGGCGTGGAAATGCCGATGCGCGCGCCATAGACGGCACCCAGCGTACCCCAGGCGCCGTTGGCGACGCCGGTGAGAAAACAGCCGACGCAGGACACCGGCGAATTGGCGTAAAGTCCCTTCAGGTCGAGCGACACGTCCTGCAAGGGCAGCGGCGTCGAGGCGGTCGAGACCGCGGTCGGGATCAGCGACAGGCAGAAGAAGATGCCGGCGACCATGAACAGCGAGGCCGATTTGACGTCGCCAAAGGCGACGATCATCTGGCCGGCCATGATCGAGGCGTAGGTGACCATCATATAGAGGCCGAAGACGGTGCCGCGATTCTCGTTGGTGGCTTTTTCGTTGAGCCAGCTTTCGATGACCATGAAGGCGCCGGCCATGGTGAAGCCGGTGAAGGCGCGCAGCAGGATCCAGATATATTCGTCGATCATCAGCCCGGTGAGCAGCGCAACGATCGCGCCCGAAGCGGCGAACGCCCCGAAGGCCCGCACATGCCCGGCCCGCCGCACAAGCCGCGGCGCAAAGAAGCAGCCGGCGACGAAACCGCCAGCCCAGGCAGTGCCCATCAGGCCGAGGGCAGCGGTCGAAAAACCTTCTTCCTGCCCGCGCAATGGCAGGAGCAGACCGTGAAGTCCCGAGGCCGCCAGCAGAAAGGCCGTGCCGCGCAGGAGCGAGAGAATCGGTCTGTAGGCTGCGAACATGCGTCTCCCCGGCTTTGGTTTCCGCTGCCTGAAAATACCGATAATCGGGTTTTTCGACGGCGCGCTTACGACATCTTTCGACTATTTCAGCCGAAACAGCGCCTCCGCTGCATTCTTGGTGGCGTCCTTCGTCTTCAGTTCGGCCTCCAGCCGCACGATCTCGGCCTGGAGCAGACTGATTCGCTCTGACAGTTCCGACACCGACAGCAGCGAAAGATCCTGCCCGATGACATGGGCGCTTGCGGGTATTTTCGGCTCGTCCTCGAAGATCGCCATGGTCTCGTCTCCTTGTTGTCCGATCCCGAAAGCCCGGATTTTGCCGGCGGGATAGGACGTCGGAACAAGAGCTTAGGGCAGTCGTGACGAATTGGAAGCCTTTCGCTGCCCGATCGCTGTTTGCCTGTCGCGGCGACACGCTCCATAAGGACGGGCAAGAACGTAGGCCGACACCACACCAGTGGGAAGGGAGATAAAAATGGCAAGCAAGGCGGCAATTCCGGACAAGATGACGGCAGTGGCGATTTCGACGCCCGGCGGCCCGCTGGTGCTGAAGGCCGAAAGGCGCGACGTGCCCAAGCCGGAAGCCGGCGAGATCCTGATCCGCGTCAAGGCCGCCGGCGTCAACCGGCCCGACGTGCAGCAGCGCAAGGGCGCCTATCCACCGCCGCCCGGCGCCTCCGACCTTCCCGGCCTCGAAGTGGCGGGCGAAGTGGCAGCCCTTGGCGAGGGCGTGACGCGCTGGCGCGTCGGCGACAGGGTCTGCGCGCTGACGCCCGGCGGCGGCTATGCCGAATACGCCAAGGTTCACGAAACCAACACACTGCCGGTGCCGGCCGGCTTCACCTTCTCGGAAGCAGCCGCCCTGCCCGAAACCTTCTTCACGGTCTGGCACAATGTGTTCGAGCGCGGCGGGCTGAAGGCCGGCGAGACGCTGCTGGTGCATGGCGGCTCCTCGGGCATCGGCACGACGGCGATCCAGCTTGCCTCGGCCTTCGGCGCCTATGTCATCACCACCGCCGGCAGTGCCGAGAAATGCGAAGCCTGCCTGAAGCTCGGCGCCGACCGCGCGGTGAACTACCGCGAGGAGGATTTCGTTGAGGCGGTCAAGGAAGCTACCGAAGGGCGCGGCGCAAACGTCATCCTCGACATGGTCGGCGGCGATTACGTCGCCCGCAATTACAGTGCAGCGGCGATCGAAGGCCGTATCGTCCAGATCGCCACGCAGGGTGGTGCGGTGGCAAGCACCGACTTCTCCAAGCTGATGGTCAAGCGGCTTACCCATACCGGCTCGACCATGCGGCCCCGTCCGATCGAGGTGAAGGCGCAGATCGCCGCCGGGCTGGAAGCGCAGGTCTGGCCGCTTCTCGCCAGCCGCCGCGTTGCCCCGGTGATGGACATGATATTCCCCCTGACCGACGCCTGGCGCGCTCACGAGCGCATGGAGGAAGGCGAGCATATCGGCAAGATCGTGCTGGATGTGGGGTAGCGCTGCGTCCCCTCCCCCTTGAGGAGGTGAGAAGCGGTCGCCAAAGGCGATCAATCGACAACGATTTGTCGATTGAAGCGACGAACGCCCGAAGCGTAAGCGTAGGGCCGGGTGGGGTCGCTGCGGCAGTGCTCGACCTTCCTTTGCGCCGAGTGCTGCATGAACGACCCCCTCTGGCGCTTTGCGCCATCTCCCCCTCGAGGGGGGAGAAGACGCCGGCGCTCCTCACCGCTTCCCGCTCGCCAGCCTGTGCGCGAAGAGGATCATACCGATCACCAGATTGTCGGCGCTGGCCGGCAAAGGCACATCGCACAGCGCACCCTTGCTCACCCCTGAAGCCGAGCAGCAGCGCCCGGCGATGCGGCACTCACGCCGCTGGCAGCGGAAATGCGCACCCTCCAGCGAAGCAGCAATGCTCCAGGCAAGCACCAGCCCATCGGACAGCGGTTTCGGCGCTGGCTTGCCATCGATCATGACGGCTGGACGAGTCTCGGCCCTCTTGCGCGCGGCGCGGCGATGCATGTTGGGAAATTCGGTCATGCGAAAAATCCTCCGTTGGGAAACTCCAGACATGGTTGAACACGCCCGCGCCTCGAACGAGGCCGGGATGAAGTGGGAAAGCGGACGCATGGCTTGCGCCTGTCTTTTTAGTTTTATGTGACGCTTGCCATGCGCCCGCCGACGCTCTTGTCCCGCTCAGTCGCCTCCACATTCGCGTGGCCAGCCGTAGCTCAAGACCCGGGCTTAGGGGTTCATCACCCAGCAGCACCACCGCAGTGCCACCAGCCCGGACGCCGTCCCCTCCACGCTCATCCGGTTCATGACCCGTGTTCCCGTGAGGGCGACGCGAAGATTATGCGGGCGTCGTTTGGGGTGGGGAAAAAGATTCTTCCAGCCGGCAAAACGCCCCAAAGAAACCGGAACATTTTCAAAGTGATGGCCGGCGCAGTCGGCTAAAAATCAACGAAAACACCCCGAAACGCAGGAAACTTTTCCACCCGACGAAAAGCTCGTTTTGTGATATTCCCGTCAAATATTGATGGAAAACTCACAAATATTTTTAAATCCAAAAAAGTCGAAATCAAATTCAAACATGTAAAGCCGCAATTAAACCTCAATTGACAACTAAGAAAATTATATCGTTTTTTTGGGCCAGGTTCGGCTTTTGCGGGCGCAAAGATCTTCGGCGCGCCAATCTCTTCCAGATTTCCGATAGATGTAAGCCGGCGATAACGATCGCCGCGCGGGTTTTTCTTTGCGAGGGCAGACCAATGGCCTCGACACGCACCAGGCATTCAATCGTGCACTTCTCGGCGCCTTTCGCGCTGCGGGGTCAGCCGGCGATATCCTCGGCCGGCCGCTTGGCTTTCGATCGATCCCGGCGAATTCGACGCTGCATTGCGCCAGGACAAGGAACAAACCTGCTCGCTACCCCGCATGCGCTTGGCATGCGGCTGACAAAGAACGGGCACGGACATGTCTGACCATCGTTTCGCCGTCGACCAGTTGGTCCGCCTCAAGGGCAGGTTTGGCCTGTCACCGACGACCGAGGAAGTCTACCGCATCACCGGCACCCTGCCGGAGAGAAACAATTCGCCTCAATACCGCATTCGCAACGACGAAGAGCGTTATGAGCGCGTGACGACGGAAGACAGCATCGAGGCATGCGAAGCCGCTCCGGTTTCGCAGGAGCCCGTGCAATGAAAGGAGATTTTCGCCATGGCGAAACAACAACGCAGTAATCGCGAAGCCAGGAAGCCCAAGAAGGAAAAAGTGACGGCGAAGGTGGAAACGGCACCCGGCTCACAGGTCAAGGCTGCCACCAGCGATCTCATGCGCAAGCCGCACAAGATGTGAGCCTCGCGAAAGTCCGATCCCTTCGACTGCTTCGCCTTAACGAAAGAAAGACAACGATGCCTGATGTGAACGCGATACCTGTCGTGAAGATGCCCGTCATGAAGACGAGGTTTCTGACGAAACTGCCGGAGGCGGGACAGCGAATGTCGGCCGAGCAGTGGAAGCGTTACGAAAAGGACGCGGCAGCCAGACGCAAGAGAGCCGACAGCGACGGCACGCTGCGGCGCATGCGTCAGCTCGTTGAAAACAGCCGATTACTTTAGGGTTCATTGCCATGGCATTGCAATTCCCCAACCGCAGCCGGAGCTATGACGACGCCGCCCGGCGCATCCGCTTCAGCGGCTATGACGGCATGGCCGAGATTTCCTTTTTCATGGAAGCAGGCGCATTTTTCCCGCCAACGGCAGCGGCGACCGAAAGAGAGCTTCTTGCGGCTTTCGACGAGGCCCGCACCTCCGTTTATGAGGCCGCACAGAAGGCCTATGCCCGCGATCGCAAGAACCGGCATATATTGACGTCCGCCGATCTCAGATAGTCTTCCGTCTCAGCCGGCCGAAGCTGTCATCGCGACCTTGCCGGCCGGAATGAGGCTGTTGCCCGCAATTCCCAATATGTTAGGCCTGACGCCAACGAAGTTCGGCTGCGGGGATTCGCGTGAAGACAAGTGTCCGGTTCTGGCTGTCGGTGGCCTGCGTCCTGTCGGCGCCGGTGGTTGCCCACGCGGAGTGGCGGGCGGTGGAAAAGGTGCAGACCTACGCCGTCACGGGCAAGACCGGGCCCGAGCTCTATGAATCCATCGGCCAGAACGGCCCGAAGGTCAGCGTCGGACGCACCATTGCCCTCACCAATTTCAAGCTGACCTGGCGTCGGGATTACCGCCCGCAAAGCGACGGCAGCTGCATGCTCGCCTCGGCGCAGCCCAATCTCGTGATCACCTACACCTTGCCCAAACCGGCCGCAAAGCTCGTAAGCCCCATGAAGGAGCATTGGGACGCCTTCGCCGAGGGCCTGCGCAGGCACGAGCTGGTGCATGGCCAGCGCATCAAGGACATGGTGACGGAGATCGTCGGCTTCAGCGTCGGTTTTTCCGCACCCGACGACCCCGGCTGCAAGAAGATCAGGGTCGAGCTGACGAAGCTGCTGGCGGCGGCTTCACAGGCGCAGCGTCAGCACAGCCGCGATTTCGACCGCGTCGAAATGAGCGATGGCGGCAATGTCCACCAGCTCATCCTGCGCCTGGTGAACGGGCAATAGCGCACCGGCTCCGGCCAACACTGATCACATTTTTCGTGTCCCTTGACGCCTCGCTTCACGATCTCGCGATTGGGGCGCTCGGCGCTTGTTGCCATGCCGGCACAGTCATAATGTGAGCGTTGCGCCTAATTCGAATAACGCCCGGTTTTCTGCCGGCGTAGGTGCGACGCGCTAGCCAGCTCAGAACACAAGGAGAGCAAGCCATGGTCGCTTTCACACTCAATGGCGAGGCCAAAACGCTCGACGTCGATCCGGACATGCCTCTGCTCTGGGCGATCCGCGACGTCATCGGGCTGACGGGAACAAAATTCGGCTGCGGCATGGCCCAATGCGGCGCCTGCACGGTCCATATCGACGGTACGGCGACGCGCTCGTGCCAGACCAGCGTCAGCGACATCGAAGGCGCCTCGATCACCACGATCGAAGGCGTTTCCGGCAAGGTCGGCGAGACGGTGCAGGCCGTGTGGGCCGAGATGGACGTGCCCCAATGCGGCTACTGCCAGTCCGGCCAGATCATGTCGGCAACCGCCCTTCTGGCCGAGACGCCGAAACCCACCGACGACGACATCGATTCGGCGATGAGCGGCAATCTCTGCCGTTGCGCCACCTATCACCGCATCCGCGCCGCGATCCACGAAGCCGCGCACCGGCTGGAGGCATGACCATGTTGCAATTTCGTATGAAGAAAGAAGCCGTGCAGCCGACACGCCGTCAGTTCCTCATCGGCACTGCGGCAGCCGCCGGTCTCGCCGTCGGCTACCGGCTGATCGCTGCCGATCCTGCACTCGCGCAATCGGCTCCTGCCGCAGCAGCGGCCAACCCGTTCCAGGCCTATGTCGAGGTCACGCCCGACAACAAGATCATCATCCACTCCTCGCAGTTCGAGATGGGGCAAGGCTCCTATTTCGGCATCGCCACGCTGGTGATGGAAGAGCTTGACGGTGACTGGGCGCAGGTCGATGTCATCGGCGGCGCCGGCAATACCGCGCTCTACGGCAACCTCGCCTGGGGCGGGTTCATGCAGGGCACCGGCGGCTCCACCTCCATGACCTCGTCATGGGAGCGCTACCGCAAGGCGGGTGCTGCGGCGCGGACCATGCTGGTGGCTGCCGCCGCCAAGAACTGGAGCGTGCCGGCAGGTGAAATCACGGTTGCCGGCGGTGTCGTCTCGCATGGCACCGACAAGCGCGCCACCTTCGGCGAACTGGCGCAGGCAGCAAGCGCCTTGCCCGTCCCGGACAACGTCGAACTGAAGCCGCGTGAAAAATGGACCCAGATCGGCTCCGACAGCCTCAAGCGCTACGACTCGCACGGCAAGACCAACGGCACGCAGACCTACACGATCGACCTGAAGATGGACGGGCTGGTGACGGCCGTGATGATCCATCCGCCGAAATTCGGCGCCGAGGTCGAGAGCTTCGACGCCGCCAAGGCCAAGGCGCTCGACGGCGTTGTTGATGTGGTGCAGACGCCGCGCGGCATCGCCGTGGTCGGCACCAATATGTGGACGGCGATGAAGGGCCGCGATCTGGTCGAGGTGAAGTGGAACGAGGCCAAGGCCGAGAACCGCGGCACCGCAGAGATCATGGCCGAGTACAACAAGACAGCCGACGGCCCGGGAAAAGCCACCGCCCGCAATGACGGCGACGCGGCAGGCGCATTGGCAAGTGCAGCCAAGGTGATCGAGGGGCATTACGAGTTCCCCTATCTCGTCCATGCCTCGATCGAGCCGCTCAACGCAGTCGCCCGCGTCAACGAGGACGGCACCATCGATGTCTGGGGCGGCCACCAGATGCCCGACATCTATCAGGCTGCCGCAGCGCAGGTCGGCGGCACGACGCCCGACAAGGTGAAGCTGCATGTGATGAAGACCGGTGGCAGCTTCGGCCGCCGCGCGGTATCGGACGCCGACCTGGTGGTCGAGGCTGTGGCAACCGCAAAGGCGCTCGGCCCCGGCAAGCCGGTGAAGGTGCAGTGGACGCGCGAAAACGACATGCGTGGCGGGCGCTATCGTCCGGCCTATGTCCATGCGATCAAGGCCGGGCTCGACAAGGACGGCAAGATCGTCGCCCTGCAGGACCACATCGTCGGCCAGTCGATCCTGGGTGGCTCGCCCATGGCCGCGATGATCAAGGACGGCGTCGACGCCACCTCGGTCGAGGGCGCATCGAACCTGCCCTACGCGATCCCGAACATGAAGGTCGAGCTGACGACGACGGACGTGAACATCCCCGTCCTGTGGTGGCGTTCGGTCGGCTCGACCCACACGGCCTATGTCATGGAAACCTTCATCGACGAACTCGCCGCCGCCGCCAACCGCGACCCGGTCGAGTTCCGCCTGTCGATGCTGGGCGATCATCCGCGCCATGCCGCCGTGCTGAAGCTGGCGGCAGAGAAGGCCGAGTGGGACAAGCCACTGCCGGAAGGCCGCTTCCGTGGCGTGGCGCTGCATGAAAGCTTCTCGACCTTCGTCGCCGAGGTGGTCGAGATCACCTACAAGGGCGGCAGCGACTTCACCGTCGACCGCGTCGTCTGCGCGGTCGATTGCGGCACCGCGATCAACCCGGACCAGATCCGCGCCCAGATGGAAGGCGGCATCGGCTTCGGGCTCGGTGCGATCCTGCAGGAAGAGCTGACGCTGACGGGTGGCGTGGTCGACCAGGAGAACTACGACACCTACACGCCGCTGCGCATCGACCAGATGCCGCGCATCGAGGTGCACATCGTGCCCTCGACTGAGCCGCCGACCGGCGTCGGCGAACCCGGCGTACCGCCGATCGGCCCGGCCGTCGGCAATGCGCTGCGCGCAGCCACCGGCAAGACCATCCGCAAGCTGCCGCTGATCAAGAACCTGTCGGCGTAGATCGGCAGAAGACATGCAAACGGCCGCGATGAAAATCGCGGCCGTTTTGGTTTGGACTAAGGCCCCCTCTCCGTCTCGGCTTCGCCGAGCCACCTCTCCCCATTTCATGGGGCGAGGAACCTGGATTCTGTTAGGCCACGACGCTTCAGGACCTGGATTCCTCGCCCCCATGAAATGGGGGAGAGGTGGCGCGCGAAGCGCGACGGAGAGGGGGGATATGCGCAGAGCGCGAAAATGACACCCCTACCCCGCCGCAGACCCGGCCGAAGGCGCACGCGCCGCCCCAGACGGCGCTGCCTCTTCGGCAACATCGCCCATCACCCGGTCGCGGCCGGCATCCTTGGCCATGTAGAGGCGCTTGTCGGCTGCCGCGAAGAGTTCGGCGAGGCTCGCCCTGGCAACGTCGACCGTGGCAACCCCGATGCTGACGGTGAGGCTGACGGGACCTGTTTCGCTCGCAGCGCGGATCGACTGGCGGATGTTTTCGCCGAGCAGACGGGCGACATTGTGCGGCAGCGGGCACAGGATGGCGAATTCCTCGCCGCCGATTCGGAAGACATGATCCTGCGCGCGCACCGCAACCGTCAGGTTCTCGGCGATCCATTTCAGCACGCGGTCGCCCTCGGCATGGCCGAAGCGGTCATTGATGGATTTGAAGTGGTCGACATCGACGATCAGCAGCGTCAGTGGCGTACCGGTCTTGACGCTTACCGTCACCGCCTGCTCGCCCATGGTCTCGAAGCGGCCGCGGTGAAGAAGGCCGGTGAGGCTGTCACGGCCGGCGAACTCGACGAGCTTTTCGTAGCGCTCGCGATAGGTCAGCGTCTCGAAGACGTCGGTGAGGCCGCGCTGCGGCCGCAGGCTGGGCCGCTCGAACCAGCGCAGATAGCCGACCGTCATGGCGCTGAAGACGAGGCCGGCGCACATCTTGGCGATCCAGCCGCCGAGCAGCACCGAGGGCGGCGCGCCGGTGACGATGTGCAGCACTGAATAGAAGCCGATCTGGTCGAAGGTGAGCACGAGGCAGACGCTGGCGGCGATGCGCGCGAACAGATGCTGGCCGAGGCTGCGCCCGAGCCGCTCGTAAAGAAGGATGATGGCGATGGCGTCGATATAGAGCAGCGTCGTGCCCCAGACCATCAGCCAGCCCATCTCGTCGAGGAAACCGATGTCGGGCGACTGCCCGTTGGGGAGATCGACCACCTGATGCTGGCGCAGGATGAGGCCGAGACCGACCATCAGGAAATTGCCGACGAGAAGGCCGTAGATCGGCTGCCTGACGGTGGCGGCGTCTTCCTTCATGTAGAGAAGCAGGATCATCACCAGCTTGCCGGAAAACATCACCGTGGAGCCGGGCGAAACCATGCCGAAGGGCAGCTCGATGTAGAAGACGCTGGCGAGATAGGTCTCGAGGAAATGCATGACGCCGAGCGCGCAGACGAACAGGCCGAGGCCGACGCGGGCCCGCAGGCGAAACAGGCAGGCCATGACACCGAAATAAAGCACTGCCTCAGTCAGCAGCAAAAGACTATTCGCCACGTCCACCCACCCAAACTCAAGACGCGGTCAGCGTCCAAACCACTGTTCTTTGTGACGATTAATGGTTAATCCGCCCTTTCTTTGGTGCAAGGCAAATAAAAATGGCCGCAACCGAGTTTAGGGTCGGGACCTGTTACCAGAGATTTATGTTGCAATGCAATAAATGCATTCCCGCCATGCAAAAGCGTCTGTTCAAGTCGGATAAGGGCATTCCCATCTATAGGTTACCGAAACAATGGAGGCTACCATGAACCCGATCCGCACTTTCCGTAACTGGCGCCGCTACAGCGAAACCGTCCGCGAACTGAATCGTCTCACCGATCGCCAGCTTGGCGACCTGGGCATCAACCGCGGCAACATCGCAAGCATCGCCCGCACCTCGATCTAAAGTCGATTGAAAGCAGAGCCGGCCAGTTTGGGATAGTTCATCCCGCCGGTTCCGAGCCCGCTGGACCTTGTCCGGCGGGTTTTGTCGTTTTGAGCCAATCTAAAACAAAACGGCCGCAGCTTTCGCCACGGCCGTTTCGTTTACCGGCTAAATTTCCGCGCGATCAGTTGATGGCAGCGATGTTGCCGAGGCGGAGGAACAGGGTTTCGCCCGACGAGTCGTCGACACCGTCATTGTCGGTGACGACATAGGCGTCGCCATTGGCGTCGATGGTGAAGCCTTCGACCTTGTCGACGACATAGCCATTGGTGGCGGCCTTCAGGTCCGGCACGAGGTCGCGCACCAGCGTTTTTTCGACCAGCGGCAGTTCGCCGTCGAGCTTCGCCGGCTTGAAGGCGTCGAGCGAGACGGACTGGATGCTCTTCAGCTTGGCTTCGGTGCCGATGAGATTGTCGCGCTCGATGATGTAGAGCTTGCCGTCATGGGCGGTGATTTCCGACAGGCCGACCCAGCCTTTTTCGGTCTTTTCGAGCGGATAGCGCACGCCTGACCATTCCTTGGCTTTCGGCTTATAGGCGAGCAGCTTGACCTGACCCTTCGGATCGTCGGCCCATTCGCGCTGCACGGCCATGACCAGCGTCAGGTCGTCGCCTTCGCCGATGGTGGTGATGCCTTCATAACCGAAGCGGCCATCCTTGCCGATGAGTTCGGCCGGAAGCGGGATCTCCTGCTTGATCTCGCCCTTGGCGTTGACCTTGTAGATGGCATTCGCCGTCAGCTTGGCGGCGTCGCCTTCGGAGGCCAGCCAGAAACCGTCGTCGCCATCGGAAGCGATGCCTTCGATGTCGAGCTTCTGGGCAGGCGCGCCGTCGCGGGTCACGACCAGCTTGCCGGTGATGACGGCAGGCGTCTTGGTGGCATCGATGGTGAAGATCGACGGCTGCGAGCGGTAGACCGAGTCCGACACGGCATAGAGCTTGCCGGCTTCCTTGGGGTCGGCGGCGAGGCCGGAGAGAGCGCCCCAGCCGATCGGCTTGCCGTCTTCGGCAGTGTTGGAGACGATCATCGGATAGGCGGCCGGGCCTTCGCCCATCTCATAGACCATGACATGCGAGCGCACGCCGCCGTCTTCGACCAGGTCGGTCTCGTTGGCGGTGACGAGCAGGTTGCGCGAGGGGATGGCGACCAGACCCTCCGGGCCGATGCCCGAGGGCAGCAGCTGGACGAATTCCGGCTCGGCGCCGGTGTCCTTGTAGACGGCGATCATCGAAGCGCGTTCGCTGGCGATGAAGATGTACTGTGTGTCGCCGAACTTGGCGACTTCAGCGCCTTCCAGCTCGACGCCCTTCTTGTTGCGCTTTTCCGGGTAATGGCCGGCGGCGGCGATCTTCATTTCGAGCGACGGGCCGGATTCGTAGAGCACCTTGCCGGTCTTGTCGAAGATGGTGAAGGAGCGCGAACCGCCCTTGTAGTCGCCTTCATTGGCGCTGACGAAACGGTCGTTGTCGAGCCACTTGATCGCGTCCGGCTCGCGGGCCACGCCCTTCATGCTGCCGGTGAAGTTCAGCGCGCCGTCGTTCTTGGTGTCGACGCCTTCGAGGTCGACCGAGCCGGCGGAGAAATGCGCCGTGACCTTGCCGGTTTCGGCATTGACGATGGCGATGTGGTTGTTTTCCTGCAGCGTGACGGCGATTTCATTGGCGTCGTTGAAGTCGACGAATTCCGGCTCCGGGTCTTCCGAGGCGATTTCCGACAGGCCGGTCATCTCGACGGTCTTGATGGTGGCGCAGTCGGGCGTGCCGTCCTTCAGCGAAACGATCTTGAGGAAGCCTGCGGGAAGCTGCGGCAGCTCGCCGTCATTCAGGTCCTCGTCGCGCTCGTTCTCGATGGCGATGGCCGCGAACTTGCCATCCTTGCTGACGGCGACGGAATCGGGCTGGCCGCCGAGATCGCAGGTGGCTTCGATCTTCCTGGTGGCGGCGTCGATGACGGTGAGGTTGCCCGAAGGCTTGGCCTTGCTCTCCGACGTGTTGACGCCGGCCAATACTTTCGTGCCGGCAAAGACGACGGAGGTCGGCTCACCCTCGATCTTGACGATGCCGCCGGCCTTCGGCGCCTTGGCGTCGGAAATGTCGATGAAACCGACCGCGCCGAGCGGGCTGTCGGAATAGACCAGTGTCTTGCCGTCTTCGCTCGCCTTGATGATTTCGGACGAGGTCGGCGACTTCTGGTCAATGTCGGAAGGCAGGTTCGAGGCGACCGGGAAGGATGCGACGCGGTTGAAGAAACTGTCGGCATGGGCCGGCAGCGCGACCGACGCGGCAAGGGCCGCTGTGAGTATCAAAAGGCGGGAGTGACGGGGCATCATGAACCTCTCCTGGTTGCTGAGTTCCATGCTGCTTTGGGCGATCGATATTTCACTGCGATGACGGACAGGTGACAGTTCGATGACAACGAACCGTCATCGCGGCCCGATGCGAAGTTTTCTTGCTCCCGGCCACGAACAAGGTTATATACGCCTCGAATTTCCCAATTCCGGTGGTCTGAACCACCGCCCGCGCACAAGGGACGCGGGCGAACGAGAGGATATTATCTGATGGCCAACACGCTTCTGATGCCCAAGGCGACCGCAGTCTGGCTGGTCGACAATACAGCGCTTTCCTTCGAGCAGATCGCCCAGTTCTGCGGCCTGCACCCGCTGGAAGTGAAGGCGATCGCCGACGGCGAGTCCGCGCAGGGCATCAAGGGCATGGACCCGATCATGACCGGCCAGCTCACCCGCGAGGAAATCGCCCGCGGCGAGAAGGACGGCAACCATCGCCTGAAGCTTTCCGAGCCGAAGGTGCGGGTGCCCGAGAGCAAGCGCAAGGGCCCGCGCTACACGCCGCTGTCCAAGCGCCAGGACCGCCCCAACGCCATTTTGTGGCTGGTGCGCAACCATCCCGAGCTGAAGGACGCGCAGATCTCTCGCCTCGTCGGCACCACCAAGGCGACTATCGAGCAGATCCGCGAGCGCAAGCACTGGAACTCCGCCAGCCTGCAGCCGATGGACCCGGTGACGCTGGGCCTGTGCTCGCAGATCGACCTCGACATTGAAGTGCAGCGCGCCTCGAGCGGACGCCCGGCTGCCGCACCGTCCGGCGACACGCTGCTGCCGGCATCCATGACCGAAAGGCTGGAGCCGAAGATCGAAGCCGTGGCCGACGAGGACAAGGAACTCGACGCCAACGCCGTCTTCGCCAAGCTTTCGGCGCTGAAGTCGAAGACCCCCGACGAGGACGAAGACGACCGTCCCTGATCCTTAAAAGCCCGCTTCGAGCGGGCTTTTTTTATTGGCCTGACTTGGACACCGGGCAGGCCAAACCCATGGTCGCAAAATCCGGTTTGCAACACAGCCAGCATCAGACGCAAAGCATCGTTTTCAACGGGAGAGCTACGGCGTCAATCCGTGCGGTTACAAGCCAGAACGACGCCATTTTCCGCGAGATGAAGCCGCCAGCCCGCATGCCAAAGCCGGTAGGTCAGCTCATAGATATTGTCGCGGCGCGCATCGAACATGGCAGCGGTCACCCAGTCGCGCAGCTCATAGCAATTGCCTGCTGAACTGTAGAGCGGTTCAGTCAGAAACAGTTGGGCGGCAATGGCGGGCAGTTCCTTCTCGGGAACAGGGTTCAGCAAGTTTCCCTCGAACAGAATAGATATCGCCTCGGTCCGGGCCAGAACCTCTTGAGCATGGGGAGCGTTGGTGTCCACAATTTCGATCTTTGACCAAGCAACCTGTTCGTTGGGATCGGCCTTGTCGATATGTCTTGCAATCTCGGCCACCAGATCGCGGGCCGCTCCTTCTGTGAGCGACGTGGAGGGGCCGGCAAGGTAACTCTCGAAGCGCCGCAACATCTCCGCTCCGTTCGGAAAGAGAGCAAAGCAAACCCGTCGCGTCTCGGGCTGCGCCCGAGCGATGCCGAAAATCAGCCGGTAGTCTGTCTGAACCTCACTCGGAAGCGGATCGGGACGCTCAAATTCCCCGGCCGCACGCAGCGCCGCATCCTTGTCGAACGCATCGTGCCACGCCGCCTGCCACTCCACGAACTTTTGCTTGATCCAGTCACTCTGTTGCCCACGCAGGGTTTCGGGATCAACCGGAGTACGCCCGAGCAAGTTTCTAAACCAGTTTTTCATTCAGATCATGCCGATCCGCGATTTCCATCAGGGTCGGCACAGCATGTCCGATTCGCCGCGTTCCGAAAACCGCGCGGCGATCGCATGGACCGCCGTGCACCTTCCGGTCCGCTGTTCTAACGGCGCGCCTCCGGCAGCATCGGTATGCGGCCGACGCTGTGGAAGCCGCCCGCCGAAAAGGCCTGGAACGGATGGCCGGGGAACCCCGAGCCATGATGATGCGGCGGTGGCAGGCGATGGCAGCGCCAACCGCAACGGCCTCCGCCGTCGAACGCGAACCCGTCATAGCCGTCATAATAGCCCAGCGGCGCGTAGGCGGCATAACCCGGTCCGTAATAGCCGGTGTCTTCCGTCACGCAGCCCGCCAGCGGGGCCAACAACAGCCCCAGTGAAAGTAGCAAGGCCATACGCATAGTCCTTACCTCCTGATGTAGGCAAAGGATGCGCCTCGATGGTGCTTCAACTGTGATGAAGACGGGGCCGGGACAATCACGAACCGATCAAATTTGCGGTGTTGGAGCGTGTGGTGCCAGGGTCTCAGGACGGCTCGGGATTTCACCCATTCCTGCCCCAGATTTCCGTTTGAGCCAGGCCCCGAACCTACCACCACCGTAGCGAGGCTTGACATCGCGATGCGAAATGTAACAATAAAAGTTACATGAATGGAAGCGACGATTTTTCCCAAAGAGCTGCTGCCGCCTTCGATGCGGCCCATGCGCGTTCCTATGCGGAAGGGCCGCCGCGTCAGGTGCCCGGTTTCGCCGGCCTTCATCGTATGACCTCGATGCTGCTTTCGGAGCGCGTCCCAACCAATGGGCGTGTTCTGGTTCTCGGGGCGGGCGGCGGGCTTGAGCTGAAGGCTCTCGCCGACGATCATTCCGGCTGGACGTTCGATGGCGTCGACCCATCGGCCGACATGCTGCGGGTGGCCGAGCAGATCGTGGGACCGCACACTGCCCGCATGCGTCTTCACGAAGGCTACATCGACGCAGCACCAGAGGGGCCGTTCGACGGCGCCGCCTGCCTGCTGACGCTCCATTTCGTGCCTCGCGAGCAACGCGTCGAGACCCTCAGGCAGATCCATCGCCGCCTGCTGCCGGGCGCGCCCTTCGTCGTCGCGCATATCAGCTTTCCGCAGGCCGAGCCCGAGCGGTCGATATGGATCGACCGCCACATCGCTTTTGCCGGAACCGACCCTGCCAATGCAGAGAACGCCCGGCGGGCGATCGGCACCAAACTGTCCATCCTGTCGCCCGAGGAGGACGAAACGATGCTGCGCGAGGCGGGGTTTTCGGGTGTCAGCCTGTTTTATGCCGGGCTGAGCTTCAGGGGCTGGGTGGGCTACGCCTAGCCCTTGCCATCGTCATCGACTGGCGGTGACGATGGCCCTAACAAAGCCCCTAAGCCCCTCCTCCACGAAAGCCGCCACGTCGCCTTTGGGGTCAAACCCCCACCACAGCAGCGAGCCTTGCCACTGCGAGGCCATCAGCAGACCTATGCCGGAAGGCGCATCGGGAAGGCCGGCAAAGCAATCGTCCAATGCTGCGGAAAGCGCCGCTTTCCACGCCGCACCGCGCGCCCGTAGTGCGGGATCGCGCAGGTCTTCGCGCAGCACCAGCAGGCCCTCGGCATAGGTTTCGATGCCGCCATAATCCTGCGACAGCCCGACCAGCAGCGCAATCGCCCCGTCGGGCGTCTTCGGTGCGCTGGCGGCGAGCCGCTCGGTTTTCTCGTCCAGCCCGTCCCAGGCATGCAGCAGCGCCTTCTGCTTCAGCACCGCCTTGTTGCCAAAACGCTGCACCAGCGTCGCCGGCGACAGGCCGCAGGCGCGGCCGAGGCTGTCGAAGGTCAGCGCTTCCGGCCCGCGCTCGTGGATGATTTTCAGCGCGGCTTCCAGCACTTGCTCGTCGGACAGCAACTTGCGGCGGGGCATCTTGACTTCCATTTATAAACGAATATTCACTTATAAATAATTCCAACCGTAAAGGCCAGTGCCGATGATGGTTGATCACAGGAGAGTTCGATGACGCTTGTCGGGAAAGTCGCCCTTGTCGCGGGTGCAACGCGCGGTGCGGGCCGGGGCATCGCGATGGAACTGGGCGCGGCGGGCGCCACCGTCTATGTCACCGGGCGCACGACGCGCGAGCGGCAGTCCGACTATGCCCGGCCCGAAACCATCGAGGAAACCGCCGAACTGGTCACCGCCGCCGGCGGCAAGGGCATCGCGGCGCGCGTCGACCATCTGGTTTCCGAAGAAGTCCGCGATCTCGTTGCGCGCATCCGCGCCGAGCAGGGCCGGCTCGACGTGCTCGTCAACGATGTGTGGGGCGGCGAAAAGCTGTTCGAATGGAACAAGCCGGTGTGGGACCACGATTTGGAAAACGGCCTGCGCATGCTGCGGCTGGCCGTCGACACCCATCTGATCACCGCGCACCACGCCCTGCCCCTGCTGATCGAGCGGCCCGGCGGCCTGCTGGTAGAGGTGACGGACGGCACCGCCGAGTACAATGCCGAGCACTACCGGCTGTCGCCCTTCTACGACCTCTGCAAGGCCTCCGTGCTGCGCATGGCCTGGGCGCATGCCAAGGACCTTGCGCCGCACGGCGCGACGTCCGTTGCGCTCACGCCCGGCTGGCTGCGCTCCGAAATGATGCTGGAAGCGTTCGGCGTGAAGGAAGAAAACTGGCGCGACGCCACCGCAGACATTCCGCACTTCATCATCTCCGAAACCCCGCGCTTCATCGGCCGCGCAGTGGCAGCCCTAGCCACCGACCCCGACCGCGCCCGCTGGAACGGCCAGTCGCTGTCCAGCGGCGGCCTGGCGCAGGTCTACGGTTTTACAGACCTCGACGGCTCAAGGCCTGATGCCTGGCGCTATGTGCCGGAGGTGCAGGATGCGGGGAAGCCGGCGGATGCTACGGGGTATCGGTGAGGGGTCGATGACAGCAGTAGTGCGTATTGCTCAATAAATTATGTTCCCCTTTTGTTCGCAAGACGCTATACTGTGGACGGTAACTAATTTACGAGATTTAAGACGCTTAGAGATTTTGAATGCGTTTGCGCCGATCATTTCCTATTCAAGAGGATGCAAGCGAATATGATTCGCTAGGGGCGGCGCGGGTTTTTTGGGAAATGGCTAGTCAATCGAAATCGCAGCGGATTCGTGATCCGCTCCATAATTTAATCGAGTTTGACAGCGAGCAATTCGAGCAAACAATGTGGCGCGTCCTTCAGACGCGCCCGTTTCAGCGCCTCAGAAGAATTCGCCAACTCGGTTTTTCTGAATTTGTATTTCCTGGTGCAACTCATACTCGATTTGCCCACTCAGTCGGCGTCTTCCACATTGCGCGCCAACTTATGGCGATAATTGAGAGGGATCCAGCTAAGCGGACGCATCAATCACACGTAGCACTTGTCGCTGCCCTTGTGCATGATTTGGGGCACGGAATGTTCAGTCACGCATTCGAAGACGTTGGCAAGAAGCTCAATCTGTCAATGGCCATTCATGAAAACGTGAGTGATGCCTTGATCCGTAGTTCCGAAGTTAGCGAAGTCCTTAATAAAGAACTGGGCCGAAGCTTCTCTGACGAGGTGGCGGACGTAATTCGGAACAAGAACCCCGGAAATTTATTCGACGCCGTTGTTTCTAGCCAGTTCGATGCGGATCGACTCGACTACATGCAACGTGATCGGTTGATGACAGGGGTTCAAGGCAGTGGTGTGGATGCCACTTGGATTCTTGCCAATCTTGAAGTTGGCACGGTTCCGACAAACGCCGACGAAGAGGCTGCCGGCGAAGTCAAAACTCTTGTTCTAGGCCCTAAAGCGTTTCATGCTGCCGAACATTATGTTCTTTCTTTGTTTCAACTTTATCCAAATGTCTATCTTCACAAAACTACACGCGGGGCCGAGAAGATTTTCTCATCTCTGATTTTGAGAATACACAAACTTGTCGAGAGTGGCCAAAAAAAATCGTACGCCCTTCCAGATGAGCATCCAATAACTTTGTTTCTTTCTGATCCAGATAATATCGAAAAGGCTCTTCTTTTAGATGACGCGGTCTTCTGGGGGAGCTTACATTTTCTGTGCAACTCAGAAGACAATCTAGTGTCTGAATACGCAAAGCGGCTTCAAAACAGACAACTATTGAAATGCCTCGACGTACGGCAATTAATCGAAGGAAAAGTCCCGGTGCGGCGCGGAATGACAATAGATGATCGCCGTGAGCGGGAAGCAAAAATTACGATAAAGGTCAAATCCATACTCAAAGAAGTAGAGGAGCACGCGTCAGATCGTCAGAAGAATAATGGTCATGAAATACTAATTGATGAATACAGGCGATCTCCATACAAAAAATTTCAAGACTCTCAGACCCCGTTAAACCAAATACTGATAAAACAAGCAGGCTCTATTGAAGATATGGCTCATCTTTCATCTGTGGTTTCTGGAGCGGAATCTTTTGAAGTTAGTCGCATTTACATAAGCGAAGACGATGCTGACGGCAGAGCGATGGTCGAGAAAGTTCTACAGAATTCAATGGGAGAGAAATAAATGGCCTATGATCTCCATGAGCGAGCTGCATCCCTAGTCTTAGATGCGGGAGGAGAGTTAGTTGGACGGACACGTCTTCAGAAAGTCGCGTATCTTTGCTACCTAGCTGGGCTCTCGAATGAATTCGAATTCGAGTATCGTCACTACGGTCCGTTCAGCGAGGAACTTGCAGATGCGATGCGGTTAGCAACGGACCTTAAGCTGGTAACAGAAGAAGAGCGTAAAACTGATTGGGGCGGCTGGTATTCAGTTTTTACGGCGGTCAAACAAAGAGACGCCGTTAATCCGGAGCGCATAGCATTTATTTCTGCTGCGGCGAAAGTAGGAGCCATTGAGCTTGAGTTAGCCGCCACCGCAGCTTTTCTTTTTGATGAAGAAGGATTTGGCCGAGATGGCGGTGGAGACCCGTGGGAGGAAACCGCTCGCCGTAAACCCGAAAAAGCCAGCGACGGGCGCCTTGAGAAAGCAAAGGCAGCCTACCGCAAGCTCAAAGAAATTCAAACGCCGAAGCCGCTGCCGGAGATTGCTTAGAGGTAGCGGCAATTACTACCACCCGCTCGCTCAGATAAAAAAGAACTTACCTGCGAATTTAGTCATGATGCCGCGGAATTTGTCAGACATCCTAGATGCCTCACGCGCCCGCCGATCTTGCCCCGCTCCCGTCATACTCGTTCCTTTCCACCCGGCGATAAAAGTCCGCTAGTTGCTTGCCGCGTTCGTGGCGGAAGGGGCGGCCGGTGGGGGTGATGGCGCTGATGCGGTCTATGCGGAAGGCGCGGAAATCGTCGCGCATTTCGCACCAGGCAACCAGCGTCCAGACCTTGCCCCAGAACCACAGGCCGAGCGGGCGCACGTCGCGGGCGGTGGTGCGGCCGGCCTCGTCGCGGTAGTCCAGCGTCAGCACGTCCCGCTTTTCGACGGAGCGCTCGAGGATGTCGATCGCCTTGCGGTCGGCGTCGCTGACCACCCACATCGGCGTGTGGATTTCCGTGCGGGCGATGCGGTCCTTTTCGGCGTCGGGCAGCACCGCGCCGATCTTGACCAGCGCCTCGTCGGCAGCCCGCGCCATGGTGGCGCCACCGAAGGCCCTGACCATGCGCGCGCCGGCAACGAGTGCTACGATTTCATCTCTTGTGAACATGAGCGGCGGAAGGTCGAACCCCTCCCTCATTATGTAGCCGACGCCGGCCTCGCCATCGATCGGCACGCCCGTCGACTGAAGGTCGGCGATGTCGCGATAGATCGTGCGCTCCGACACTTCGAGCCACTGGCCAAGTTTCTGCGCGGTGACCAGCCGGCCGCCGCGGAAATGCTGAACGATCTGAAAAAGCCTGTCGGCGCGCCGCATGGTGTTATCCCGTCAATCCTTCGCGCTGCCGCTGCTCGGCAACGAAGCCCGCGCCGAAGGTCAGCCGCTTCGTGGTCGGCGTCTTCGCATCGAGCACCCGCCAGAACGGCGTGATGTCGTCGAGGCCCACGCCGCGCTCCAGCGCCTCATGTGCCGCCTCGGCCACCGTGCGCAGATGATAGCCTGTATAGATCGGGCAGGTAACCTCGGCCTTGTGGGCCCGGGCCAGCGTCTTGCGCATCGTCACGACGTCGACATGGTGACCCGAGGGGATGGCGCGAATGAAATCGTCGACCAGCTTCGGCGTCGGCACCAGCATGACCTCGCCCTTGCGCATGCCGGCAATCGACACCGGCGCGGGCTTGATCTCGACTTTCGCCGGCGCGTTGAGCCTGTCGGTCCAGCTTTTCATGTCGAGCATCCTCCACGATCCCGAAATGGCAACATGGCATGATCCTCCTGACAGCATAATGTCAGGAGCCTCGTCGGGATAGTCAGGAATATTCGCGCGCGAAGAGCGAGCGCATTTCGCTGACCGCATCCGCCCGCTCGGGATAAAGCGTGCGCAGGAATTCCAGCGCGAATGTGCCGGACGCCGGACCGGGCGCCGAGACGATGCGGCCGTCAACCACTGCGTGCGGCACGTCCTGGTAGTTTTCTCTCCCGGCATAGTCTGGCTCGTGGTGGAGGATCCAGTCGCGGCCGTTGCTGGTGTGCTTTGCTTTCCTGAACAGGCCGGCACGCGCCAGCGCCAATGTGCCGGCGCAGATGCCGCCGACCACCCCGCCGCGTTCCTCGACGGTGTGCAGAAGTGCTGAGACGTCCGGCGCCTTTTTCGAGGCCCAGCCGTCGGAGCCGATGACGGCAATGGCGTCAAGATCGGCGTTTTCCGCGGGATCGGCGCCCCGATCGGGCGAAAGGCGAAAGCCGCTCATCGATGTCACCGGCTCGCCGGTCGGGGTCAGCGACACGGCGCGCGCGCTGAACCATTCGACCGCCGAGCCGGAAAGCAGGCCGTATTCCCAGTCGGCAAGACCCTCGATGAACAGGAACCCGATCGTTTTACCGGCGGACATGAGCATCTCCTTCCCCGCTCAACCGCGACGTGCGCGGCGGGCGGCGTAATTATCCGGCCAGCCTATATCCTTCTGGATGCTGCGCGGAAGGGAATTGATGAAACGCTCGGTGCGGATCTCGTCATGCAGGGTCTGGACCTTGCCGGCATAGTGCTTGAGCGTGCGGAAGATATCGGTGGTAAACATGACAGCTCTCCTTCGTTAACGGAGACACTATCCCACACCCGTACTGACAGCAGTCTGTCAGGAGGGTTTTGGGGATGGCAGTATTCCGCACCACTTCGACTTTTCATGCATGACGTCTATGTCTGCACCGGCTCTGACGTGATGTTCCGGCGAGGCATGGATTCCCGACCCTCTCCGCTCGTTTCACTCGCTCACGAGGTCGAGAATGACGCTTCTTATGACCCTTACGCAGATCGCCAAGGTTTGGAGATTAGCGAACGTCCTAAATGCATTCGTCATTCTCGACCTCGTGAGCGAGGAACGAGCGGAGAGTGTCGGGAATCCATGCCTGAACGTTAGAACATCGCCATCGGCGCAGAACTGCGGTGGCGTATCTGACACCTGAGCAGCAGGAGTCCTCAGGCCCCCTTCACCGGCACCGTGTAATTCAGCGGCAGGCGGCCGCCGTCGGCGTAGATGGTCTGGCCGGTGATGTAGCTGGCATCGTCGGAGGCAAGGAAGGCGGCAATCGCTGCAATCTCGGACGGCTCGCCGACACGGCCCATCGGCGTGCGCGACAGGATGCGGGTCTTCGCCGCCGCGTCGCTGTTCACGCTGGCCAGCATGTCCGTCATGATCGAGCCGGGGCCTATGGCGTTGACGCGAACGCCATGAGGCGCCAGCGACAGTGCCATTGCCCTGGTGAGCTGGTTCACGCCACCCTTGGAGACGGAATAGGCGACCTGATCGGGGAGAGCCACGACGGCGTTGATCGAGGACATGTTGATGATGGAGCCGGCAGACCCACCCTTCTCCACTTTCTCGACCATGAAGCGGGCGACCGCCTGGCCGGCGAGGAAGGAACCCTTCAGATTGACCTGCAGCACGCGGTCGAAATCCTCTTCCTTGAGCTCCAGGAAATCGGCGCCGTGGACGATGCCGGCATTGTTGACGAGAATGTCGATGTCGCCGAAGGCATCGATGGTGGCGGCGACCAGATTGTGGATGTCGAGGCGCTTGCCGACATCGGCCTTGACGAACTGGACCTTGCCGAGCTTGGCGAGATCGCGTTCGGCCTTTTCGCCCTTTTCGTGATCGACATCGGCGATCATCACGCGGGCGCCGTCATGCAGGAAACGCTGGGCGATCGCCAGCCCGATGCCGCCCGCCGCACCCGTTACGATCGCCGTCTTGCCGGTAAGGGCCATGGAATTCTCCGTTCGCTTGGCCGGTTTATATCCACGCGAAGGCGATCGGAACAGGGTTTCCGCTATACAAGCTGCCGGACAAATTCCGCTAGATTGTCGAGCGTGGAGGAAAGTCCTGCCGCATGATCTTCCGCACGTATGCCTTCCGGCACATTCTCGCAGACGATGCTGACTTCCGTCCCGCCGGCCACAGGCCTGAGACTCCAGGTCATCTTCATTTCACCTGCAAAAGCCGGGTCGTCCGATTCGAACGTCACGATCTGCACGACGCGATCATTCGGCACCAGTTCGACGAAGCGTCCCTCCACGATATCGGTGTCTTCGGAGGCCTTTCCACGCACCGAAGGATCGGGCGCATCATACGTCAACGACATTCGGTAATGGCCGCCGGCCTTCGGTTCGAAGGTTTCGATCCTGGCAATCATTCCCTTGGGCGGCAGCCACTCCACCAGGGCAGCCGGATCGACGAAGGCATTGTAGACAGTAGCCGGCGAAGCCGTGACGATGCGAGACGCCTTGTCGGTTCTTCCCATCGTTCTAGCCGATCCCCCGCGCATTGAGCGCCGCCTTGATCTCGTCGAGGATGGCGGGATCGTCGATCGTGGCCGGCATCTTCCAATCCTCGCGGTCGGCGATCTTCTGCATGGTGGCGCGCAGGATTTTTCCCGACCGCGTCTTGGGCAGGCGCTTGATTGCCACCACGATACGGAAGGCGGCGACCGGGCCGATGCGCTCGCGCACCAGCGCCACCACTTCCTTCTCGATGTCGGCGGCGTCGCGGGAAACGCCGGCATTGAGCACGACGAAGCCGCAGGGCACCTGCCCCTTCATGGCGTCGGCGATGCCGATGACGGCGCATTCGGCAACGTCGGGATGCTCGGCCAGCACCTCCTCCATGCCGCCGGTGGAAAGCCGGTGGCCGGCGACATTGATGATGTCGTCGGTGCGGGCCATGATGAAGAGGTAGTTCTCATCGTCGATATAGCCGGCGTCGGCGGTTTTGTAATAGCCGGGGAATTCGATGAGATAGGCCTCGCGAAAGCGCTCACCGGCATTCCACAGCGTCGGCAGGCAGCCGGGCGGCAGCGGCAGCTTGACCACGACATTGCCGAGCGTGCCGCGCGGCACCGGGTGGCCGGCATCGTCAAGGATCTGCACGTCGTATCCGGGCATCGGCACGCCGGGCGAGCCGTATTTGACCGGCAGCTGCCCGAGCCCGACCGGGTTCTGGCTGATCGGACTTCCGGTCTCGGTCTGCCACCAATGATCGATGACGGGGACGTTGAGGTTGCGCTCTGCCCATTTGATCGTTTCGGGGTCGGCGCGCTCGCCGGCAAGGAACAGCGTGCGGAATTTCGAGAGGTCGTATTTCGGCACGAACTCGCCCTTCGGGTCCTGCCCCTTGATGGCGCGGAAGGCGGTCGGGGCGGTGAACAGGGCAACGACGCCATGCTCGGAAATCACCCGCCAGAAGGTGCCGGCATCGGGCGTGCCGACCGGCTTGCCCTCGAACAGGATGGTGGTGCAGCCATGCAGCAGCGGCGCATAGACGATGTAGGAATGACCGACCACCCAGCCGACATCGGAAGCGGCCCAGAACACCTCGCCCGGCTTGACGCCGTATTCGTTTTCCATCGACCATTTCAGCGCCACCATGTGCCCGCCATTGTCGCGTACGACGCCCTTGGGCTGGCCGGTCGTGCCGGAGGTGTAGAGCACGTAGAGCGGATCGGTGGCGGCGACCGGCACGCAGGGCACCACGCGGCCAAAGGCCTTCGCAGCTTCAACCGTCTCGGCATAGTCGACATCGCGGCCGGGGATCAGGTCGCAGGTCTGCTGCTCGCGCTGAAGGACGATGCAGGCGGAAGGCTTGTGCCACGCCAGTTCGATGGCGCCGTCGAGCAACGGCTTGTAGGCGACCACGCGTCCCGGCTCGATGCCGCAGGAGGCGGAGATGATCAGCTTCGGCGTCGCGTCGTCCAGCCGGGTTGCGAGTTCGCGCGCGGCAAAGCCGCCGAACACCACCGAATGGACGGCACCGATGCGGGCACAGGCGAGCATGGCGAAGACCGCTTCCGGCACCATCGGCATGTAGATGATGACGCGATCGCCCTTTTCCACACCCTGATCCTGGAGCACGGCGGCGAGTGCGGTGACTTCCGCCAGAAGCTCGGCATAGGTGAATTTTTTCTGGGTGCCGGTGATCGGGCTGTCGTAAATCAACGCGAGCTGGCCGGCGCGGCCACCGGCGACATGGCGGTCGACCGCGTTGAAGCAGGTGTTGCATTCGGCGCCCGCGAACCAGCGGCCATAGACGCCGGCGTCGGCATCAAAGACCTCGTCCCACGGCTTTACCCAGTCGATGTCGCGCGCTGCCTCGGCCCAGAACGCCTCCGGGTCCTTTTGCCAGCTTTCATAGACTTCATGATAACGCGAACGCATCGCAACACCTCCCAAGCGGCGACAGACTGTGGCCGTCTTAGATGAAGATCAGGGCAGGCGTCCATCTGACTAAGGGATAAACGGACTATCGCCGGGGGGAATTCTGATGGGTCTGAGCGGGTGAAGGACCCCACCCCTAGCCCCTCCCCACAAGGGGGAGGGAAATTTTCCGCGCGCTCCGCCCCAATCTTCACTGTTTCTCGTGGCGATGGCGACGAAATTGTCCCCCTCCCCCTTGTCGGGAGGGGTTAGGGGTGGGGGTCCTTCAAGCGCAATTGCCCTGCGTTCAGAGACAACCAGACAACCACTTTGACAGCCACCCGCATTGCTGCTCAAACACGGCCATGTCCAAGGCGCTGTCGCTCGTCATCATAGCCATAATGGCAATCCAGCTCATCAAGCCGCTTGGCTTGCCGGGCCTCAGGCAGCGGCGCGATTTCTGGAAGCTGGCGGTGCTGGCGCTGGGGGCGATCGGGCTGACTGTATTGCTGAGCCACGCGGTCTGAAGAGCGACTTGCGGAAAAATAAAAGCTTCGCATTCGCGCGCCGCAAACACTAACTCATCCTTAACCATAACAGTTCATGAAGAAGATCGTTAGGAATGCGTCTTTTTTTAACGCCTTCCTTTGACCAAATTTCGCCTTGAAAAGGCCGGCAACGGCGCATTTTGGGGCACTTCCGGAAGCTTCGCGCGAACGGACCACATGGGATGATGCGCAAGGGCGGGCCGCGAGCGGCGCCCGGAAATATTAAGGACTGTCTTATCATGGAAAATCTCGCACTCGCCGAACCGAGCGCACAACTGTCCATCTGGGCGCTTTTCTGGCAGGCCGGCTGGGTCGTCAAGCTGGTGATGCTCGGCCTGCTCGGCGCTTCCGTCTGGACCTGGGCGATCGTCGTCGACAAGCTCATCGCCTATAGCCGGATGCGCTCGGCACTGAACCGCTTCGAGCAGATCTTCTGGTCGGGACAGTCGCTGGAAGAACTTTACCGCACGCTGTCGGACCGCAAGACCACCGGCATGGGCGCGATTTTCGTCGCTGCCATGCGCGAGTGGAAGAAGAGTTTTGAGAAGGGCGCAAAGGCACCGTTGGGCCTCCAGACCCGCATCGACAAGGCGATGGACCTGGCGCTGACCCGCGAGATGGAGCGCATGGAAGGCCGGCTCGGCTTCCTCGCCACCATCGGTTCGGCAGCCCCCTTCATCGGCCTGTTCGGCACCGTGGTCGGCATCATGACCTCGTTCCAGGCCATCGCCGGATCGAAGTCGACCAACCTCGCCGTCGTCGCCCCCGGCATCGCCGAAGCGCTGCTGGCGACCGCTATCGGCCTGCTCGCCGCTATCCCGGCGGTCATCGCCTACAACAAGCTGTCATCGGACGCGAGCAAGATCGCGGTGCGTATGGAAGGGTTCGCGGACGAGTTCTCCGCCATACTCTCGCGCCAAATCGATGAAAAAGTCGCGGCCAAGGCCTGAGGTAGAGCAATCATGGGAATGTCTGTAGGAGCGGCGGGAGGCGGACGCGGAGGGCGCGGCCACAGGCGGCGCGGCCGCCATCACGGCCTGATGTCCGAAATCAACGTCACGCCTTTCGTCGACGTGATGCTGGTGCTGCTCATCATCTTCATGGTGGCAGCCCCGCTGATGACGGTCGGCGTACCGATCGACCTGCCCGAAACGCAGGCCAAGGCGCTGAATTCCGAAACCCAGCCGATCACCATCTCGATCAACCAGGCCGGCCAGATCCATATCCAGGAAACCGAGATCCCGATCGAGGAACTGGTGCCCAAGCTCGGCGCGATCGCGCAGGCCGGCTATGAGGAACGCATCTATGTGCGCGGCGACAAGACCGCCGACTACGGCACGGTCATGAAGGTGATGGCCCGCATCCAGGCGGCCGGCTACACCAAGATCGGCCTTGTGACGCTGCAGGAACAGGACCAGTAGAATTCGATGAAGGCCGGTCTCACCACATCGGTTGTCCTGCATGTCGCGGTCCTTACCTTCGGCATGCTGACGCTGTCGGCACCGAGCGCCCTCGAGGTCGCCGATGTCGAGGCGTTTCCGGTCGACATCATTCCGATCGAGGAAATCACCCAGATCCAGCAGGGCGACAAGACCGCCGCCGTCAATGAAAAGCCTGCGCCCAAGCCGACGCAGCGCCCCGACATCGTGCCGGACGCGCAGAAGGTCGGCGAAAACACCGTCGACACCGACAAGAAGCCGACGCCGGAAGCCAAGCCCAAGCCGGTGGAAGCAGCCGACGCGCCGCCGCCCTCGCCCGAGCCGACACCCAAGCCTGCGCCCGAGCAGCCCAAGCCCGAACCGGTGAAGCAGGAAGAGCCCAAGCCGACGCCGGTGCCCGCCACCGAAGTGACGCCGCAGCCGCAGCCCAAGCAGGAAGTGAAGCCGGACCCGGTGGCCGAGACGATCGCGGCTGAAAAGCCCGACGCCGAGACCGTCCAGTTGCCGAATACCGCGCCCTCGCCGGCGGCCAAGCCGCAGCCGCCACAGGCCCAGACGGCAAAGACGCCGGACCGCAAGGAAGCCGAAAAGCCGGCCAAGGAAGCAGCCGCCAAGCCGAAATCGACGGAAAAGTCATTCAACGCCGACGAGGTCGCAGCCCTCCTCAACAAGGACAAGGCTTCCGGTGGCGGCGCCAAGCGCTCGACCGAACAGGCATCGCTGGGCGGCGAAAAGACCACCGGCGGCTCCAAGCTGTCGATGAGCGAAATGGACGCGCTGCGCGGCCAGGTGCAGCGCTGCTGGAACATTCCGGCCGGCGCGCTCGACGGCGACACGCTGAAAGTCTCGGTCAAGTTCAAGCTCGACCGCACCGGCGCGCTGGAAGGCAGCCCCGAGATCATTTCCGGTGGCGGCAGCTCCGGCGTCGAACGTGCGGCCGCAGAAGCTGCCCGCCGCGCCGTCTCGCGTTGCTCGCCCTACAATCTTCCCGCCGATAAATATGACGCCTGGGCTGACGTCATCGTCAATTTCGACCCCAGCGAGATGTTCTGACCCACATCCGCGCATCTGGACCAAAGAGGCCGAACTTCATGAAGAATTTTTTCAAGACGATCATGCTGATGGGGGCGCTTGCCACGGGGCTGAGCGCGGTCGCCACTCTGCCGGCCCATGCGCTGGTCGAGATCGACGTCAACAAGGGCACGGTCGAGCCGCTGCCGGTCGCCATCACCGACTTCCTGTCGGGTGATGCAGTCGGTGCCGAGATTTCCAGCATCGTCGCAGCCGACCTGAAGCGTTCCGGCCTGTTCGCGCCGATCGACAAGGGCGCCTTCATCGAAAAGATCTCCAATCCGGACGCCGCCCCGCGCTTCGAGGACTGGAAGGTCATCAACGCACAGGCGCTCGTCACCGGCCGGGTCAGCCAGGAAGCGGACGGCAGGCTGAAGGCGGAGTTCCGGCTGTGGGACACCTTTGCCGGCCAGCAGCTTATCGGCGAGCAGTTCTTCTCCTCGCGGGCCAATTCGCGCCGCGTCGCCCACATCATCGCCGACGCCATTTATGAGCGCCTGACCGGTGAGAAGGGCTATTTCGACACCCGCGTCGTCTTCATCGACGAATCGGGCGCCAAGAACCAGCGCAAGAAGCGCCTCGCCATCATGGACCAGGACGGCGCGAACATCCGCTATTTGTCCGATGGCCGTTCGATCGTGCTGACGCCGCGCTTTTCGCCGACGCGCCAGGAAATCACCTACATGTCCTATGAGAGCGGCCAGCCGCAGGTCTATCTGCTTCAGATCGAGACCGGCCAGCGCGAACTCGTCGGCAATTTCCCCGGCATGACCTTCGCCCCGCGCTTCTCGCCCGACGGCCAGAAGGTCATCATGAGCCTGCTGCGCGACGACGGCAATTCCAACGTCTTCGCCATGGACCTGCGCAGCCGCACCACCACGCGCCTGACCAATTCGAACTCGATCGACACCTCGCCGTCCTATTCACCGGACGGCTCCAAGGTCGTCTTCACCTCCGACCGCGGCGGCCGCCCGCAGATTTACGTCATGGGCGCGGACGGTTCAGGCCAGACCCGCATCTCCTTCGGCGACGGCACCTATTCGACGCCGGTATGGTCGCCGCGCGGCGACCTGATCGCCTTCACCAAGCAGGCAGGCGGCCAGTTCCAGATCGGTGTGATGAAGACCGACGGTTCGGGCGAGCGCATTCTTTCCTCGGGCTTCCAGCAGGAAGGCCCGACCTGGGCGCCCAATGGCCGCGTGCTGATGTTCTTCCGCGACGCCGCAGGTGCGGGCGGACCGAAGCTCCACTCGATCGACCTGACGGGCCGCAACGAACAGGCCATCCCGACGGCCAACTACGCCTCCGACCCGGCCTGGTCGCCGCTGCTTGAGTAAAACGAAAGCCTTCAGAACGCGGCGGTTCATAGGATCGCCGCGTTTCCGCCGCATTTCGGCCTACGGTGCGCGGGAAATGGAATGTGGGTCGTATGCCGGGCGCGGACGGGCGCCGGCAACCAATCATTAACCCTGTTTCTTGACCGGCGGTTAACTGCGATGTGGTTACTGATCGATCAACGAAATCACTCGAATGCGAAGGAGAGGCGGGATGCGCCGCATCGCTAAACTAGCAACCAACCCTGTGGTCATCGCCTTGATGATGTCGCTGGCTATCGCCGGCTGTGCTTCCAAGAAAACCCCTAACAGCGCAGCCGATCTCGGCCTGGGCGGCGCGGGCGCTGCAACGCCTGGCTCGGCCCAGGACTTCACCGTCAATGTCGGCGACCGTATCTTCTTCGATACCGACTCCTCGTCGATCCGCGCTGACGCGCAGGGCATCCTGTCCCGTCAGGCCCAGTGGCTGAACAAGTATGGCAACTACGCCATCGTCGTCGAAGGCCATGCCGACGAGCGCGGCACCCGCGAATACAACCTGGCACTCGGCGCACGCCGCGCCGCCGCCGCCCGCGACTTCCTCGTCGCCCGCGGCGTCGCCTCCAACCGCCTGAAGACGATCTCCTACGGCAAGGAACGCCCGGTCGCCGTCTGCGACGACATTTCCTGCTGGTCGCAGAACCGTCGCGCCGTCACCACGCTCTCCGGCGCCGGAAGTTAAGCGCTTGATCCCGTAAAGTTGCAGACTTTACGGACAAGATCATGCGCGAGCAGAGAGCCTGATCCCGCCACAAGCGGTAAATTAGCAACACCTGTTTTGGAAAGGCGGCTCAAGGGCCGCCTTTTTCATTGCCACATTTTGTAAACAAAATTTGGCCGAAGTCTCGCTCCCTGATAAAAGGCGGTGCGCAACCGCGCGATTTCCCGTTTTTCAATGGCGAGAGGCACATGTATTTTCGATCCATCCTGAGCGGCACACTTGCCGTGCTATTGCTTTCAGGCGCGGCTTTTGCGCGTGACGCCGGACCGGGACACGGCCCAGGCAGAAGCGACGGCGCGGGTATTTCCACACCATCGCCAGCCGCAGGCCTGCCGGGCGTTTTCGGCAACCGCAGCGGCGGCACGTATCAGGTCGCACAAGCCGGCGATCCACGCGTCAGCGGCCTCGAAGAGCAGATCCGTTCGCTGAACGGCAAGGTCGAGGAACTCAACTTCCAGATTCTGCAGATGCAGGAACAGCTCCGCAAGATGCAGGAAGACAACGAGTTCCGCTTCCAGGAGCTTGAAGGCAAGAAGAAGTCCGACGCGGGCTCGGGCAAGACCAATAGAAGCGTCGCGGAGAATTCCGCGGCGTCTTCCGACAAGCAGACGACCGCCGCAACCGGCGGTTCGTCATCGCAGAGCGTCGAGCAGGTCATCGGCGAGAACGGCGGCGGCGCCACCACCCCGCCAAGCAACGGAACGGGAAAAGCCCCGACGACCTTCGGCACGATCACCTTCGACGCCGATGGCAACGTCACCAGCGGCAGCGTCGGCGACCAGGCTTCGGTCGGCGGCAGCGACCTGGACGCGCCAGCCAACAACGACGACGCGGCACCTTCGAATGGCACGGTCGTCGCAGCATTGCCCGCGACCGACGATCCGGACGAGGTCTATCGCAACTCCTACCAGTTCATTCTTTCGGGCGACTACAGCACGGCGGAATCCGGCTTCCGCGATCACATTGCGCGTTTCCCGGCCGACCCCAAGACGGCTGATTCGCGCTACTGGCTCGGCGAGGCCCTGCTCGGACAGCAGAAATATCGCGACGCGGCTGAAATCTTCCTCGCCGCCAACAAGGAATTCCCCAAGGCCAAGAAAGCGCCCGACATGCTGTTCAAGCTCGGCGTCTCGCTTGTCGGCCTGCATCAGCGCGACGTTGCCTGCGCCACCTTCGGCGAAATCGGCAAGCGCTATCCCGAAGTTTCCGGCGCCCTCAAGGAGCGCATCAAGCAGGAACAGGCGCTTGCCGCGTGCTGACCGCTCCGGTGGGTATCGACCCGCTTCAGCTATTCTCGAATTTTGATGTCGCGCCCCGCCGCGCGCTGATCGCAGCGGTTTCCGGCGGCAGCGACTCGCTCGCCCTTCTTCTCCTGGTAAAATCCTTTCTCGACCGGACCGACCCGGCGACCCGGCTGGTGGCGGTGACCGTCGATCACGCACTGCGGCCGGGCTCGGCAGACGAGGCCGACGATGTCGCGCAACTCGCTGCCCGCCACGGCATCGCCCACCGCACCATGACATGGACCGGCGAAAAGCCGGCGACCGGCATTCCCGCCGCCGCGCGCGAGGCGCGCTACAGGCTGCTGGCGCAGGCAGCACAGCTCGAAGGCACCGACCTTGTCCTCACCGGCCATACCGCCGACGACCAGGCCGAGACGGTGCTGATGCGCAAGGCGCGGCAGGACGACGGGCGCGGGCTTGCCGGCATGGCGCCGGCGACCCTGTTCGATAGCAGCGCCTGGATCGCCCGGCCGCTGCTCGGCACGCGCCGCGAAGCCTTGCGCGACCTTTTGCGCGCGCTGGGCGTTGCATGGCTGGACGACCCGACCAACACCAACGAGACCTTCGAGCGCCCGCGCATGCGGGCAGAACTTAGACAGGATAGCGAGCGGGTGGCCGAAGCACTGGAGATTGCCGGTGAAGCTGCCGGCGAACGTATGCGGCTGGGTGCCAAAGCCGCCGCCCTGATCGATGCATTTGCCAGCCGCCCGGCACCCGGGCTTCTGCGGCTCGACCGCGATTTCGCAGCGCCGAAAAATCGCGACGCCGCCGTCTACGCGCTGCGCATCCTGCTTGCAGTCGTCGGCGGCACGCCTTTCCTGCCCGACGAAGCGCGCGCCACCGAACTTTTCGGCCATCTTGGGCGGGACACTTTTTGCGCCACATTGTCGCGGACGGTGATCGACAAGCGGCGAACCGGCATTTTTTTCCACCGCGAGACGCGCGGACTGCCGGCCTTATCGATACCCGATGACGGCATGATCTGGGACGGCCGCTACCGCATCGCGCGCACCGCTTCGGTCGACGGCGCCACCGTCGCGCCGCTCGGACTGCTGCAGGCCAAGTCCTTGGCGACACAGACGGAAAACCCGCCGGCAAGCCTTGTCCGCCCTGCCCTGGCCGCCGAGCCAGCGCTGTGGCAGGACGAAGAATGCCTCGGCCGGATTGCCGCAGACGCCGCTTTGTGGGGGCTCAGGGCGACGCCGGTTGCGGCTCCGTGGGCGCGTTTTCTGCCGGCTTTCGATCTCGAACCAGCCCGCGCCGTCGTTGCGCTGCTGGGCGCTGAGCCCCTGCCCGCTTCGCCATGGCGAGGCCACAAAGCTAAAGCTTAACCGATCCGTGCTCTTCTGCTTGGCATTGGCCGAGACGGTGCCTATGTTAGAGCCAAGCTTTTCACCAACAATGCGTGTCCGCTTGCGGGCACGAACAGGATAATCGATGAATCCGAATTATCGTAATCTCGCGCTCTGGGCGATCATCGCCGTTCTTCTGATCGCGTTGTTCAATCTGTTCCAGACGCCGCAGACGCGGGGCGCATCGAACGATGTCGCCTATTCGGATTTCCTGAAGGAGGTCGAGGCGGGCCGCGTCAAGACGGTAACGATTGCCGGCGATCGCATTTCGGGCACCTATAACGACAGCGCCAGCGCCTTCCAGACCTATTCTCCGGGCGATGCGACACTGGTGCAGCGCCTGCAGGACAAGAACGTCACCATCCAGGCGCGTCCTGAGAACGACGGCTCCGGCTCGCTGTTCTCGATGCTGCTTTCGTGGTTGCCGATGATCCTCATCCTCGGCGTGTGGATTTTCTTCATGCGCCAGATGCAGTCCGGCTCCGGCCGCGCCATGGGCTTCGGCAAGTCCAAAGCCAAGCTTCTGACCGAGGCGCATGGCCGCGTCACCTTCGGCGATGTCGCCGGCGTCGACGAAGCCAAGGAAGACCTGGAAGAAATCGTCGAATTCCTGCGCGACCCGCAGAAATTCCAGCGGCTGGGCGGCAAGATCCCGCGCGGCGTGCTGCTCGTCGGCCCTCCCGGTACCGGCAAGACGCTGCTCGCCCGCTCGGTGGCGGGTGAGGCGAATGTGCCCTTCTTTACCATTTCGGGTTCGGACTTCGTCGAAATGTTCGTCGGCGTGGGTGCCTCCCGCGTGCGTGACATGTTCGACCAGGCCAAGAAGAACGCGCCCTGCATCATCTTCATCGACGAAATCGACGCCGTCGGCCGCCATCGCGGCGCCGGCCTCGGCGGCGGTAATGACGAGCGCGAGCAGACGCTGAACCAGCTGCTCGTCGAGATGGACGGTTTCGAGGCCAATGAATCGATCATCCTGATCGCCGCTACCAACCGCCCCGACGTTCTCGACCCCGCGCTGCTGCGTCCGGGCCGCTTCGACCGTCAGGTCGTGGTGCCGAACCCCGACATCGTCGGCCGCGAGAAGATCCTGAAGGTGCATGTGCGCAACGTGCCGCTGGCCCCGAATGTCGACCTCAAGGTCGTCGCGCGCGGCACGCCGGGCTTCTCAGGTGCTGATCTCGCCAACCTCGTCAACGAGGCGGCCCTTATGGCTGCGCGGCGCAACAAGCGCCTCGTCACCATGGCCGAATTCGAGGACGCCAAGGACAAGATCATGATGGGCGCGGAGCGCCGCTCCTCGGCCATGACGCAGGAAGAAAAGACCAACACCGCCTATCACGAGGCCGGTCACGCCGTCGTCGCGCTGAACGTGCCGAAGGCCGACCCGCTGCACAAGGCCACCATCATTCCGCGTGGCCGCGCGCTGGGCATGGTCATGCAGCTGCCGGAAGGCGACCGCTACTCGGTGACCTACACCTGGATGATCTCGCGCCTTGCGATCATGATGGGCGGACGCGTCGCCGAGGAACTGAAGTTCGGCAAGGAGAACATCACCTCCGGCGCTTCCTCCGACATCCAGCAGGCGACCAAGCTGGCGCGCTCGATGGTGACCCAGTGGGGCTATTCCGACAAGCTCGGCCGCGTCGCCTATGGCGACAACCAGGAAGAGGTCTTCCTCGGCCATTCGGTGGCTCGCACGCAGAACGTCTCGGAAGAGACCGCGCAGATCATCGACGCCGAAGTGCGCCGCCTGATCGACGAGGCCTATGCCGAAGCGATGCGGATCATGACCAAGAAGAAGAAGGAATGGATCGCGATCGCCGAAGGCCTGCTCGAATACGAGACGCTGAGCGGCGAAGAGATCAAGCAGCTGATGGCCGGCAAGAAGCCGTCGCGCGACCTCGGCGACGACACGCCCCCGAGCCGCGGTTCGGCCGTGCCGAAGGCCGGTTCGACCGGTGGCCGCCGCAAGAAGGGCGAGGAGCCCGAGGGCGGCATGGAGCCTCAGCCACAAAACTAAATACTTTTAAGGAATGTGAAACGCCGCTGGATGAAAATCCGGCGGCGTTTTTCGTTTGGCCGCTCAGCCCCCTCTCCGTCGCGCTTCGCGCGCCACCTCTCCCCCATTTCATGGGGGCGAGGAACCGGTACCCATCGAGGCCGCGACATTTCAGAACTTGGGTTCCTCGCCCCCGCAAGGCGGGGGAGAGGTGGCGCGCGAAGCGCGACGGAGAGGGGTTTATGCGAACAAACCCTGCCTGCTCAACTAAGCATTCGCCTCTTCCAGAAACTCCTGCACGACGCGGTCGTTGGCGTGAATGCAGACGATCTCCAGCCGGCCTGTTCCCACATTGACGAATTTATGCGGGATGTTGGCGGCGCCCACGACGATATCACCGGCGGTGGCGCGGGTTTTTTCCCGCCCGACGGTAAATTCGGCCTCACCCGAGCGCACGACCCAGGTTTCCGTATAGGGGTGGACATGTAGCCCCGGCCCCTGCCCCGGATCGTTGTCGACAAGAAAGAACGACACTTCGGAGCCATGCTCGTTGCCCTGGAAGAGAACGGTGCGGCTTGCGCCGGGCTTCGGTTCGGTGCGGCGAATGACTTCGTACATCTTGCTTCTCCCGGTTGGTTCGATTGATGCGGCAAAACTATCTTGACGTGAAGATATCTAGCGAAGAAATATCTTCACGTCAAGATATAATGAGCCTATAGGCTTTCCATGGAGACAAGCATGAGCGACAAGCCGAAACCCGACCATGTCGATCGCCTGCGCGGCCAATGGGCCCGTGAAGCGCCTGATATCGACACCACGCCGATGACGATCCTCGGGCGGGCCTACCGCCTATCGAACCTCATCCGCCCAAGCATAGAGGCGACCTTCGCCGGCTTCGGCCTCGACCGCGGCGAGTTCGATGTCATCAGCACGCTGCGCCGCTCCGGCCCTCCCTACAGGCTGACCCCGACCGACCTCTACACATCGCTGATGATTTCTTCCGGCGGCCTGACCCACAGGCTGGGAAGGCTGGAGAAAGCAGGGCTTATCACCCGCGAAAAATCACCCGAGGACGGCCGCAGCTTCTTCGTCGCGCTGACGCCGGAAGGCCAGACGCGCGCGGAAGAAGCGTTCCGCGCCGACATGGCGAGCGAGATGCAGTTCCTCGAAAAGCTCAGCCCGGAAAAGCGCGCCGCCCTTGCCGATCTGCTGCGGGAGTTGGTGCAGGGGGTGGAGGAAAGAGACGCGGATGCTCCGTGAAGTAATCAAGGAACAGCGTCAGCCATAGGCAACCGTTACGCGTGTCGGCCAATCGGGATGGCTGCGCCAGATTCGCACGCGCGTTATTTCCGTCTCGATGAACCCCATCACAAGCACGACACCTGTTGCAGTGCTCACGAACAATGTCCGGGTCGGTGTTTCGATGAAGTCGTCGAAATCCGCGTCTCGCCTCAACCACACTTCTCGTGCAGGGCCGAACGCAAGCCGCGTCCTGCCGTCTATTTCCGGGAAGACGCCGATCGACACGCATGATCGCGTCGAGAGTATCTTCTCGCCCCATATAGGTTCTGGAGCTTCACCTCCCGTTTCATCGGCCAGGAAGATGATGGAATATGGCGGCCTGATGTAGCAAACACTATGCAAGAATTTTGATCTCGAGGGCGTTGCGTTCGGGCGGACCCAACAAAAAGCCCGCGAACCTTTCGGTGCGCGGGCTTTTGCGTTGTCCTGAAACGGTCGGCGCTTAACCGGACACGCTGGCCTTCAGGCGGGCGTTGCAGAGACTGTAGTAGCCGCCGCCCTTCTGGATCCAGCGCAGGCCGGCGAGCTTGTCGCTGTCCTTGTTGTCGTAATACTGCTCAAGGCAGGTGTGCATGCGTGCCTTGCCGGGGGTCTCGGTGGCGAACTTCTTCGACACGGCCTTCGGGAAGCTGACGCCGCGCGGCGCGGTGACGGTCGGCTGGTCCGGCTCGCCATCGTAGGTCGCCTGGTCGAGGTTCGGCACGGTGTCGTCGTCGGCTGCCGAGGCGCTGCAGGACGACTTGCGGAACTGGTTCCAGCTCTGGCCGCCGAGCGAATTGGCGTCCTTGGCGGCGCTGTACTTGGCGCTGCATTCCTTCATCGTCAGGCCCTTGCCGCCGGTGTCGGCAGCAGCGGTGTCAGACTTCGAAGCTTTCGCCGGCTTTGCCGCCATCGTGGCACTGGCGCCGGGGCCGCACTGGGCCTTGCGGAAGTCGTTCCACTTCATGCCGTTCAGCGCGTTCGCGTCCTTGGCGGCATTGTACTTGGTGCTGCATTCCTGCATCGACAGGCCCTTGGCGTCGTCGTCGGAAGCTGCCGCCGGCTTTGCAGCCATCGTGGCGCTGGCGCCCGGGCCGCATTCGGCCTTGCGGAAGTCGTTCCACTTCATGCCGTTCAGCGCGTCGCCATCCTTGGCTGCGTTGTACTTGGCGCTGCATTCCTTCATCGACAGGCCCTTGGCCTCGTCTCCGGCAGCTGCCGTGTCGGACGACTTCGAAGCCTTGGCCGGCTTGGCGGCTACGGTGGTGCTGGCGCCCGGGCCGCACTGGGCCTTGCGGAAGTCGTTCCACTTCATGCCATTCAGCGCGTCGGCATCCTTGGCGGCATTGTATTTGGCGCTGCATTCCTTCATCGACAGGCCCTTGGCCTCGTCATCGGCAGCTGCCGTGTCGGAAGCCTTCTTGGTCGTCTTTGCAGCTTTCTTGGTGTCGGCCTTGGCCGGCGCGGTTGCAGCGGCATCGTCGGCCGCGCATTCAGCCTTGCGGAACTGGTTCCAGGTCTGCCCGCCGAGCGAGCCGGCGTCCTTGGCCGTGTTATACTTGGCGCTGCATTCCTTCATGGTCAGCGCGCTGGCTGGCGAGGCCATGAACAGGGCGATGGCCGCGAAGCCCGATAGGGTGACTAGTTTGTTGAAGAGCATGGCAATTCTCCGTAAATGCTGCCCACAAAACGTCCCTGAGCAAATCTTTACCCTGCAACGGACAGTTGCGCCAGATACTATCTATTTCGGACGTTGTTATGACTAAAACTTCGCTGGCATGATCTTGGCGGTTTCAGCCGGAAAGACGCTCCAGCGCCAGCAACATATGCGCTTCAATCTCCTCGCGCAGCCCTGTCCGATCCGAAGTATCCGGCGTCACGAGGTATAGATCGACCAGCGTTCCCATCAGCACGCTGAGGAAATGCAGGCGAGAAGGATCGACAGCACCGCTTCCGGCTGAAAACTTCTGCAGAAACGGCGCCACGATATCGCCGACGATGCTGGCCTCGTTGCCGCCGCCCTGGTCGGCCTCGATCGGACGAAGCGCCCGCATGGCCGCCAACAGACCGGAATGCGCAGGAATGGTCTCGGCGGTATCGAGATAGAGCCCGAGCAGTTTCCTTGCTGCCGCCGCCATCGGCATGCCGGGATCGAGATCCGCAAGGGCTTCGCCGCATGTCTCGACGATGCGCACGACGGTGCCGTCATAGGCGGCAAGCAGCAGTTGCTCGCGATCGGAAAAATAGCGGTAGATCGTGCCGACCGAAACGCCGGTGATCTCGGCGAGCCGCGTCGTCGTCACGGCGTCCGCCCCCTCAGTGGCGACAAGCGCCTCCGCCGCCGCCAGCAGAGCCGTGCGCGTGCGCTGCGCTCGCTTCTGGCGCGGCACCACAGGACCGGTGGCGGGTGCGCCGGCTTCCGGCTTCGGCAAAAGCTGAAACTGTTTCATCTTTATTGACTTTGATGGATCGCGGGAGCATCGTCAATGCAAAGAGGGAGGATTTTCATGCGTTCATTGTCGCCGCGCGCGGCCTTTCTTACCGTGCTTTTGACCTCTGCCGCCTGCGGCCCGCTTCTGGCCGCAGAGATCCCTGTCGAAGCCGGAGACGGTGCCGCCGAACGCCTGACCGAGGCGCTGATCATGGCCAAGCCCGGCGACACGATTGCCATCGGCGCTGGAAAATTCGAACTCACCGAGGGCCTGTCGCTCGATGTCGACGACGTGCTGGTCAAGGGCGCAGGGCCCGATGCGACGATCCTCTCCTTCAAGGGCCAGACCGGCTCGGGCGAGGGCCTGCTGGTGACGTCCGACCGGGTGGTGCTGGAGGATTTCGCCGTCGAGGATTCCAAGGGCGACGGCGTCAAGGCCAAGGGCTCGGACCAGATTACCTTCCGCAACCTGCGCGTCGAATGGACCAACGGGCCGGACGCCAACAACGGCGCCTACGGCGTCTATCCCGTCACCTCCAAGAACATTCTGGTCGATGGCGTGACGGTGAAGGGGGCGGCGGACGCCGGCATCTATGTCGGCCAGAGCGAGAACATCGTGGTGCGCAATTCGCGCGCCGAATACAACGTCGCCGGCATCGAGATCGAGAATTCGATGAAGGCCGACGTCTACAAGAACACCGCCACCCACAACACCGGCGGCATCCTCATCTTCGACCTGCCCAACCTGCCGGTGCAGGGCGGCCACGACATCCGCGTCTTCGACAATGACGTGGTCGACAACGATACAGCCAATTTCGCGCCCAAGGGCAACACCGTCGCCATGGTGCCGAAGGGCATGGGCATCATGGTCATGGCCAACCGCAACGTCCATGTCTTCGGCAACCGCCTGTCGGGCAACGCCACCACCCATGTGCTGATCGCCGCCTATCCCAACAAATACGAAGACGACAACTACATGTTCGTGCCGCGCGGTGTCTTCGTCCATGGCAACACCTATGGCGAGGGCGGCAACGCGCCGGACGGCGAGGTCGGCAAGACCATCTCCGATGTCTCCGGCACGCCGGTGCCGAGCATCATCTGGGACGGCGTCACCCGCATTCCCGAATATCTCACCTGGGTCTCAGCCGCCGACCGCATCTATGTCGACGAGGCCGAGGGCACGACATTTGCCAATCTGAAAATGATCTCGCAGCTGATGCTGCCGTGGTCGACATCGCCGGATACGGATATCTCGGCGTATAAGGGGAGTTTGCCGGAGCCGGCTGCGGTGAAGCTGCCGCAGGAGAACGGGGCTTAGGCGGAACTCGCTCGATGAAGCGGTCAATCGCAAGCTTGATTCACAGGATTTGCGCAATGTTTGTTGGCTTGGCGCTGCCCCTCATCCGCCTGCCGGCACCTTCTCCCCGTGAACGGGGAGAAGAAGGAAGCGTCAACGTTGCGGGCAACCTCCTTCTCCCCGTCACTATACGGGGAGAAGGTGCCGGCAGGCGGATGAGGGGCAGCGCCAGCGCAAGACGAGCAAGCCCTTACATTCTCTTGCTGCTGGCGATCGCCTTCTTCACCGCCACCTCCCCCGCTTTCGCCATCTCCCCCGAAGCCATCCTCGCCGACACCCCGCCAAAACTCCTGTCCGAATTCGGCTTCTTCACCGATATCACGAAGCAAATAGCTGCCGAGAACGTCACCCCCTTCGCGCCGATAACGCCGCTCTTCTCCGACAATGCCCTGAAATACCGCTTCGTCTACCTTCCCGAAGGCCAGTCAGCGACCTACGACGACACCGAAGCCTTCGACTTCCCCATCGGCACCGCACTCATAAAAACCTTTGCTTTCCCCGCGCCCGAAAAGGACATACGCCTGATCGAAACCCGCGTGCTGCTCAAGCATGAGGGCGGCTGGCAGGCCTGGGCCTATCTGTGGAACGACGAGCAGACCGAGGCGACGCTGAAGATCACCGGCGCCAAGGTCGAGATCGCAACGGTCAAGGCAGACGGCACGCCGCTCAGCTTCACCTATGCCGTGCCCAACAAGAACCAGTGCAAGGGCTGCCATGCCTTCAACGGCGAGATCGTGCCGCTAGGCCCCAAGGCGCGCAACCTGAATGGTGATTATCCCTACGCCTCGGGCCTGCAGAACCAGCTTGCCCACTGGGCCGAGACAAAAATCCTGTCCGGCCTGCCGGCATCGTCCCCCGCTGTGCCGGACTGGCGCGATGCCGCCGCCCCGCTCGATGCCCGCGCCCGCGCCTGGCTCGACGTCAATTGCGCTCACTGCCATCGGGCGGAAGGGGCGGCCAGCAATTCAGGGTTGTTCCTGACCTGGGGCGAGAAGGACAGAGTGCGCTACGGCGTCGGCAAGCGGCCGGTGGCGGCCGGCAAGGGTTCGGGCGACCGCTCCTTCGACATCAAGCCCGGCGATGCCGACGGCTCGATCCTGCCCTACCGCGTCGAAAGCACCGAGCCCGGCGTCATGATGCCGGAGCTTGGCCGCCATGTCGCAGACCCGGAAGCAGTAGCCCTGTTGCGCGACTGGATTGCCTCGATGCGTTAGCCCATCCACCGAAAATCGGAATCGATTTCCCGGCCGGATCATGCGCCAATGCAAGTGTCTGAACACCTTCGCGCATTCGAATGGAGATGTGGCGCTCCGGCGGTGAAGGGTCTATGCAATCAAAGTCACTGAAAATGAAAGAATTTCGAAGGATTCATGACAGATAATCACATAATGTGATATCGGGCGGCCGGCTTGTTATGGCAAGAGCAGCGCCGGGACATGAGTCCTCGGCCGGGGATAGTAGAGTATGAGCAGACGATATTTCGGAACCGACGGTATCCGCGGACGCGCCAACAAATTTCCGATGACTGCCGAGATCGCGATGAAAGTCGGCATGGCAGCCGGCCTTTCCTTCCAGCGCGGCAATCACCGCCATCGCGTCGTTCTCGGCAAGGATACGCGCCTTTCGGGCTATATGATCGAGAACGCCATGGTCGCAGGCTTCTGCGCCGCCGGCATGGATGTGTTCCTGCTCGGCCCGGTGCCGACGCCCGCGGTCGCCATGCTGGCGCGCTCGCTGCGCGCCGACATCGGCGTGATGATCTCGGCCTCGCACAACCCTTATTACGACAACGGCATCAAGCTGTTCGGCCCGGACGGCTACAAGCTCTCCGACGAGATCGAGATGCGCATCGAGGCGATGCTCGATCAGGACATTGACCTCGCCCTTGCCGATGCCGACGCGCTCGGCCGCGCCAAGCGCATCGACGGCGTGCATGACCGCTACATCGAATTCGCCAAGCGCACTTTGCCGCGCTCCATGTCGCTGTCGGGCCTCAGGGTCGTCATCGACTGCGCCAATGGCGCTGCCTACAAGGTAGCACCCGCAGCCCTTTGGGAACTCGGCGCCGAGGTCATCGCCATTCACGACAGCCCCAACGGCTTCAACATCAACGAGGACTGCGGCTCGACCCATCCGGAGAGCCTTGCCAAGAAGGTGCATGAGGTTCGCGCCGACATCGGCATCGCGCTGGACGGCGACGCCGACCGCATGATCATCGTCGACGAGAACGGCACCGTGGTCGACGGCGACCAGATCATGGCGCTGGTGGCCGAATCCTGGAACCAGAACGACCGCCTCGTCGGCGGCGGCATCGTCGCCACCGTCATGTCCAATCTCGGTCTGGAGCGCTTCCTCGGCGATATCGGCCTGCAGCTTCACCGCACCCAGGTCGGTGACCGCTACGTCGTCGAGCATATGCGCGCCCATGGCCTGAACATCGGCGGCGAGCAGTCCGGCCATATCGTGCTTTCGGATTTCTCCACCACCGGCGACGGCCTCGTCTCGGCCCTGCAGGTGCTGGCCTGCATCAAGCGCCAGAACAAGCCGGTAAGCGAGCTGTGCCGCAAGTTCGAGCCGGTGCCGCAGCTTCTGAAAAACGTCCGCTTCTCCGGCGGCAAGCCGCTGGAAGCAGCCCCTGTCAAGGCGGCGATCGAAGACGCACGCAACCGACTCGGCCAGTCCGGACGTCTCGTCATCCGCCCGTCCGGCACCGAGCCGCTGATCCGCGTCATGGCCGAAGGCGACGATCCCAAGCTGGTCGAGACCGTGGTCAACGACATCGTCGGCGTCATTTCGGATCTCAAGACGGCCGCCTGATTCACGACAGACAAGGCCTTTGAAAAGCCCGCCTCCGGCGGGCTTTTTCCGTTCGGGAAGCACCTGCCGGGTGCTCGTCATAGTTAAGGAACAGGGTTAAGCACAACTTAACCTTTGGACTCCATTATCCACGTCGAATTCAACCGATCTCGCCCCGGTGGGGGTGCGAGGGATTCGCAGGGGTAATGAAAATGCT